>NZ_CP081006.1:622581-933872 GCF_022317005.1 Mycobacterium sp. IDR2000157661
AGATGCGCAGCATGATCTCAAGCGCCTCGCGGGTCATCTCGCGATGCTCACCGTTTTGGCCGTCCACGTCGAACAGCGCCCAGTCACCGGGGATACCGCTGGCGCCGACGCCGAGCATGAAGCGCCCCTGGGCAAGGTGGTCGAAGTAGGCCACCCGGTGGGCCAGTTCCACCGGGTGGTGGTAGGGAAGCAGATGCGCACCGGGGGCGAGCTTGATCGACTTCGTCCGTTGCAGCGCTTGGGCCAGCAGCAGGTCCGGTGCGCAGATCGGCTCCCAAGCCACGGTGAAATGTTCGCCGACCCAGGCCTCCACGTAGCCCAACTGATCGGCGAGCTCGATGACCTCGAGGTCCCACTGGGTTGCGTCGTACAGGCTGCGCTCCGGTGGATGCGCCGGCATCAGGAAAAGTCCCAGTTCCATCGTGCACCTCTCGATTGTGGTCACTTGCGAGCCGCCGTAGGGATCGAGCAGCCCGGGTGGGTCTCGCGCCTCAACTGCGATGTACAACACAGTACTAGCAAGATACTTCATGCGGCGCAAGTACGGAATATCTTGCTGGTTTAGCGTGGATATTCTTTTACTCTGCCCGTATCGTCTATGGACATTCTGGTCACGCCACGCGTAATCTTCTGCATCAGCGGATCCCGCGCAGCGGGGGTGCCGACTTGAAGGGAGCACGTCGTGCAGCTTTTCGACTACATCGACTACGAACTGCTCGACGACGGTCGCATCGCCGTGGTCACTCTCGATCGCCCCAAACAGCGGAACGCGCAGAACCGGGGAATGCTCGTCGAACTCGGGTCGGCGTTCGAACTCGCCGAAACGGACGACACCGTGCGGGTGGTGATCCTGCGCGGCGCGGGGCCCTCCTTCTCCGCCGGTCACGATCTCGGGTCCTCCGACGATGTCCGCGAACGCACACCCGGTCCCGATCAGCACCCGACGTACCAATGCAACGGCGGGACGATCGGCGGCGTCGAGACCCGGCATCGCCAGGAGTGGCACTACTTCTTCCAGAACACCAGGCGGTGGCGCAATCTGCGCAAGATCACCATCGCCGAGGTGAACGGCATGGTTCTCTCCGCCGGCCTGATGCTGGCATGGTGCTGTGATCTCATCGTCGCCGCCGACGACGCGGTATTCGCCGACGTCGTCGGCACCCGACTGGGGATGTGCGGGGTGGAGTATTTCGGTCATCCCTGGGAATTCGGCCCGCGCAAGGCCAAAGAGCTACTGCTAACCGGCGATGCGCTCAACGCCGACGATGCCCACGCACTCGGCATGGTCAGCAAGGTCTTCCCCAGCGACGAACTGTCCCAGTGCACGGTCGACTTCGCACGCCGGATCGCCAAGCTGCCCACGCTGACAGCGCTGCTGATCAAGGAGTCGGTGAACCAGACCGTCGACGCCATGGGCTTCGGCACCGCGCTCGACGCGTGCTTCTCCCTGCACCAGCTCAACCACGCCCACTGGGCCGAGAAGACCGGTGACCCGCTGGGCATCGGGACGGTCGAGCACGGGCTGGAGGACTGGCGGTTGGCACCCGACATACTGCCCGCGGCCAAGCACCGACCTTGAGGCAGGCGAGGCATATGGACGTCGACTACCCACCACAAGCCGCCGCGTTTCGCGAACAGATCCGTGCCCTTCTCAGCGAGCACCTGCCGAGTGACTGGCCGGGCGCAGGTGCCCTTGCGCCCGATGAGCGCAAGCAGATCGGGCGGCGATGGCGAAAGATCCTGGCTGACCGAAGGCTCGTCGCCGTGTCGTGGCCCAAGGAGTACGGCGGCGGCGGTCTGTCCGTAATTGAACAACTGGTGCTGGAAGAGGAATTCGCTCGTGTCGGCGCCCCGGAACGGGCCGAGAACGACGCCCTCGGAATCGATCTGCTCGGAAATACGCTGATCGCGCTCGGCTCCGAGGAGCAGAAGGCGCGCTTCCTGCCCAGGATCCTGTCCGGCGAAGACCGGTGGTGCCAGGGCTTCTCCGAACCGGAAGCGGGTTCGGACCTGGCATCGGTGCGGACCCGCGCCGTGCTCGACGGCGGCGAGTGGGTGATCGACGGGCAGAAGACCTGGACGTCGGCGGGTCCGACGGCGAACTGGATCTTCCTGCTGGCGCGAACGGATCCCGCCCGACCCAGGCACGCGGGGCTGTCGATGCTGCTGGTGCCGATCGACCAGCGGGGTGTCGAGGTCCGTCCGATCGCCAACGCCGCCGGACACGCGTCGTTCTGCGAGGTCTTCCTCACCGGCGCCCGCGCCGGGGCGGCCGACGTGCTCGGCGGGGTCGGCGGCGGGTGGACCGCGGCCATGACGCTGCTCGGCTTCGAGCGTGGCTCGCAGATCATCTCCGCAGCAGCGGAATTCGGCCGCGACCTGCAACGGCTCCGCACACTCGCCCGCGCCCGGGGGCTACACACGGATCCCCTGATCCGCGACAAGCTCGCATGGTGCCACTCG
Source organism: Mycobacterium sp. IDR2000157661 (assembly GCF_022317005.1). Lineage (NCBI taxonomy): Bacteria > Bacillati > Actinomycetota > Actinomycetes > Mycobacteriales > Mycobacteriaceae > Mycobacterium > Mycobacterium sp. IDR2000157661. The sequence continues at coordinate 625,045 of NZ_CP081006.1, forward strand.
CGGGTCCAGATCCTGCGCTATCAGGGATATCGGGGCTTGACCGCACTGCTGACCGGACAACGCCCGGGGGCCGACGCCGCGATCAGCAAGGTCATCTGGAGCGAGTACTTCCGGCGCTATACCGAGCTCGCCGTGGAGATAGTGGGGCTGGAGGCACTGAGCCCCAATGGTCCGGGAAACGGCGCGGCGCTGCTGGCTCCGGTGGCGGGTACGCCCAACTCGGTCGGCTGCTGGATGGAGCAACTGCTCTATGGGCGCGCCGCGACGATCTACGCCGGCAGTTCCCAGATCCAGCGCAACGTGATCGGGGAACGGCTGCTGGGTCTTCCGAAGGAGCCGCGCTGACATGGACTTCCGCTACAGCGCCGAACAGGATGACTTCAGAGCGTCGCTGCGCGGATTCCTCCGCCATGCGGGGAACATGGCGCATCTGCGCGACGTGGCCGCCGCAGAAGGCTACGACGGACCGCTCTGGAAACGGCTGTGCGCCGAGCTGGATCTGCCCGGGCTGAACATCGCAACCGGATACGGCGGAGCCGGTGGCACCATGCTCGAGACTGCGATCGCGTTCGAGGAGCTCGGCCGCGCACTCACCGCCGTCCCGATGGCCGCCACCACCTTCACCATCGAGGCCGTCATGCGGATGGGTGACGAGACCCAGCGCCACAGGCTGCTTCCCGGGTTGCTCAGCGGCGAGCTCGTCGGAGCCTTCGCGGCAGCGGGAACCGATGCCGCTGAAGCGGCGTCGACCGTAATGGCTCGTCGCGACGATGGCCGGACCACCCTCGTCGGCGAGTGCTCACCGGTACTGCACGGGCACGTCGCGGATGTGTTCGCCGTGCCGGCGCGCGCAGGCCACTCGGTGGGGGTCTACATGGTGGCGGCAGGCACCCCCGGCGTCACGGTCGAGCGCCTGCCCTCGTTCGACGTCACCCGGCCGGTCGCCAGGTTGACGCTCGACAACGCGTCAGCGGAGCCGCTGGCGGCCGCCACACCCGGCCGGATGGAGCGGGTGCTCGACGTGGCACGTGTGCTGCTATCGGCCGAGATGCTCGGCGGCGCCGAGGCATGTCTCGCACTTGCCGTCGAACATGCTTGCACCAGAACGCAGTTCGGCCGACCCATCGGTTCGTTCCAGGCGGTCAAGCATTCGTGCGCCGAGATGATGATCGAGATCGACGCGACCCGCGTGGCGGTGATGTTCGCCGCGATGAGCGCCGGCGACCCGGATGAACTGGCGAGCACGGCACCGTTGGTCAAGGCCCAGGCCGCGGACACGTTCACTCAGTGCGCCGGTTCGGCCCTCCAGGTACACGGCGGGATCGCGTTCACGTGGGAACATGACGTTCACCTGTACTTCCGCCGAGCCAAGACCACCGAAGCACTGTTCGGTAGCAGTGCCCGCCACCGAGCGCTGCTCGCCGACCGCGTGGACCTGTAACACCGCATACCGAGGAGCGACCGATGACCACCTCACCAGCGGGACAACCTGTAACCTCGCCCACTTCCGGCGAACACGTCACGGCCGAGTCCTATGCGGCGGGTTCGACCGAGGCTCCCCTGTTGGAGGAGACGATCGGGACGAACTTCGAGAGAACCGTCTCCGTTCACCCCGACGTCGAGGCCCTCGTCGACGTCAGCACCGGTCGACGGTGGACCTATGCCGAGCTCAACACCGAGGTCGACCTCGTTGCCCGCGCCCTGCTGGCCGGTGACATCAAACCCGGTGATCGAGTCGGCATCTGGGCACCCAACTGCGCGGAGTGGACGATTATCCAATACGCCACCGCCAAGGTCGGTGCGATTCTCGTGACGATCAATCCGGCCTACCGCACCCACGAACTGGCCTATGTGCTACGGCATTCAGGTGTCCGGCTGCTCGTGTCGGCGACGAGCTTCAAGTCCTCCGACTACCGAGGCATGGTCGCCGAGGTGCGCCAGGAGGTGCCCGACCTCGAGGAGGTGGTGTTCCTGGGATCCGGCGACTGGGACACCTTGCGACAGCGCGGTGAACGGGTCTCGATCACAGACCTGCAATCCCGGCACGACGGCTTGATGCCGTCCGACCCGATCAACATCCAGTACACCTCGGGCACCACGGGCTCGCCGAAAGGGGCGGTGCTCTCGCACCGCAACATCCTCAACAACGGCTACTTCGTCACCGAACTCATCAACTTCCGTCCCGGCGACCGGCTGTGTATCCCCGTGCCCTTCTACCACTGCTTCGGCATGGTGATGGGCAATCTCGGCTGCACCACGCACGGCGCCACCATGGTGATCCCGGCAGCCGGCTTCGATCCCGGCGCGACCCTGGCGGCCATCGAAGCCGAGCGTTGCACCGCGGTGTACGGCGTGCCCACGATGTTCATCGCGATGCTTGCCCAGCCCGAGCTCGCGCAGCGCGACCTGTCGTCGCTGCGGACCGGGATCATGGCCGGTGCCACCTGCCCCATGGAGCTGATGAAGCGTTGCATCAACGAACTCCACATGCCCGAGGTCGCGATCGCCTACGGCATGACCGAGACCTCGCCGGTCTCATGCCAGACCCTCATCGACGATGACCTGGACAGACGGACCGCCACCGTCGGTCGCGTGCACCCGCACGTTGAGGTCAAGATCGTCGACCCGGATACCGGAGCCACTGTCCCGCGCGGTGTTCGCGGCGAGTTCTGCACGCGCGGGTACTCGGTGATGACCGGCTATTGGGACGACGACGACAGGACCCGGGAGGCCATCGACTCTCACGGATGGATGCACACCGGAGATCTCGCGGTGATGCGCGACGACGGCTACTGCCAGATCGTCGGGCGCATCAAGGACATGGTGATCCGCGGAGGCGAGAACGTCTATCCCCGGGAGGTCGAGGAGTTTCTTCACACCCACCCCGACGTCGAGGATGTCCAGGTCGTCGGGGTTCCGGACGAGAAATACGGCGAGGAGATCTGCGCGTGGGTGAAGATGCGATCGGGCGCTCGACCGCTGGACGCCGACACGGTGCGGGAGTTCTGCGTAGACCAACTCGCCCACTACAAGATTCCCCGCTACGTGCGCGTCGTCGACGAGTTCCCGATGACGGTGACGGGCAAGGTGCGCAAGGTCGAGATGCGTGCAGAAACTGTCCGGCTGCTCGGCCTCTGACCCGACCCCGGATCTTGCGCGTGCCGTCCCGCGGTTACTAGGATATCCAAGTATCTAGTCGGCGAAGGGCATGCTCATGACCAATCAGATCCCGCATTTCATCAACGGCAAGCGGTCCACCGGACAGTCGCCGCGCACCGCCGACGTCTTCAATCCCAGCACCGGTGAGGTTCAGGCGCAGGTGTCGCTGGCCTCGGCCGCCGACGTCGACACCGCAGTGGCCGGCGCCGCCGAGGCGCAGATCCAGTGGGCGGCGTGGAACCCGCAGCGCCGCGCCCGGGTGCTGATGAAGTTCATCGAACTGGTCAACCAGAACGCTGACGAGCTGGCCGACCTGCTGTCGCTGGAGCACGGCAAGACCCACGCCGACTCGCTTGGCGACATCCAGCGCGGCATCGAGGTGATCGAGTTCGCGGTAGGGATCCCCCACCTGCTCAAGGGCGAGTACACCGAGGGCGCAGGCAGCGGCATCGACGTGTACTCGCTGCGCCAGCCGCTCGGTGTCGTCGCGGGCATCACGCCGTTCAACTTCCCGGCGATGATCCCGCTGTGGAAGGCCGGGCCCGCCCTGGCGTGTGGCAATGCCTTCATCCTCAAGCCGTCCGAGCGTGACCCTTCGGTGCCGGTCCGGCTGGCCGAGCTGTTTCTGGAGGCCGGCCTGCCGCCGGGGGTGTTCCAGGTTGTACAGGGCGACAAGGAGGCCGTCGACGCCATCCTCGAGCACCCGGCGATCCAGGCGGTGGGCTTCGTCGGTAGCTCCGACATCGCCCAGTACATCTACTCCACCGCAGCGGCCAACGGTAAGCGCGCACAGTGCTTCGGTGGCGCCAAGAACCACATGATCGTGATGCCCGACGCCGACCTCGACCAGGCCGTCGACGCCTTGATCGGCGCCGGGTACGGCAGCGCCGGTGAGCGGTGCATGGCGATCAGCGTCGCGGTGCCGGTCGGCAAGGAAACCGCCGACCGCTTGCGCGCCCGACTGGCCGAGAGGGTCAGCGAACTGCGCGTCGGCCACAGCCTCGACCCGAAGGCCACCTACGGCCCGCTGGTCACCGAGGCCGCGCTCAAGCGGGTGCGCAGCTACATCGACGCGGGCGTGGAGGCCGGCGCCGACATCGTGGTCGACGGTCGCGAACGGACAAGCGACGACCTGCAATTCGGTGAGGAGAGCTTGGAGAACGGCTTCTTCATCGGACCCACGCTGTTCGACCACGTCACCACCGACATGTCGATCTACACCGACGAGATCTTCGGCCCGGTGTTGTGCATCGTCCGGGCCGGCGACTACGAAGAAGCGTTGCGGCTGCCGTCCGAACACGAATACGGCAACGGCGTGGCGATCTTCACCCGCGACGGTGACGCCGCCCGCGACTTCGTCAATCGGGTCCAGGTCGGCATGGTCGGCGTCAACGTGCCGATTCCGGTTCCGGTGGCCTACCACACGTTCGGCGGCTGGAAGCGGTCCGGCTTCGGCGACCTGAACCAGCACGGACCGCACTCGATCCTGTTCTACACGAGGACGAAGACCGTCACCCAGCGTTGGCCGTCGGGAGTCAAGGACGGCGCCGAGTTCGTCATCCCCACCATGAAATAGCCCGACGACCGCTCGCGCGAGGAGAAGTAGCGTTGGACTATTTCGGTCTGGACGACGACGAACGGGTGATCGCCGAGACGGCGGCTGCGTTCGCCGAGAAGCGCCTCGCGCCAGGTGCATTGCAGTGGGATGCCACCAAGCACTTCCCCACCGAAGTAATGCGCGAGGCCGCCGAACTCGGGATGGCCGCGATCTACTGCCGCGATGATGTCGGCGGCAGCGAGTTGCGTCGGCTCGACGCCGTGCGCATCTTCGAGCAGCTGGCGGCGGCTGACCCGACGGTCGCTGCGTTCCTGTCGATCCACAACATGTGCGCGTGGATGGTGGACACCTACGGCACCGACGAACAACGAAAGTCGTGGGTGCCTCGGCTGGCCTCGATGGAGGCCATCGCGAGTTACTGCCTGACCGAACCCGGGGCTGGATCCGACGCCGGTGCATTGCGCACCAAGGCCGTCCGGGCCGGCGGCGACGCTGGAGCGGACTGGGTCATCGACGGTGTCAAGCAGTTCATCTCGGGCGCCGGGGCGTCGGACATGTACGTCGTGATGGCTCGCACCGGAGGTGAGGGTCCGCATCCGAGAAGCAAGGGCATCTCGACGTTCCTGGTCGAGAAGGACGCGCCCGGACTCAGTTTCGGTGCCAACGAGTCGAAGATGGGCTGGAACGCACAGCCCACCGCGCAGGTGATCCTGGAAGGCGTGCGGGTGCCCGCCGACGCGATGCTCGGCGGCGCCGAGGGTGAGGGCGCCGGCTTCGGGATCGCGATGAACGGGCTCAACGGCGGCCGCATCAACATCGCCGCGTGTTCATTGGGCGGTGCGCAGGCCGCCTACGACAAGACCGCCGCCCACCTGCGCGACCGCGAGGCGTTCGGCGGCGCCCTGCTCGACGAACCGACCATCCGCTTCACGCTCGCCGACATGGCCACCGCATTGGAGACGTCGCGAAACCTGTTGTGGCGGGCCGCCCGTGCGCTCGACGAGAACCACCCCGACAAGGTGGAACTCTGTGCGATGGCCAAGCTCTACGTCACCGACTCGTGTTTCACCGTGGCCGATCAGGCGTTGCAGCTGCACGGCGGCTACGGCTACCTCACCGAGTACGGGCTGGAGAAGATCGTCCGGGATCTGCGGGTGCACCGGATCCTCGAGGGTACGAACGAGATCATGCGCGTGGTCATCGGGCGGTCGGAAGCCGCCAAGGTGCGCGCGTCCGCATAGGAGGAGCCGATCATGAGCACTGTCGCATTCCTGGGCCTGGGCCACATGGGCGGTCCGATGGCGGCCAATCTGCTTTCCGCCGGCCACACCGTGCACGGCTTCGATCCCGTGCCTGCCCTCAAAGACGCTGCGGCGCAGAAGGGTGCACGAGTGTTCGACAGCGGCGCCGCGGCCGCCGCCGACGTTGAGGTGGTCATCACCTCGCTGCCCAACGGTGACATCGTCAAATCCTGCTACGCCGAGATCCTGCCTGTCGCGCACGAGGGCACGCTGTTCATCGACACGTCGACGATCTCGGTCGACGACGCGCGCTCCATCAACGCCCAGGCCGCCGACCGCGGTTTCGCCCAGTTGGATGCGCCCGTCTCCGGCGGCGTCAAGGGTGCGACCGCCGGCACGCTGGCGTTCATGGTCGGCGGCGAGGAGTCCGCCGTGGAGCGGGCGCGGCCGGTATTGGAACCGTTGGCGGGCAAGGTGATCCACTGCGGCGCATCGGGCACCGGTCAGGCGGCCAAACTGTGCAACAACATGGTGCTGGCGGTGCAGCAGATTGCGATCGGTGAAGCGTTCGTGCTCGCCGAGAAGCTGGGGTTGTCGGCGCAGTCGCTGTTCGACGTCATCACCGGCGCCACCGGCAACTGCTGGTCGGTGCACACCAACTGTCCGGTGCCGGGTCCCGTGCCGACCTCGCCGGCCAACAATGACTTCAAGCCCGGTTTCGCGACCGCCCTGATGAACAAGGACCTCGGCCTGGCGATGGACGCGGTGAAGTCGACGAGTTCCAACGCCCCGCTGGGCAGCCATGCGGCCGAGATCTACGCGAAATACGCGGCCGACCATGCGGACAAGGACTTCAGCGCCGTGATCGAGATGCTCCGCAGCTGATTCAGCGGTCCTGGGCAGTGCCGAGCCAGGCACGGTTGCCGTACCCGTCCAGGTGGGCGACCTGCTCGACGGGCTTGCGTGTCGTCGGCCCGTACCGACCGCGCGGCCAGCCCAAAGGCACGACGCAGACGGGTGTGACGGTCAGCGGCAGGCCCAGGGTCTTGCGCGCCGACGTCACACTCCACAGCGGCAGGGTGATCAGTGATGCGCCCAGCCCCATCGCCCGCGCCGCGAGCAGCAGGTTCTGCACGCTGGGGTAGATCGATCCGAAGAACGACGACTCACCGACGAACGGCGATGGCACGTACGGCAACCGCATTCCACCGCGCAGACACGGCACCACCAGTACCGGGATCTCATCGAAGTGGTCCACCTGCCATTGCACGGCCCGCAGGATCTTCTGCATCGACTCGTCACTGCCGGCGACGCGCCGACCGATCCCGCCGTACAGCGACCAGGCCTGGCGGTAACGCTTGCCGAGTCGGCCCTTCACGGCGGCGTCCTTGACGACGATGAACTCCCAGTTCTGCCCGTTCGAGCCGGTGGGTGCCCGCAGGGCCAACTCGATGCACTTCAACACCACCGCGTCGTCGACCGGATCGGGAAGGACGCGACGCACGGCACGCTGGGTCATCATCGCGTCGACAAGCGGCATCTCCAGGCGGGCAAGCGCTTCGTCGGTGGACGGGATCGTGGTGGGAATATCAGCCATTCCCGCACGTTACCCTTCGCTGCTACGCAGCTGCGGCCTGATTCGCTGCTACGCAGCTGCGGCCCAATTCGCTGCTACGCAGCTGCGGCCCAATTCGCTGCTACGCAGCTGTCGGCTTGCGGAGCCTCCACCAGTTGGCATGCATCCGTTGGCAATCGGCGATCGTCAGTGGCGAGTCGCCGTCGAAGTTCGGCCGCACGGCCAGCGCCGTCGGAATGTCCGGGGTGCCCTCGCCGGTGACCACCACGGTCGCCAGGTCGGCCGCGTTCGCCGCCCGCAAACCGCAGGCCGAGCCGCTGACGGCGACCGCGTCCTCGGCGGACACGCCCAGGTCGTCCAGCGCGTGACGATGCGCTTCGGGATCCGGCATCGGCTTGGTGACGTCCTCGACGGCGACGACCGTCTCGACGAGTCCCTCGCCGATCAGTTGGCGCACCAGCGGCTCCACCCACGCCCGCCGGCCGTTGGCGACCACGGCCACCTCAACGCCTGCACCGACGGCGTCCATCACGAAGTCGACCAGTCCGGGCCGCGGCGACAGGTCGTGCTCGAGGATCAACTCGTCGAACATCATGGTCTTGGTCGTGTAGATCTCGTCGGCCAGCAGCGCGGTCAGCACGTCGGACTCGGTCGCCACGCACCGCTTCCGCAACTCCGCGGCGACACGCTGGCGCTCGTCGGTCAGCGCCAGCAGCTGCCGGTAGCGCGCTACCGACCAGTGGCAATCCAGCCCGTGGGCCGCGAAGGCCGCGTTGTACGCTACGCGGTGGCCGTCGCATTCGATGTCGGTCAGGGCGTCGAGGTCGAAGACCACGGCACGCAGGGCACATCGCGGATCGGAGGGCGAAGCGCAGTCCCACCAGAACCGGCCTGCGCGCCATGTCGTCTCATGCGTTGTCGGCATGGGAACAAGGGTGGCTCAAGTCACAACACCAAGACCTCCCCCAATCGGGGGATCGGGGATGCCAAGTTCCTCTACCACCGCAAACGGCACCTCTAAGGTTGGTGCCATGCCGAGCAGCTCCCCGGTGCGATTAGTGCTGGTCGACGACCACGAAATGGTCATCGAAGGCCTCAAGGCCATGCTGGCGGTGTTTGCCGACCGGGTGCAGGTGGTCGGGCAGGCGATCGGTGCCGAGCGAGCGCTCAGCGTCGTCGACGATCTCGACCCCGACATCGTGCTCTCCGACGTTCGCATGCAGGGTTCCAGCGGCCTCGACCTGTGCCTGGAGCTGCGCGAGCGCAATCCGGAGCGCAAGGTCGTCATGCTGTCGGTCTACGACGACGAGCAGTACCTGTTCCAGGCCCTGCGGGTGGGGGCCTCCGGCTACCTGCTGAAGAGCATCAGCAGCGACGAGCTGGTGCGTCAGCTGGAATTCGTGCACCGCGGCGAGACCGCGATCGACCCGGGCATGGCCGCGCGCGCCGTCGACACCGCGGCGCGGCTGCAGCGCGACGAATTCTGGCCCGGTGCCCGGCAGGGCCTCACCCAGCGGGAGAGCGAGATCTTGTCGTTCGTCGTCAACGGCCTGTCCAACCGCGCCATCGCCACCAAGCTGGTGATCGGCGACGAGACGGTCAAATCGCATCTCAGCTCGATCTACCGCAAGCTCGGGGTCAGTGACCGCACCGGCGCCGTGGCGACCGCGCTGCGTGAGGGGATCTACCAATGAGCAGCGGCCCACCCGACGCGGTACACGAGCTCAGCCAGTACGCCCTGGCCGCGGACCGCGAGCTGGGGCTGCTTCGCGAGCTGATCCAGGCGGCGTCGAAGGGTCCCGGCGTCGAACCCTTGGCGGCCGCCGCGGCGCGGATGATCACGGCGGCCACCGCCAGCGACGTCTGCTTCGTCCACGTCCTCGACGACAGCGACCGCTCGCTCACCCTCGCCGGCGCGACACCACCATTCGACTCGCAGATCGGCAAGATCAGACTGCCGCTCGGACAGGGCATTTCGGGCTGGGTGGCCAGTCACCGCGAACCCGTGGTGATCACCCAGGACAAGGAGTCCGACCCGCGGTACATGCCGTTCCAGTCGCTTCGGGGCTCGGATTTCACCTCGATGGTGTCGGTGCCGATGGAGACCGACCCGGGCGGGCTGGTCGGCGTGCTCAACGTGCACACCGTACAGAGGCGTGAATTCACCGAGCGCGACGTCGAGTTGCTGGTGGTGATCGGACGGCTCATCGCCGGTGCCATGCACCAGGCCCGGCTGCACCGCCAATTGGTCGCCCGCGAGCGGGCGCACGAGAACTTCGTCGAGCAGGTGATCGAGGCTCAGGAGTTGGAGCGGCGCCGACTCGCAGGCGATATCCACGACGGGATCTCGCAGCGACTCGTGACACTGTCGTACCGTCTCGACGCCGCGACCCGGTCCGACGACCCTGCCATCGTCGCCGAACAACTCGGCAAGGCAAGGGAACTCGTCGAGCTGACGCTGCAGGAAGCGCGCGCCGCGATCAGCGGCCTGCGCCCGCCGGTGCTCGATGACCTCGGACTGGCCGGTGGGCTGGCCAGCCTGGCGCGTTCGATACCGCAGATCGGCATCGACGTCGACCTCGCCGAAACCCGGCTGCCCGACCACATCGAGCTGGCGTTGTACCGGATCGCGCAGGAATGCCTGCAGAACGTCGTCAAACACGCCGACGCCAGCACCGCACGGCTGACTTTCGCCGTCGAGTCGGGCGACTCCGGAGACATCGCCCGACTCGAGATCATCGACGACGGAGTCGGTTTCGACACCTTCGAACACCCGCTCGGGGGCGATGACATGGGTGGCTACGGCCTGCTGTCGATGGCCGAGCGCGCCGAGATCGTCGGCGGCCGCCTGCACATCCGTTCACGACCGGGGGCGGGTACCGCGGTGACGGCCACGATCCCGTTGCCGTCCAGTCCGGCGGTCGCCGGCTCCGTGCGCGATGAGCGCTGATCGGTTGCGCGCGGCCGGCTGACCTTGCGCTAGAAGTCGCCGGAGTTCCTGCGCAGCGTCTGGATCGACCAGGCAAGGGCACGCGACTCCTCCTCGGACATGCCGATGTCGGAGAACACCTCTTTGTTCAGGGTGACCGTCGCGTCTTCGACCGTCGAGCGGCCGAGGTCGGTGATGCGCACCAGCGTGGTGCGGCCGTCGGTGGGGTGCGGTGTCCGTTCGACCAGTCCGTCGGCCTCCAGCCGCCGGATGGCGTGCGTGACGCTGGTGACGTGCACCTGCAGCCGGTCGGAGGCCTTGGTGATCGGCAGCGCGCCCGCTCGGGTGAAGGCCAGCAGGCGTAACAACTCGAATCGCGAAAAGCTCAGATCGTAGGGGCGCAACGCCGTCTCGACGCGCGCCAGCAGGATCTGGTGCGCGCGCATCACCGACGTCACCGCCACCATGCCGTCGGCCACCTCGCCCCAGCCCGACCGCTCCCAATTGGCGCGGGCCAACGCGATCGGGTCACGATCAGCGGGTTTCGACGGCTCCAGGGGCATGCCTCTTCATACCCCATCGCTGTCAGCGCGCCCGGAAGTTTCCCGTCACCGCGGTCTCACGGACGGCTCGAGGCCACCGCGGCCGACACCGCCCGCGTCGAGCGCCGGTCACCGACGGTGATCCGCACGCCACCGTCGGGGTAGTGGCGCACCTGCAATCCGCTGCTGTCGAACACCTCTGGCCACGGACGCTCGCCGAGCGGCAGGTAGAGGAAGTTGGCGTGGCTGTCGGTGCTGTACACCCCAAGCGACCGCAGCCGCAGCCGAAGGTGGTGCCGTTCACCGGTGATGTACCGGATCCGTTGCTGCAGCTGGCTGTCCGCGTCATACGACGCTGCCACGCCGACGAGGGCGGTGAGCGGGACACCGAAGGGCAACTGCATGGCCCACAGCCGGCGCGCCAGCCCCGAAGCGCAGAAGCCGTATCCGATGCGCAGACCCGCCAGCCCGTAGGCCTTCGAGAACGTCCGGATCACAACGACGTTCGGGTGCCGACTGATGATTGCGGCCGTATCGAGGCGGTGCGCCGCCGACAGGAACTCGAAATAGGCCTCGTCGAGCACCACAACGGTCTCGACGGAGACCTTCTGCAGGAACCGTTCGATGTCGGCGGCCGTTTCTACCGTCCCCGTCGGATTGTGCGGACGACAGATGACGACGACTCTCGCCTGCGCGGCCGCCGCGGCCATCGCGTCCAGATCGTGGCGACCGTGCCGGTCCAGCGCGACGGCCACCGTCTTCAACCGGGCGATCTGCGCGACGATCGGATACCCGTCGAACGTCGGAGCCGCCATCACGATCCTGTCGCCGGGACTCGTCACCGCCTGCAGCACCTGCATGACCACCCCTGTCGCACCGGCGCCGATCACGACCTGCTCATCGCGCACGCCGATGTGGGCGGCGATCAGCGCACGCAACCGCTGCGGCAGGTACTCCGGGTACCGGTTCGCGGCGTCGATCGACGCGGTGAGCGCCGACCGCACCGAGGGCAGCGGCGGGAACGGATTCTCGTTGAGCGACAAGGCCGACGGGTCCGCTGCGCTGGGCAGCGCACCGAGCGCCCCACCGCCGATGCGGGCCGGCGTCGCCATCAGCGGCCGCCCCATCGCACCGCGGCCGCGCCGGCGAAATCACCGGCGTGCGCGAACGCCGCCATCAAGATCACGTCACCGGCACGCAGCCGGTCATCCCGAATCGCGCGGTCCAGGTTGACCGGGATGGCGGCGGCGAACAGGTTGCCGCACTCGTCGAAGGTGTCGACGTGCCGCTCGGCGGGAAGCTCCAGAGCCTCGCGCCAGTTCCGGAGAAACACCCGGTTGGGTTGGTTGGTGACGAGCAGGTCGAGGTCTGCGGGTTTGACGCCGATGCGGTCACAGACCACGTAGGACACCTCGGGCACCTGGCGATTGCCCCGGGCCAGCACCTTGGTGATCTTGCTTTCGGTGAAGCCGATGTAGCCCTCCCCCGGGCCGGGCTGCCACCACTTGCGCGGCGGGTCGATCGCGATCGTCATATCGCCGGCGAACTCTCCGTAGGTGCGGCACTCGACGTCGAGTATCGGCGACCGCGGCGACACCGTCACCAGCCCGACCGCCGCGCCGTCGCCGGGCACCGCGGCCTGCGCCTTGCGCCGCACGCCCGGCTGGTCGAACACCTGCCCTGCGGCGTTCTGCGCGACGGCGATCAGGGCCGTGTGCCCCGCGCCCGAGGCCAGCAGCTGCTGGGCCAGCTTCAGACCGAGCACGAACGCCGCACAGCCCCCGTTGTGCAGGTCGAGCACCCAGTCCGGCCGCATGCCGAGGCGGTCTGCCATCGCACCGCCGCCGCCGTAGAACGGCATGTCGGGCATCTGGGTGTGGGTGATCAGCACGTCGACGTCGGAGAGCACGTCGGTTCCGTGCCGTTCGAGCAGGCCCGCCGCGGCGTGTTCCACCATGTCCACGGCCGTCTCGTCCGGCGCGACATGGTGGCGGAAGGACGGCGCGCGGAACATCACGTTGTCGCGCAGGTCGTCCGACTCGGCGAACTGCGCGTAGTAGTCGGCGCTGATCGGATCGCCGGGCAGGTAGGTGGAGACGTCCACCAGGCTGACGGTCCTCATCGCGTCCTCACCGCATCCAGTCCGGTGTCACGGGAAGACCGTTGCGGTGTCGATACTCGGCGATGGCCTTGAGGTTGCGCAACTCGAGCAGGTGGCCCGCGCCGAACATGTCCCAGAAGTCGCCCACCCATTCCGGCCGCTGCGGCGGGGCGGCGCCGGGGTAGGGGTTTCGGTCGTAGAAAGGGTGATGGCAGTTGGTCCACAGCACCACCGAACCCGGCTTGTCGAACACCAACTGCGCGTCCACGATTCGCATCAGGTAGACCATCCACAGGTGTGTGCCCTGGTCCCAGGCGCAGTGGTAGTCCACCGTCATCGCCGCCCTGTTCGCCACCGTCCGGGCAAAGATCCGGGTGTCCGGGGCGAGCAGGTCATAGCCCAGCCACAGCCCCGGCTCTTCGGTGGGGCTGAAACCACGCGTGCTGTACGTCCACTCCTCGAGGCATCGGGTGTCGGCCAGGTAGTCGAACAGCGCACCGGGCGGACAGTCGATGTAGCTGTTGACGGTGCAGTACTCGCCGAAGACCTGGTCGTGCGGGTAGACCGACCGCATCATCTCCATGATGAGCGGCGTGGCCTTCTCCCGGGGCGAGGTCTCGACCCGGATCACGCCGTCGAGCGGGTCGCCGGTCCCCGCCGAGTGGCGCCGGTGGGCGGTGATGTCGTCAAGCGCGCGGAATGGCATCGACGGTGCTCTCCTTCGAGTCATGCTGGGTCAGAAAGGCTGCGAACGGGGGAATTTCGTCCGCCGCGCACTCGACCGCGACCACCGACGGGCCGTCGGCCGCGAGCGCGGCGGCCAGCGCGCCGGGGAGGGCGTCGACGTCGGTGATGTCGGTCGCGGCCAGACCGGGGAACATCGCGGCGAGCCCGGCGCCCAGCCGACTGGCGCCGAACTTGTTGTAGCTGTAGGCGCCGCCGTAGAACGTCTGCTCACGCGTGACGCACATCGCGTGCGCATGGTTGTCGAACAGCACGAAGGTCACCGGCAGGCCGTACTGCACGGCGGTGTGGATCTCCATGCCGTGCATGTAGAACGAGCCGTCGCCGGCGATGACGACCGTCCGCCTGCCGCGTCCGAACGCCATGCCGATCGCCGCGCCGAAGCTGTAGCCCATCCCGCCCATCCCGAGGGCGACGAGGAACCGGCCGTCGCGGCGGGCAGGCAGATGGTGGATGGCCGCCGCTCCGATGTTGCCGGCGTCCACCGCGATGTCGACCCCGTCGGGCAACGTCCGGTCGAGCACCGTCATCGCGTCGCGGTAGCGAACACCCGGGCCGTGATGCTCGGGCGGGTGCAGCTCGCGGTGCACCACGTCGGTGGCCTCTCGAACCCGGATGGGCGGGCTCGACAGCGCAGCGGTCAACTGCGTCAGCGACGTGCGCAGGTCGTCGGTGTGGACGTGGGTGCAGGGCAGGTACGGCGCGGCGCAGCCGAGGGAGTACACCGCGGCCGTCGCCAGCGCGTCGTCCAGCCCGGCCCGCGCCGTCACCGTCATGCGGGTACCGATGAGCAGGCACACGCCGCTGCGGGCGACCGCCGCCGCGACCCCCGGGTGTCCCATCACCCCGGTCACGCCCAGGGCCGAAGCCGAACGCGATCCGAGTGTGGCCGCGACGTCCTTGGCGTCGGGCACCGTGGCCACGCGGGCGCACAAGACCGCCCGCAACGCCTCGAGTTCAACGCGGGCGTCGTCGCGCGCCACCTGCTCACCGGCGATGACCGTGACCGGACTGCCGGCCTCGCGCAGCGCGCGCACCAGCACACCGGGATCCCCGACCCGCCGTGACGGTTGCGTACACCCGGCGGCGCCGTTGCGGGGTATGGATGCCTGCTGGATGTCCTTGGGCAGCAACAGGACGGCGGGTCCACGCCGAGCGAGCGCCGCGGCGACCGCCTCGGTCAGCGCCGGCACGATCTCGGCGGGTGCCAGCACCCGTCGGCACTGCGCCGACACGGCGGAGAACAACGCCACGCCGTCGAGCGCGCCGTTGCGTCCGCTGGTGTCCTGGAAGGCGCCGCGGCCGTCGAGTCCGGTCGGTGGCTGCCCGATGAGGGCCAGCACCGGCACCCGGCTGGCCAGCGCCTCACCCAGGCCGGGCACGGTGTTCAGGCAGCCCCCGCCCGACGTCGCCGCCAGCACCCCGAGCCCGCAACCGCTGCGGCTGTAGCCGTCGGCCATGGTCGCCGCGGCGAACTCGTGCTTGGCCAGCACCGCGGTGATGTCGGTGCGCAACTGTGCCGCGTCGTAGAGGTCCTCGATGTTGGCGCCGTCCACGCCGAAGATGAGATCGACGCCGATCGCCGCAAGGTAGGACACGATGTGATCGACCACCCGATGTGTCGTCGCCATCCGTACCTGCTTTCCTTCGAAGCTCACCAGTGACACGGTGGCCCGGGCGACCCGGTTCAACTATGGCGTCAATTACACCCGGCGTTGCAACAGCACCTGTCCCGATTCGGGGGATACCAGTTGCACGGCGGCGATCTGGTCGGCTTGCAGCGGGGTGTTGGCGCTGGGCAGGGCCGTCGCACCGGAGAGCCCCAGCCAGGTGGCGATCTGATTGCGGCTGCCGTCGCGGCCGACGACCACCATCGCCAGTTGCTGCGGCGGCGCGTCGCGTCGGCCCCAGTCCCCGTAGGTGCAGGCCATGTCGATCCGTGTGCCCCAGCCGAACCCGGTCAACTCGACCGTGGCGTTGATCGGAGTGTCCGACACCTTCTCCATCGCCACCTGACTCGACGTGGGCGGCCTAGCCGGATCTTCCCCGAAGAGCGCAGGCCCGACGGCGAAGAGCAGGGCGACAGCGATCAGCGCGGCGGCCAGGCCCACGGCCGCCGACGTCAACCAGCGCCGCCGGCGCCTGCGCTCGCGCAGCCGGTCCAGCAGCGAATCGAGAACGTGCGCGGGCGGTTCGGAGTCGCCATCGGCGATCTCGGCCGCGTCGATGGTGGCGAGCAGCGCCGGAATGCCGCGCAACTCCTCGACCGCGGCGCGGCAGTGCGCGCAGGCACTGAGATGCGCTTCGTACTCGCGACGTTCCGGCTCGGACAACGAGCCAAGCACGTAGGCGGCATCCCACGTCGCGTAGCGATCGTCGACTTTCACGGCGCCACCCCCATCTCCTCGAGCCGCAGTCTCAGCGCACGCACCCCGTAGTGCAGTCGCGACTTGACCGTGCCCTCGGCGATGTGGAGGTCGGCGGCGATCTGCGCGGTGGTCCAGCCCTGGTAGTACGAGCGGCGGATGACCGCGCGGTGATCGTCGCTCAGGGCGCCGATCGCCTCACCGAGCAGCATCCGGTTCAACGCTGACTCCACCTCGTCGGGTCCGGGCCGGTCCGCGGCCATCTCCATGTCCGCGGTGCCGGATTCGCTGCGAAACCGTGCGCTGCGCCGCTCGTCGATGACCAGGTTCCTCGCGACGGTGAACAGCCAGGCTCGCGCTGACCTCTCGCTGTCCCCGGTCACCTCGGGATGGCGCCATGCACGCAGTAACGTCTCCTGCACCACGTCCTCCGCCCGAGCCGTATCACCCGTCAGCCGCACCGCGTAGCGCCAGATGGCGGCGGAGTGCTCGGCGTATAGCGCCCGCATCGCCTGGCTTTCGGCGGCCTCCGGGTTGTCCAAGTTCAACCTCCGTCATGGATACGAGGCTGGCCGGTGTCCGGTTCAGTATTGGCCGTCGACGCTGGACGCGGCGGGGAAAGTGCGCAGTCGGAACGGAGTCGGCTCAGGAACCCTGGGTCAGGATGCGCGGCCCGTCGTCGGTGGCGGCGACGGTGTGTTCCCAGTGCGCCGCGCGCGAGCCGTCGGCGGTGACGACGGTCCATTCGTCGTCCAGGACGATCGTCTTGGTGGTGCCCAGGCTCAACATCGGCTCGATCGCCAGCACCGATCCGGCGGCCAGGTGCGGGCCGCGGCCGGGAGCGCCCTCGTTGGGCAGGAACGGATCCATGTGCATCTGCCTGCCGATGCCGTGGCCGCCGTAGTTGGCGACGATGCCGAACTTGCGGTCGTAGCGCTTCTCGGCGGCGCGCGTCGCAGTCTCGATGGCGTGTGACACGTCGGTGAGCCGGTTGCCGGGCACCATGGCCGCGGCGCCGGCCAGCATGGCCTCGCGGGTGGCTTGCGACAGCGCCTCGTCGATGGGGATCAGTCGGCCGACGCCGAACGTGATCGCCGAATCGCCGTGCCAACCGTCGACGATCGCGCCGCAGTCGATGGACACCAGATCGCCGGCCGCCAGCTTCTCGTCGGCCGAAGGGATCCCGTGCACCACGCGGTCGTTGACCGACGAGCAGATGCTGGCCGGGTAGCCGTGATAGCCCAGGAACGACGGGACGCCGCCGCCGTCGCGGATCACCGACTCCGCGATCTCGTCGAGCGCGAGGGTGGACACCCCGGGAGCGGCGGCCTGGCGCACCGCGCGCAGGGCGGACGCCACCAGTGACCCGGCGACCGCCATGGCGTCGAGTTCCCCTGGGGTGCGCTGCGCGACGACTCGGCGGCCGCGCAGGCCCGGCAGGCTGACCACGCTTACTTGCCGAGCGCCCGCAGGGCCCGCGCGAAGACCTCGTCGAACGAACCGACCGCGTCGACCTGCTGCAGGTTGGCGTGGCTGTCCGTCTGGCCGTAGTACTCGAGCAGCGGATAGGTCTCGTCGCGGTACACCTGCATGCGGTTGCGGATGACGTCTTCGGTGTCGTCGTCGCGGCCGCGGGCCTCGAGCCGCTTGAACAGCTCGTCCTCGGAGACCTTGAACTCCAGCACGGCGTCGAGCTTGGTGTCGTGGCGCCTGAGCATGTCGTCGAGCGCCTTGGCCTGCTCGACCGAGCGGGGATACCCGTCGAGGATGAACCCGGCGGCCGCATCCTCCTGCTCGATGCGGTCCTCGACCAGCTTGTTGGTCAACTCGGAGGGCACCAGATCGCCGGCGTCGAGGTACCGCTTGGCTTCCACTCCTAGCGGGGTTCCGTCGCCGATGTTCTGCCGGAACAGGTCGCCGGTCGAGATCTGCGGGATGCCCAGCTTCTCGGAGAGCTTCTGGGCCTGGGTGCCCTTTCCGGCGCCGGGCGGTCCGAGCAGAACGACTCTCACTTCAGGAACCCTTCGTAGTTGCGCTGCATGAGCTGGCTCTCGATCTGTTTGACGGTATCCAAGCCCACGCCGACCATGATCAGAACCCCGACGCCGCCGAAGGGCAGGTTCTGGACCGGCCCGCCGCTTCCGACGGTGAGGAACAGGTTCGGCAACACGGCGATGGAGCCCAGGTAGATCGAGCCGGGCAGGGTGATCCGGCTGAGCACGTAGCGCAGGTAGTCCGCCGTCGGCTTGCCGGGGCGAATGCCCGGGATGAAGCCGCCGAACTTCTTCATCTCGTCGGCACGCTCATCCGGGTTGAAGGTGATCGAGACGTAGAAATAGGTGAAGAAGACGATCAGGGCGAAGTAGATCGCGATATAGGCGGGGCTGCTCGGGTCGGTCAGGTAGTTCGCGACGAAACGGCTCCACCAGCTGGTGCCGTCAGGGTTGGTGCTGCCGCTCTGGATCAGCTGGGTGATCAACTGCGGGATGTAGATCAGCGACGACGCGAAGATGACAGGGATGACACCGGCCTGGTTCACCTTCAGCGGCAGATAGGTCGACGTGCCGCCGTACATGCGCCTGCCGACCATGCGCTTGGCGTACTGCACCGGGATGCGGCGTTGGCCCTGCTCGACGAAGACCACACCGATGATGATGGCCAGCGCGCCCGCGCAGACCAGCGCGAACACCAGGCCGCCGCGGCTCTCCAGGATGCTCTGGCCCTCACCGGGCATCGCCGAGGCGATGCTGGCGAAGATGATCAGCGACATGCCGTTGCCGATGCCGCGCTCGGTGACCAGCTCGCCCATCCACATCACCAGGGCCGCGCCCGCCGTCATCACGATCACCATGACGACGAGGGTGAAGATCGGCAGGCCGTCGCTCTGACCCTGGATGATGTCAAGCGAGCAACCCTGCAGCAGCCCGCCGTTGGCGGCCAGTGCCACGATGCTGGTGCTCTGCAGGATGGCCAGGGCGATCGCCAGATAGCGCGTGTACTGCGTCATCTTGGCCTGACCGGCCTGGCCTTCTTTCCGCAGCTGTTCGAAGCGTGGGATGACCACGGTCAGCAGCTGCACGATGATGCTCGCGGTGATGTAGGGCATGACACCCACCGCGAACACCGACAGCTGCAGCAACGCGCCGCCGGAGAACAGGTTGATCAGCGAGTACAGCTGGCCCGCCTCGCCGCCACTGACCTCGGCGATGCACTCCTGGACGTTCGGGTAGTTGACGCCCGGTGACGGTATCGAGGCGCCGACCCGGTACAGGATCACGATGCCCAGGGTGAACAGGATCTTTCGCCTCAGGTCGACTGTCCTGAGCGAAGAGATGAAAGCCGAAAGCACTCTTCCTCCTGCGCAGCCGACCTGTTGATCGCGGCGTGCGGATGGGGCTGGATTCCACCAGCGTCTTGGTTAAGTCGTGTGCGGATCCCCGTCAGGCGCGCAGCCTGCGGAGTTGCCCGTCAAACAGTCTACGAGAGTAACAGCCGGGGTCCGATGGCTCCGCATTCCGCTGATCGTCTGGCACTCACGGCGACGTCTCAGTCATGAACTCCTCGATGAACACGTCGGGGAACATATCCGGGAACGTATGGTGGGACCGATCCGTTATATCGGCTAAGTAATGCACCGAGGGCATGGGAGACGAGATGGCACGCACCGAGGACGACACCTGGACCCTGGCCTCCAGCGTGGGGGCGACGGCCACGATGGTGGCAGCGGCGCGGGCGATGGCAAGCACCGGCGACGGCGCCCTGATCTCCGACCCGTACGCCGAACCGCTGGTGCGGGCGGTGGGCGTGGACTTCTTCACCAGGTTGGCCACCGGTGAGCTCACGGCGGCCGACCTGGATGTGGACAGTGCGTCGATGGGCATGCAGCGCATGACCGACAACATGGCGGTGCGAACCAAGTTCTTCGACGAATTCTTCACAGCGGCGGCCGAAGCGGGCGTCCGTCAGGCGGTGATCCTGGCCGCCGGCCTCGACGCGCGGGCGTACCGGCTGTCGTGGCCGGCTGGAACGAGCGTTTACGAGATCGACCAGCCCGAGGTCATCGAGTTCAAGACCCGCACGCTGGCCGCCCTCGGGGCCCACCCGACCGCCGAGCGTCGCACCGTGTCGATCGACCTGCGCGCCGACTGGCCCGCCGCGCTCATCGACGCGGGATTCGATCCCGACCAGCCGACGGCGTGGAGCGCCGAGGGGCTGCTCGGCTACCTGCCGCCGGAGGCACAGGACCGGCTGCTGGACACCGTCACCGCGCTCAGCGCGCCCGGCAGCCGGGTCGCGGTCGAAAGCGTGCCCAACACCGCCGCGGCCGACCGCGAGAAGGCCTTCGAGCGTATGCAAGAGGCTTCGCAGCGGTGGCGCAGCCACGGGTTCGACCTGGACTTCGCCGAGCTCGTCTATCTCGGCGAGCGCAACGAGGCCGGTCAGTACCTGGCCGACGGCGGCTGGCGACTCACCCGTCGCACGGTCGCCGAACTGCTGACCGACAACGGCCTGCCCGCGCTGTCGGAGGAGGAGGACTCGGCCGGTTTCGGCGAACTGCAGTACGTCACGGGGATCCTCCCCGGAGGCGAGGAGGACTAGATTACTGAGTTCGTGAGCCGGAGCGACGCGGACAGCTGGGATCTGGCCTCCAGCGTGGGCACCACCGCGACGATGGTGGCGGCGGCCCGCGCGGTGGCCAGCCGGGAGGCCGATGCGCTGTTCGACGACCCGTTCGCCGCCCCGCTGGTCCGTGCGGTCGGCCTCGAGTTCTTCACCCGCCTTGCCGACGGTGAGATCGAGTTGGAGGACGGCGACGTGGCCGGTGCCCGGTTCATGGCGCGCGTCATCGCGGTGCGGACCCGGTTCTTCGACGACTTCTTCCGAGACGCCGGCCATGCGGGCGTCCGGCAGGCGGTGATTCTGGCCTCCGGCCTGGACTCGCGGTCCTACCGGCTGCCGTGGCCGGACGGGACGGTCGTCTATGAGATCGACCAACCGCAGGTCATCGAGTTCAAGGCGACGACCATGGCGTCGATCGGTGCGGCGCCTGCCGCGCACCTGCGCACGGTCGGCATCGACCTTCGCGACGACTGGCCGAACGCGCTGCGCGCGAGCGGCTTGGATCCCGACCAACCGACCGCGTGGAGCACCGAAGGCCTGCTGGTGTACCTGCCGCCGGACGCGCAGGACCGGTTGTTCGACGACATCACCGCGCTCAGCGCGCCGGGCAGTCGGCTGGCGACCGAGTACCACCCGGACGCGGCGGCGGCGATCGGCGCGCGGGCCAGGGCGATCAGCGAGCGGTGGGGTGACGAGGCCGTCACCAACCTCGACATCTCGCAGCTGTTTTATCCGGGTGAACGCAACCATGTGGTCGATTACCTCGGCGAACGTGGTTGGCAGGTGTCCGCCCGGACCCGACCGGAGGTGTTCGCCGCGTACGGCCGAGACTTCCCCGACTCTGAAACCCTTGCGCCGATGCGTGATTCGCTCGCAATCGTCGCCGCGAGAACCTAGGAGAGCAGATGGCCCGCACCGACGACGACTCGTGGGACCTGGCGTCCAGCGTGGGCTCCACCGCGACCATGGTGGCCGCGCAGCGCGTGCTGAGCCACCGCGAGGGACTGATCGACGACCCGTTCGCCGAACCGCTGGTGCGCGCGGTGGGGCTCGACTTCTTCCTTCGGGCGCTCGACGGCGAGGTCGACCTCGACGCCATCGACCCCCGCTTCAACGCGCGCCGGGCCGCCGAGGGGATGGCGGTTCGGACCCGGCATTTCGACCGGTTGTTCACCGACGCCTCGGCCGTCGGTATCCGCCAGGCGGTCATCCTGGCGGCCGGACTCGACGCCCGCGCCTACCGGCTGACGTGGCCGGGCGGCACCGCGGTGTACGAGCTGGACCAGCCGGAGGTCATCGCGTTCAAGGACGACACGCTCGCACGACTGGGCGCGCGACCGGCTGTCAACCGGCGCGCAGTGGCGGTCGACCTGCGCGACGACTGGCCGAAAGCCCTGAGCGACAACGGGTTCGACGCAATGAAACCCACCGCCTGGATCGCCGAGGGACTCCTGATCTATCTGCCGCCCGAGGCGCAGGATCTGCTGTTCGACCGGATCGACGCGCTCAGCGCGCCGGGCAGCAGGCTCGCCACCGAGCACATCCCCGACATCAGCATGTTCTCCGACGAACGGTCGCAGGAGATCGCCGACCGACTCCGCAAGTACGGGCACGACATCGAGATGCGCGACCTCATCTACCACGGCGAGCGCAACGATATCGTCGACTACCTGAACGCACGAGGGTGGGACGTCACGGCGCAGAGCATGCGAGACGCGTACGCCGCCAACGGCTTCGACTTCCCGGACGAGGAGACCATCGGGATGTTCGCCGACGTCAGCTATGTGGCGGCGGCGAAGCGCTGAGTTCCAGGAACCGGCCGTAGCGGTCCTGCGTCGCCGCCACCCACGCGGCGTCGGGTTCGACGACGCGTTCGGTGGCGGCCCAGCGCGCGGCGTCGGACAGCGACGACTCCAGACCGGCCGACATGCGCGCGAGAAACGCCGCCCCCAGCGCGGCGCCCTCGGCGACGGCCGACACCCCGACGGGCAGGCCGGTGGCGTCGGCGATGGCCTGCATCCACGGCGCGACACGGGTGCCGCCGCCGGTCGCCACGATGCGGGTCGCGGGCGCGCCGCTCATCTCGATGAGCTGGCGCACCACGAAGCCCGACGCCTCGAACCCGGCGCGGCGGATCGCCGCGCCGTCGTGCGTCAGATCGAGCCCGTCGAGCACGCCGCGACGAAACGGATCGTGGTGCGGCACGCGTTCCCCGCGCAGATACGGCGCCCACACCGGGACACGACGCGGATCCACCGCGTCACCCGGTGCGACGGCCCGGTCCAGCCAGCCGAGGAACAGTCCGCCTGCGTTGCTCGGCCCGCCGATCTGGCACTTGCCCGGCGCGGTGTGCGGCAACGTCCACAGCCCGGGCACTTCCCGATACTCCGGAATCGTCACCCACACGATCAGCGTGGTGCCGCACAGCACGAGCACGTCGCCGTCGGTGTCGGCCCCGGCGACGACCTGCTCGCACACCGCATCGACCGCACCGGCGCCCAGCAGCGTGTCTCTACCGCGCACCGTGCCGACGGCCTCCCCCGACCCCGCGATCCGCGGGAGCTGGCCGGGCGTCACAGCGCAGTCCGCACACACCGGTTCACTCCAGCCCGCGCCGTCGAACAACGGGTACATGGTGCTGGCGGTGGCGTTGTCGATCACCGCCTCGCCGGCCAGCGCGTGATTGGCCAGCGCGGCCGCCGGCCAGTAACCCGGCGCACCGGGCCGCTCCCCCGCCGTCCAGCGGAGGAACTCCACCGCCTCGCCGGACAGGAACCGGGCGTCGGGACGGCCGGTTGCGCCGCGGCCCCGCTCGTCGCCGTAGAGCAGGCCCGGTGTCTGCGGAGCGCCGTCGGCGTCTACCGCGGTCAGCGACGGCACCATCGCGGTGACGGCCACGGCGGCGGCGTTTAGGCGGCCCAGCGCGTCCAGCGCCGCAAGCGGGCCGCGTCGCCAGGCCTCGCCGGCGTCGTGCTCGAGGCGGTCGGGCGTCGGCACCCGCACCGCGTGCGGGACCCGGGTTCGCGCGGTCACCCGGCCGTCCTCGTCGACCGCCACCGCCTTGACCGAGGTGGTGCCGATGTCGACGCCGATGACCGCTTTGGCTGACACGCCGGTCACCGTACGCCAGCATGTGTCATCGTGACCCGACTTCGCGCCCTCGTGACGGCCCCGCTGCGCGGGCCGGGTTTCGACAAGCTCCACCAGCTGGTCGACGTCGTGTACGACCCGTGGATCGACCTGCGGCCGCTGCGGATCTACGCCGCCGAGCAACTCGCCGAGCGTGCCACCGCCGAACGCGCCGATGTGCTTGTCGTGGAGGGAGATTCGATAGCCGGCCCGGTTCTCGAGCTGCCACTGACGGCGGTGGCCTCGACCCGCGGCGACCCCAACAACGTCGACGTCGCGGCGGCGACGGCGGCGCGGGTCCCGGTGCTCAACGCCCCCGCCCGCAACGCCGACGCCGTCGCCGAGATGGCGCTCGCGTTGCTGTTCGCCGCGACCCGCCACGTGCTCACCGGCGACGCCGACGTCCGCGCTGGCGAGGTGTTTCGTGACGGCACGCTTCCCTATCAACGGTTCCGGGCGTGGGAGATCGCGGGCCGCACGGCCGGCCTGGTCGGCCTCGGCGCGGTGGGCCGCGCGCTGCGCTGGCGACTGCAGGGCCTTGGCCTCGAGGTCATCGCGCACGACCCGTACCACGACGAGGCCGGCCACAGCCTCGAGCAACTGCTCGCCGAGGCCGACATCGTCTCGCTGCACGCACCCGTCACCGAGGACACGGTCGGCATGATCGGCGCCGAGCAGTTCGCCGCGATGCGCGACGGCGCGGTGTTCCTCAACACCGCCCGCGCGCAACTGCACGACACCGACGCCCTGGTGGCGGCACTGCGCAGCGGCAAGGTCGGCGCGGCGGGCCTGGACCATTTCGTCGGCGAATGGCTGCCCACCGATCACCCGCTGGTCGCTATGACCAACGTCGTGCTGACGCCGCACATCGGCGGCGCCACCTGGAACACTGAGGCGCGACAGGCGCAGATGGTCGCCGACGGTCTCGAAGCGCTGCTGTCGGGACGCAGGCCGGCCAACATCGTCAACCCGGAGGTACTGGCGTCGTGAGGTTCGTGAACAACGCGCAGGAGGCGGTGCTGGCCGCGGCCAAGGACATGCTGCGCCGCGGCCTGGTCGAGGGCACGGCCGGCAACATCTCGGCGCGGCGAGAAGACGGCAACATCGTCATCACACCTTCGTCGGTGGACTACCGCGACATGGTGCTCGACGACCTCGTGCTGGTCGACCCCGACGGCACCGTGCTGTCAGCCAAGGACGGCCGGGCGCCGTCGACCGAGATGGCGCTGCACCTTTCGTGCTACCGGGCCTTCGCCGACATCGGCAGCGTGATCCACAGCCACCCGGTGTGGGCGACGATGTTCGCCGTTGCGCAGCAGTCGATTCCGGCCTGCGTCGACGAGTTCGCCGTGTACTGCGGCGGCGACATCCGTTGCGCCGAATACGCGGCGTCGGGCACTCCCGACGTCGGCGACAATGCCGTCAAGGCGCTCGACGGCCGGGCTGCGGCGCTGATCGCCAACCACGGCCTGGTCGCCGTCGCGCCGCGGCCGGACAAGGCTCTGCATGTCACCGCGCTCGTCGAGCGGACCGCCCAGATCGCCTGGGGCGCGAGGGCGCTCGGCGGACCCGTACCGATCCCCGACGAGGTCAACACCAACTTCGCTGCCGTCTACCGCTACCTGCGCGAGCACTGACCCCGTCCCTCGGCGCGTGGGCCATCGGCGCGAGGACTAGAAGCGGTAGTCCCCCAGCCACAACGCGCTCACGCCGGTCAGCGACTCCTCCGCGCGAACCACCATGCCGGCCACCGATCGGCCCAGCAGCGCGGCGAACGCCTCGGGCAGCGATGCCGCCGCCGGCTGGGAGGACGCCTTGGGCCGCAGCCGGTCCATCAGCGACGAGCCGGGATAGCCGATGATGCGTACGTCGGCGTCGGCGTCCAGACCGGCCAGCACCTTGGCGCGCCTGAT
Organism: Mycobacterium sp. IDR2000157661; assembly: GCF_022317005.1. Taxonomy (NCBI): domain Bacteria; kingdom Bacillati; phylum Actinomycetota; class Actinomycetes; order Mycobacteriales; family Mycobacteriaceae; genus Mycobacterium; species Mycobacterium sp. IDR2000157661. The sequence continues at coordinate 650,923 of NZ_CP081006.1, forward strand.
CGCGGTGCGCAACCCGCCGAGTTCGTCGACCAGACCCCGCTCCTTGGCGTCGGCTCCCGTCCACACGCGGCCGCGGGCGATCGCTTCGACGTCCTCGACGCTCATCTTGCGCCCGACGGCCACCCGCTCGATGAAGTCGGTGTAGAACAGGTCGGCCTCGGCCTCGACGTGGGCCTGCTGCTCGTCGGTGAACGGCTGGTTGATCGACCAGGCGTCGGCGTTGGCATTGGTGCGTACCGAGTCCGAGCCCACGCCGAGGCGGTCCTTGAGCTCGCGGGCCACCAACTTGCCGGTCACCACGCCGATCGAACCGGTGATGGTGCCGGGATTGGCGACGATCTCGTCGGCGCCCATCGACACGTAGTAGCCGCCGGACGCGGCGACCGCGCCCATCGACGCCACCACCGGCTTGCCGGCTCCATCCTTTCCCGAGCGCACCCGATTCACTTCGCGCCAAACGGTTTCCGATCCGGTGACCGAACCGCCGGGGCTGTCGACCCGCAGGACGATGGCCGACACGTCATCCGAGGCGGCGGCCTCGCGCAGTGCGGCGGCGATGGTGTCGCCCCCCGCGCTCGAACTGCCGAGAGGTAGCGGGCCCGGCCCGCCGCGACCGCTGACGATCGGCCCGTGCAGGGTGACGACGGCGATGGTCGGCTTGGCCTTGCGCCCGGGGATGGGCGGCATCGGCGGGCCGGGCCGCTCGGCGGTGGCCCGCGCGTACCGCGACAGATACAGCCGCGGCGGCGCATCCTCGGAGTCCACGTCCGACGGCGATATATTCGGCGCCCCGGCGAGTTCGGCGATCCGCGCGTATGCCTCGTCCCGGAACCCGATCCGATCCACGAGTCGACCCGCGAGTGCGTCGTCGCGCAGCAGCGGCGCCTTGTCGGCGAGCGCGTTCACCTCGTCCGGCGACAGGTGCCGCGACTCGGCCACCGCCTCCAGCACCTGGGTGTGCAGGCTCTGGATCAGCCGCTCGTCGGCCTCCCGATGGGCCTCGGTGTAGCTGTCCTGGGTGAACAGGTTCGCCGCCGACTTGTACTCGCCGCGGGCGATGAACTGCGCCTCGATGCCGGCCTTGTCCAGAGCGTCGCGCAGGAACAGCGCGTTGGTGGCGAAGCCGATCAGACCCACGGTGCCCGACGGCTGCATCCACACCTCTCGGAACGCCGACGCCAGGTAGTACGACAGCGTCCCCGGATAGGTCTCCGCCCACGCCAGCGAGGGCTTGCCATCGCTGAATGCCGCGATCGCGTCGCGCAATTCCTGCACAGGTCCGGCCGGGGCTCCCGAGACCTGCACGCGCGCGATCAGCCCGGCGACCCGGGGATCCTGGGCCGCCCGGTGGAGGGCGGCGACGGTCTCGCGCAGCAGCAGCGGCCGGACCGCGCCGGTGAGCAGTGCGAACGGATCGAATCCGCCCGTCTCGTTGGGCACCGACAGTAGATCCAACTCGAGGATGACCCCGTCCGGCACACCGTGGTGGCGGGCGGTGTCGACGCGACGAACCAGCGCGCGCAGATCGTCGGGACCGGGCAGACCGGGCAGGAAGGCGAACATGAGTCGAGCGTACCGACGCCCGACCGAACGGCTAGCGGCCGATCAAGCGGGCGTGATTGGGGCAGTAGACGGCGACCGAGGCCCGCATGAAACCGACCGCCTGCTCCCGATTCAGGTTGCTGCTCTGCAGCGACGTCACCACCCCGCGCACCACCGGCACCGGGTTCACGTTGCTCGCGAAGCCTTCGGTCAGCATGGTGCACACGCGCCGTCCGAGCTCGGTGATCTCCGATTCGGAAGCGGCCGAGACACCCAGTTCGGTCACCACGTCGACGAACCGCTCGTCGGCGGTCTGGGCGTGGGCCGTCGCTGCACCGCTGAACACCGCCAGACCGGCGAGACCCAGCGCGACGCAGTGACGGATCATGGGCTCCTCCTCGGTGCCGGCATCAGCAGTGTAATCGCGACGCCGCCCCCGGGCGTTACGCGCTCAGATGCGAGAACCCCCGCCGAAGCGGGGGTTCTCGATCAGGACTGTCAGAGCTCGGTCGCCGATCCGCCCGCGGAGGTGATCTTCTCGCGGGCACTGCCGCTGAACTTGTGGGCGGTGACGTTGACCTTGACGGTCAGCTTGCCGTCGCCGAGCACCTTGACCAACGAGTTCTTGCGGACCGCACCGGCGGCCACCAAGTCGTCGACACCGACGTCGCCGCCGTTGGGGAACAGCTTGTCGATGTCGCCGACGTTGACGACCTCGTACTCGGTGCGGAACCGGTTGCGGAAACCCTTGAGCTTCGGCAGCCGCATGTGGATCGGCATCTGCCCGCCCTCGAACATCACCGGGACGTTCTTGCGGGCCTTGGTGCCCTTGGTGCCGCGCCCGGCGGTCTTGCCCTTCGAGCCCTCACCGCGACCAACGCGGGTCTTGGCCTTCCTCGATCCGGGCGCCGGCTTCAGGTCATGGAGTTTGATGGGTGTCATTAGGAGGACTCCACTGCTTCTACTCTGACGAGGTGGTGCACGGTGTTGATCAGGCCGCGCGTCTGCGCGTTGTCTTCACGGACCACCGACTGGCTGATCTTGCGCAGCCCCAGTGACCGCAGGGTTTCGCGCTGCTTCCAGCGCGCACCGATGGTGCTGCGAACCTGGGTGATCTTGAGCTCTGCCATGGTTATGCCGACCCTTCCCGCGCGGCCGACGCGGCAACGGCCTCGGCCTCGCGTCGCGCCCGCAGCATGCCCGCAGGCGCTACGTCCTCGATCGGCAGCCCGCGCCGCGCCGCGACCTCTTCGGGACGCTGCAACAGCTTGAGCGCGGCGACGGTGGCGTGTACGACGTTGATCGCGTTGTCACTGCCCAGCGACTTGGCCAGGATGTCGTGCACGCCCGCGCATTCGAGCACCGCACGGGCGGCGCCGCCGGCGATCACACCGGTACCGGGGCTGGCCGGACGCAGCATCACCACACCGGCGGCGGCTTCGCCCTGCACCGGATGGGTGATGGTGCCGCCGATCAGCGGGACGCGGAAGAAGTTCTTGCGCGCTTCGTCGACGCCCTTGGCGATGGCGGCGGGCACTTCCTTGGCCTTGCCGTACCCGACGCCGACCATGCCGTGACCGTCACCGACGATCACCAGCGCGGTGAAGCTGAAGCGGCGACCGCCCTTGACGACCTTGGAGACGCGGTTGATCGACACCACGCGCTCGAGGTAGTTGCTCTTGTCACCGCCGTCGCGGCCACGACCGCCACGGTCGTCGCGGCGGCCGCGCCCGTCGCGGTCACCCCGCGACCCACGGCCGTCGCGTTGTTCGGATGCCGCCGGCCCAGCGGCTCCTGATGCCTGCTCGGCCATCATGCAATCCTTCCGTTGAAGTCAGTCATCTAGAACTCCAGCCCGCCTTCGCGCGCCGCGTCGGCCAGCGCCGCGATGCGCCCACCGTAGGTGTAGCCACCGCGGTCGAACACGACCTTGTCGATGCCCGCGGCCTTGGCGCGCTCGGCGATCAGCTGGCCGACCCGCACTGCGTGGGCCTTCTTGTCGCCCTCGACCGCGCGCACGTCGGCCTCGATGGACGACGCGGCGGCCAGGGTGGTGCCGTTGATGTCGTTGACGAGCTGCACGTGGATGTGCCGCGACGAGCGGTTGACCACCAAGCGCGGCACCTGGGCGGTGCCGGAGATCTTCTTGCGCAGCCGGGCGTGGCGCCGCATCCGCGACACCCGCCGGGTTTCGGAGACGTTGCGCCCCGCGGGCTTCTGCGTCGCCGCCGGATCCTTCGTAGTCGTAGCCATGTCTACTTACCTGTCTTTCCGACCTTGCGGCGGATCTGCTCACCCTCGTAGCGGATGCCCTTGCCCTTGTAGGGGTCGCTCTTCCGCAGACGGCGGATGTTCGCCGCGACCTGGCCGACCCTCTGCTTGTCGATACCGGAGATCGAGAACTTCGTCGGCGTCTCCACCGCGAAGGTCACGCCCTCGGGCGCGGTGATCGTGACCGGGTGGCTGTAGCCGAGCGCGAACTCGAGGTTGGAGCCCTTGAGCTGCACGCGGTAGCCGACGCCGAAGATCTCCATCTTGGTGGTGTAGCCCTCGGTGACGCCGGTGATCAGGTTCGACACCAGCGTGCGCGACAACCCGTGCAGCGACCGGCTGCGCCGCTCGTCGTCGGGGCGGCTGACCACGATGGCGCCATCGTCGTCGCGAGCCACGCGGATGGGCTCGGCGACGGCCAGCGCCAGGGTGCCCTTTGGCCCCTTGACCGACACGTTCTGTCCGTCGATCGACACGTCGACCCCGCTGGGAACCGGGACCGGCTGCTTTCCAATTCGCGACATGTCTCTATATCTCCCTCACCACACGTATGCGAGGACTTCGCCGCCCACGCCCTCTTGGGCCGCCTGGCGGTCGGTCTTCAGGCCTGCCGACGTGGAGATGATCGCCACGCCGAGGCCGCCGAGGACCCGCGGCAGATTGGTCGACTTCGCGTACACCCGCAGTCCGGGCTTGGACACCCGGCGCAGGCCGGCGATGCTGCGCTCGCGGCTGGGGCCGTACTTCAGTTGCACGACCAGCGACTTGCCCACCCGAGCATCCTCGGTGTGGTAGTCGGAGATGTAGCCCTCGCGCTTGAGGATCTCGGCGATGTTGGCCTTGATCTTCGAGTGCGGCAGGGTCACCTCGTCGTGGTACGCCGAATTGGCGTTGCGCAGACGGGTCAAGAAGTCTGCGATCGGATCCGTCATAGTCATCGGGCGCTGCTCCTCTTCGTCGCTGCGCTCCGCATCGTCGTCATCGCGGTCATGACAGGAGGTTTACCTTCCTCACGGCGGTTCCCTGCTCAGGGCCTACCGCAACTGTTTTCGTGGGTTGTGGGCTGGTGCCGGCCGTTACCAGCTGGACTTCTGAACGCCGGGCAGCTCGCCGGCATGCGCCATCTCGCGCAGGCAGATCCGGCACAGGCCGAACTTGCGGAACACCGAGTGCGGACGGCCGCAGCGCTGGCACCTGGTGTAGGCGCGCACCTTGAACTTCGGCTTCTTGTTGGCCTTGTTGACCAGTGCCTTCTTTGCCATGTGCTCAGTTCTCCTTGAACGGAAAGCCGAGAGCCCGCAACAGCGCTCGTCCTTCGTCGTCATTCGTCGCCGAGGTGACGACGGTGATGTCCATGCCACGGGGCCGGTCGATGGAGTCCACGTCGATCTCGTGGAACACCGACTGCTCGGTCAGCCCGAAGGTGTAGTTGCCGGTGCCGTCGAACTGCTTGGGCGACAAGCCGCGGAAGTCGCGGATACGCGGCAGCGCGATCGAGATGAGCCGGTCCAGGAACTCCCACATGCGGTCACCGCGCAGCGTGACGCGCGCGCCGATCGGCATGCCCTCGCGCAGCTTGAATTGCGCTATGGATTTCCGGGCCTTGCGGACTTCCGGCTTCTGCCCGGTGATCAGGGCCAGGTCGTTGACCGCGCCGTTGATCAGCTTGGCGTCGCGCGCGGCATCACCGACGCCCATGTTCACGACGACCTTGACCACGCCGGGGATCTGCATGACGTTGGCGTAGCCGAACTCCTTCTGCAGCGAGTCCTTGATCTCCTCGCGGTAGCGCTGCTTCAAACGAGGAAGGGTCTTCTCAGCGCTTTCAGTAGTGGTCATCAGATGTCCTTGCCGTTGGTCTTGGCGATGCGGACCTTCTTGCCGGTCTCGTCGTCCTTTCGATACCCGATGCGGGTGGGCTTGCCGTCGGAGTCGACGACCATGACGTTGGAGACGTCGATCGGGGCTTCCTGGGTGACGATGCCGCCGGACTGTGCGCCACGCTCGTTGCGCGAGACCGCGGTGTGCTTCTTGATGCGGTTGACACCTTCGACGAGCACCTTGTTGCGCGCCGGGTAGGCCACCAGGACCTTGCCCTTGGCGCCCTTGTCCTTGCCGGAGATGACCAGCACCGTGTCGCCCTTGTGGACCTTCATCTACAACACCTCCGGAGCGAGCGAGACGATCTTCATGAAGCGCTTCTCGCGCAGTTCACGACCGACCGGACCGAAGATGCGCGTCCCGCGCGGGTCGTTGTCGGGCTTGATGATGACGGCGGCGTTCTCGTCGAACTTGATGTAGCTGCCGTCGGCGCGACGACGCTCCTTGACGGTGCGCACGACGACGGCCTTGACCACATCGCCGCGCTTGACGTTGCCACCGGGGATGGCGTCCTTGACCGTCGCGACGATGACATCGCCGATGCCGGCATAGCGTCGCGACGAGCCGCCGAGCACGCGGATGCACAAGATCTCCTTGGCGCCCGTGTTATCGGCGACCTTCAGCCGCGATTCCTGCTGAATCACTCGATCTCCTCGACCTGGTTGTATGCACGCCAGGCCCCAGCCTGATTGTGGGCACAGCCCACGGGACCTGACGTGCGCGTCTTGCTGTCACCGAAGGGCACGCGGGGCCGAATCCGGCCGAGGTCTGCCCAAGGCAACCGTTTGATTCTATGGGACGACCTGCGGGGAACCAAATCGCCGCCGCTGGGGCGAGAGACCGTGTTCGCCCGGCGACACGCCGCGTTTTCTGTCCGGGAACGGTCGCTCGCCGGCGAGCCCGCTACCGATCCGCCACGCAGCGGAAACCGATGTGGGTCGTCGCACTGTCCTGCGACTGCGGCGAGCGCGCCGCCGGGCGGTAGCGGTGACAGTACTCCGGCGCGCACAGATGCGAGCCGCCCTTGAGGGTCTGCATCACCGTCGGATCGGCGGGTCCGCTCGGCGTGCAGCACGCCTTCACCGGGTCGTCGAGGCGGTGGTGTGCCGAGAACCTCGTCGTCGTCCACTCCCACACGTTGCCGATCATGTCGACGAGCCCGAACCCGTTCGGCGGAAACGTCCCCACCGGTGACGTGCCGACCCAGCCGAGCGCGCCGGTGTTGTGGTACGGGAACCGGCCCTGCCAGGTGTTGGCCATCAGCTGTCCGCCCGGCATGGCCTCGTCGCCCCACGAGTAGGCGGTCACGGTCCCGGCGCGCGCCGCGTACTCCCACTCCGCCTCGGTGGGCAGTCGGCGACCGGCCCAGCGCGCGTAGGCCGCGGCGTCCGGATAGGCGATCTGCACGACCGGGTGGTCGAGTCGGTCGTTCATGGTGCTGTCCGGGCCGAATGGCCGGCGCCAGCTCGTGCCGGGCACCCAGCGCCACCACTGTCGCCAGTCCCGCAGGTCCACCGGGCCTGCGGTCGGCCCGAACACCAGTGCACCCGGCACCAGGTCCCTCGGCTCCGCACCCGGGTACAGCGCGGGGTCCAGCCGTTGTTCGGCGACGGTGAGATAGCCGGTGTCGGAGACGAATTCGGCGAACTGGGCGTTGGTGACGGGATGCCGTTCGGCGGCGAACGCGGCGACGCGGACGGTGTGCGCGGGCGCCTCTTCGGGATAGAACTGCGTCGATCCCATCCGGAACGACCCGCCCGGCAGCTCGACGAGTTCGGTGAGCATCGTTTCAGGGTATGACGACCGCGAAGTCGTCCATCAGCGGTGAGGTGAACGGGTCGAAGCCGGGCTGGACCGGGCCCTCGACGTGCACCGCCACCAGATAGGTCGCGGTGTTGGTCCAGATGTGGGCGAGGCGGTCGCCGAACTCGACTGCCTGCTGCGGCGAGCCCGACCACGACCCGAGCAGCTTCTGACCGCTGTACTCACAGACCTCGGCGGGCAACACGCTGATGCTGCTGACCGGCGCCGCGGCCATCGCCTCGTCGGCGTACTCGGCGAACGCCTCGGCAGGGCCGAGTCGCGTCTCGGCGATGGTGACGGTCGCCCACACGCCGTCCGGTCCGGCCAGTCTCGCGCCGACATCGCCCTGCCCTGCGGTGGTCGACCAGCCGGTGGGCAGCGCGACGGTGACCTTGGGCGCCCCGGGGTCCTCGACCGAGGCCACCACGCCCACCGGCGGGGGGTCGACGTCGCACGTGGGTGTATCCGGCGGCAGCGCCACCTTGGTGGTCGGGGCCACACCGGGCTCATCGGTGGGGGTCGGCGGCACCGAAGTTCGGGACGGCATCGAAGTTCGGGACGGCGCTGATGTTCGGGACGGCGGCGCGTCGGCGGCGACGGGTACCCCTGCCTCGATACGGTCGCAGCCCGACAGCACGCAGGCCAGCGCCAGCCCCACCGCCGCACAGCCGACGAGCTTCGGTCCGTCAGTCCTTCGCGAACGCACGTGCGAAATCTCGTTCCAGATCCGCATACGGCTTGCCCGAGACGTCGACGTTCACCTGGGCGATGACGCCACCGGTGAACGGGAACGGCGCCTTGTAGGCCCGCGAAACAGGAGACCCTGTGTTGCGGCCGATGCTCAGGGTGGCCCCGGCGAGCCCGTACGTGCCGGGGATGATCTTCATCCCGTCGAAGGTGGCGACCTGTTCGTCGTCGATGTACAGCGCCGCGTCACCGAGTGGGGTGTGGCTGCCCTCCACCGTCCCGGTCCGAACGAAGGCGGCGCCGAAGGTGTGCTTGCCCGACGGCACCGCGCTCTCCGACGAGAGGTGCTGCTCGATCTCGCCGAGGAAGTTGTACACGTAATGCAGTCGGCCGTCCTGCAGGAACAGCACGTGGCCGCCATGGGCGCCGCCGTGTTTGAACACCACCCCCTCGGCTCCGGCGGAGTCGACGATCACGTCGGCCATGACCGAGAACGACCGGCCCTGGATCTCGACCGCTGCACCCATGCCGATATCCGCGGTGCCCGGATAGTAGATGTAGGACTCCCGCGCACCCGACAGGTGGGGTCGCCACCGCGTGATCGTCTCGATGATGTTCAGATCACCCAGCGGCAGCCCGTGGTACTTGTCGGCCTCGGCGAACCACAGCGCCTTCAATTCCTCGAGCTTGTCCGGGTTTTCGGCGGCCAGATCGTGGCACTGACTGCGGTCGGCGGCGATGTGGAAGAGCTCCCAGCGGTCCTTGTCGAAGTGTGACCAGCCGGCCGGCGAGGCGGCGTGCACCGTGTTGGCGAACCAGCCGTCGTGCCAGATACCGCGAGTGCCGAGCATCGTGTAGAACTGGGTCTGCTTGCCGGTCGGAGCCGTCGAGTCGTCCAGTGCGGCTTTGAAACTCATTCCGTCGAAGGGCTTCTGCGGCACACCTCGAACCGTCGCAGGCAGCGTGATGCCGAGCAGTTCGAACACTGTGGGCGTGACGTCGCAGACATTGACATAGTTGTCCCGAACCTCGCCGTGTGCGGCAATGCCGTTGGGCCAGGAGATGATCGCGGTGTCGGCGATACCGCCCTCGTGGGAGGCGTACCGCTTGAACAGCTTGTAGGGCGTGTTGAACGCCATCGCCCAGCCGATCGGATAGTGGTTGTAGGTCTCCGGACCGCCGAGGTCGTCGATCATCCGCATGCTGTCCTCGACGGTGTCGATGTAGCCGTTGAAGAATTTGACCTCGTTGACCGAACCGTTCGGACCGCCTTCGCCGCTGGCTCCGTTGTCGGAGATGACGACGATGATCGTGTTGTCCAGCTGGCCCGATTCCTCCAGGTAGTCGAGCACGCGGCCGATCTGCGCGTCGGTGTAGGACAGGAAGCCGGCGAACACTTCAGCCATCCGGCCGAACAGCCGCTTCTCCTCGTCGTGCAGCGACTCCCATGGCCGCACGGTGTCCTGCTCGGGCCACGGTTCGCCGTTGGGCCCCTTCACATCCTGGTACGGGTTGATCGGGGACAGCGCGGTGTCGGCCGGGACGATGCCCATCTTCTTCTGGTTCTCGAGCACGATCTCGCGGTAACGCTCGTAGCCCATGTCGAACCGGCCGGCGTAGCGGTCGGCCCACTCCTTGAAGACGTGATGCGGCGCGTGTCCGGCGCCGGGACACACGTAGGAGAACCACGGCTTGTCCGGGGCGATCACCTTGGCGTCGCGGATGAACTCGATGGTCTTGTCGGCGAGGTCCTTCGACAGGTGATAGCCGTCCTCGGGCGCTGCCGGTGGTGCGATCGGGTGGTTGTCGTAGACCAACTCCGGATACCACTGGTCGGTCTCACCCCCGAGGAAGCCGTAGAAGCGTTCGAATCCCCGATTGAGCGGCCAATGTCGTTTGGTGGAAGCCAGATTCGACTCTTCGAGCGGGGTGAGATGCCACTTTCCGATGCAATAGGTGTTGTAGCCGTGCTCGTTGAGCACCTCGGACATGAGTGCCGTGTCGAAGGGAATCCGCCCGTTGCAGCCGGGGAAGCCGTCGGTGAACTCCTCGATCGTCGCCATGCCCACGGTGGTGGGGTTGCGGCCCGTGAGCAACGACGCGCGGGTGGGCGAGCACAGCGCCGTGGTGTGGAACTGGGAGAGCCGCACACCGCGATCCGCGATGCGGCCCATGGCCGGCATGTCGACCAGGCCACCGAAGCAGTCCCAGGTCGCGATGCCGATGTCGTCCCAGACGATGTAGAGCACGTTCGGCGCACCTTCGGGCGCGGTCGGCGCGGCGTACGGCCCCCAGTCGGGCTCCGAATCGCGGATGTCGAGTTCGATCTTGCCGTTGAATTCCGCTGCCATCGGGCCTCGCCTCAGGGTCGGGATCGCCGCGTGGTCGACGATGGGCCGGAGATTACACCGGCCGCATGTCGCGCAGCGGGGGATTCGACCTCCGTGTCACCATCCGTGGTACGTGCCGTCATTTTTCAGCTTTCGGGCACGCCTCCGTTCACCCGGTACAACCGCCACGTCGGCTGGCCGTCCCCGTCGTTGGGGATCTCGAGTTCAAGGGTCGCGATGTCGGCTCCGGTGTCGTACAGGGTCGGATAGCGCACGTTGAGAGCATCGGAGACACCACGGCCGGTCGGTGGCACCGCCAGCAGGTACTCGACACCTTGGCCCACCGGGTCGTTGAGCAACGTGGCGAAATCGGGATCCGACGGCACCACAAACGTTTTCGGTCGTTGGGAGGCGGCCACCACCGCGAAGCCGTACACGGTGTCCGTGATGACCGCGCTTTCCGGCAGATCGAGGTCGTCGAGGTATTGGGCGATCTCCCGTTCGGTGGAGAAGGTGGCGGCGATGCGCCGCTCCACGGCCTTGCGGTCGGAAACGTCGTCGGGGTCGGGAGCCAGCACCGCGCCCAGCGCGTATTCCTGCGGCGCGTACGTCGGCAGGCTCATGGCCCACGCTGTGGCGGGCACGGTGACGGCGAACACCAAGGCGACCGGGACATAGGCCGGCCAGCCACGCTGCCGCCGCGGCTCCACCGCGGCAGGAGCGAACCTGCCCGGCCGCTTGGCAGCGACGTATCCGCGCTCGGGCACGGCCAGCATCGCCAGGCACGCGGCGAACGGGATCGCCGCGATGTAGAACCGCAGGAACGCAAACGTCGACCCCGACGCGTAGCTGTAGAACTGGAACCCGAGCACCGCGCCGTAGAGGGCGAACGGGACCACCAGCGTCGGCCAGTATGGACGGCGCAGCCGGATGACCCCGGCCCACAACGCTATCGGGATCAAGGTGGGGGTCATCAGCATGGTGCAGGTGGCGGCGAACACCAGGCCACCGCCGAAGTCGACCGCCTGCGTGCCGGACTGTTGCAGTATCGCGGCATTGCCGTATTGAGAGGTGAACTGTGCGAAGGGTTCTCCTGTGATCAGCCAGCTCGTGGCCGCCCACCCCACGAACGACGCCAGACCGGGCCCGCTGACCAGGACCAGGTCCAGCACCGCTCGGCGCAGTCGCGGCGGTTTGCGGGCCCGCAGGAAGGTGGTGACGGCGACGACGATGCCCGCGGTGAAGATGCATGCGACCGCGTCGTAGCGGGTGAGGTACGACAGCGCCATCGCGACGCCCCCGGCAGCGATCAGGTGGTGTACGTCGTCATCGACCATCCACATGATGAGCCGACGCACCGCCCAGGTGATGAAGAACAGGAAGGGAGCCTCGCTCATCCCATTCGAACCGTAGAACACGATCATCGGGTTGAGCGCGAACAGTGCGGTGACTGCGACGATGTAGCCGCGGGGCAGCTTCCGATCGGTGCCCATGCTCAGCACCTGAACCACACAGCCCGCCATGAAGACCGCCGTCATCAGCGAACCCGCGAAGGCGCGCTCGGTCAGATCCGGCCACAGCGGGCTGAGCAGGACGGCGGGGATCTGCAGCATCGCGGTCAGCGGTGTGAAGATGAAGCCGATCGCCGCCAGATGCGGGTCGCGACTGAACAACACGGCTTGGGCCGCAGACACCCGCGACAGCGCGTCGCCGAGGATGAAACCGTTCTGCACCTGCAGCCAGTAGCCGACGGCGATGTACAGCACGCAGGCCAGCGCGAACGCGATGACCTTCAGCCGCCGATCGGTCATCGACGTCACGTCGGGGCGGCCTCGTCGGCGGCCGGCTGATTTGTCAGACCGTGAAAGGTCTTCTCCCAGTAGGACGGCTGGCGGATCAGCTGGTAGGTGCCCTTGGCCGCGGCGACGCTCATCATCACCCAGAACAGCGGCACGGTCAGCGCGGGCACCAGCAGGTCCGAACGGTCGTCTTCACGCAGCGTGATGAGGTTCATGTAGAGCGTGGCGAAGTTGCCGAGAACAAGGGCCACCAACGCCGGAAAATATATGTACCAAGGGAATACGGCCTCAATCGTCGCGGGCTGGCCGAGAAACCACAACAAGGTGATCAGCCAGAACGCCAGGTTGAGCACCGCGATGATCGGCGTTCCCGCGAGCACCAGGTTGAACCGGATGAAGCTGCGCGTTCCGACGGTTCGCCACAACGGCACCGGACGCCGGATGTGCACCAGCCAGGTCTGCAGGTAGCCCTTGTACCAGCGGGAGCGCTGCCGGATCCAGTTGATCGGATCGCTGTTGGCTTCTTCCAGGGTCTGCGACTCGAGCACCGCGGTGCGGTAGCCGCGGGACGCGATGCGCAGGCCCAGGTCGGCGTCCTCGGTGACGTTGTAGGGATCCCAGGTTCCGATCTCGTCGAGCACCGCTCGCTTGAGATGATTCGACGTGCCGCCCAATGGAATCGGCGTGCCCGTCCCCATCATCCCGGGCAGCAGGTAGCCGAACCACAGGGCGTACTCGGCGGTGAACCATCCGGCGAGCAGGTTCTGGTCTCCGTTGTGGTAGCCCAGCTTGGCCTGCACGCAGGCGACGTCGTCGGGCAGCCTGCGCATCGCCGCGACCACACGGCGCAACTGCAGGGGTTCGGGCAGGTCCTCGGCGTCATAGATGGTCACGATGTCACCGATGGCGAAGTACATGCCGTAGTTGCACGCCTTGGGTTTCGTGCGCGGTTCGGCCGGGGGGACCAGCAGGATGGTGATGGCATCGGACTCCGCACAGCGCCGCGCCGCGTCGATGGTGACGCCGTCGTCGGCCTCCAGTATCAGCAGGACCTGCAGCTTGTCGCTCGGGTATTCGAGGCGCGCCATCGCGCCGATCAGGTCGTCGACCACTTCGGGTTCGTTGTAGGCCGGCACCAGGATGGTGTACGGAGGCAGTTGATCGTCCGGGATGGCACGGGCTTCCTCGTCGCTGACGACGATGGCCCGCAGGGCCAGTCCCCGTCGGAAGATCTGCACGCGGTCGGCCATCGTCACCACGTAACCGAGCGTGCACACACCGATCAAACCGACCGCGGTCTCCAGAGGCCGCCAGACCGCCAGTATGGCGACGGCGATGAGAAGGGCCGACAGCACCACCTTCTGCCACCCAACGACGGGCACGGAGGCCGACCCCAACGGATCGTCCTCGCGCAGGCCGTTGATGGCGCGCTCGAGCGCGTGGGCGCGCTGCTCCTCGGTGAGGGTCTCGACGGAGTAGACGGTCACGGTAGGCGACCCAGGGGCTGGATCTGCGCGGCCACCAGACCGCGCCCGAACGCGGTGAGCAGATCGATGTCCTTGAATGCCGGGTTGCGGTCGGTGACCGCGGAGTTGCCGCGGAACAGCACGGTGAGCAACTTGTTCAGGGTGGTCACCAACGCACCGCTCGGATTCGGGAAGGGCGCATTCGGCTCGTGATTGTCCACGCTGATCACCACGATGCGTTGGGCGCGCTCGGCGTTGCGCCAGGTCCACTGCAGCATGTTGTAGGTGAGCAGTTGTTCGTCGTCGACCACCGACGTCGCCTCCCCGGTGATGCCGTAGCCGAGGTCGACCCGGCGGGGCTCGCTCAGGCGGACCGACACGTCGTAGAGAACCCTGGCCGGATAGACCTCGAAGGAGAAGGGGCGGTCGGTGACCACGTTGTCGACGACGACCGTTCGGGGCCGCGAGAACTTGTCCCAGTCCGGGTTTCCGACCTCGGCGACCATCCGCTGCCGGGTCAGGTGGGCCATGCGCCCGTGCAACCGCTTCACCCAGGTGTAGTCCTCGGTATCGGTGACACGCCACCCCGCGGGCGGGTTGAGCGGGCCCGAGATCTGCAGCCCGTCGAAGCGGGCCGCCGATGGGTAATCGGGGCGCGGGAGGTCGACCAGCGACAGCAGCACACCGGCGACCAGGACCAGAGGCAGCGCCTGGACGACCTGGCGAGCGGCCAGCGGCTCGACCTTCCGATCCAGCGCCCGCTTGGGTGCGCCACGGCGCGCGTAGAAGAACATCACCACTCCCACCAGCGCGGTCGCGGTGAGGGCCGGTATGGCCTGGTAGGCGAACACCGGCGCGTAGGGGAACCAGATCGCCATCGCGGCGAGCACGGCGAGACCGACCGCCCAGGCGGCGAGGCCACCGAACCAGCCCCGCTTGTACGTCCGGCCGACCGCGATACCCGTCGCGCTGCCTGCGATGATGAGCGCGGCCCCCCCGGCGGATACTCGGCTGCCGCCCAACACGATCACCGCCAGGTGGTAGGGCAACGTGAACATCATCGACAGCAGCAGCCAGACGAACACGAAACGGCTGACAGGCCGCAGACCGAACAGCGCGATCGCCGAACTGAGGATGAACACGTACATGGCGAAGAAGTCGAGCCGCAAGACGTAGAAGTACTGCTCGTACCGGTGCATGAGCACGCCGTGCAGCATCAGCGCTAATACCAGACCCATGGTGCCGACGATGATGTCGGTCTGACGGTCGTGGATCGGCAACTCGGTGCGGGGCCGGCGGGCCACCCCCTGAGCCGCCAGAACCGCCGCTACCGGCAGCGTCCAGAGGTAGCCGTTGAAGCCACCCTGTCGGGTGGTTTGCACCAGGCTTTCGAAGCTCTCCCAGAACGCCATCAGTGTCACGGAGCCGATGAAGACCCACCGCAGCACGATCCGCAGGGTGGGGTTCTCATACCACGGGCGGATCGACTCCACCGGCGCTGAGGGCTCGGGTGGGGTCTGCGTCGGCGCGGCCATCGTGGCTCCTAGGCGCGGCGCTTGCGGCGCAGCAGCAGCCATCCGAGCAGAGCGGCGGCCGCGGCGACGGCGGCGCCGGCAGCCAGCCACCAAGCCAGACTGAACTTCACCCCGGTCTCGGCGGCGTCGGCTTGCGACGACTCGACCGCCACCGTCACCGGGTCCTGGCCCTGCGCGGCGATCACCGCGGCGCCGCCCAACCGCGCCCACCGCCGCACGTCGGCATCCAACCACTCGAGTAGCGAATCCAGCTGAGCGGCAGCGTTGTTGGAGGTCGCAACCAGCAATGGCCGGTTGTCGTCATAGACGGTCTGCAGCGAACCGAACCGCAGGCCCGGCTCCAACCGTAGTGTCGTGCGCTCACCGTCGACGGTCTCGACGTCCAGGTCACCGTCCGCAGCGCTGCTGACCGGCAGTGTCACGTTCTGGTCTGGCCACGTGTCGGCGGAGATCACCACCGCCGGCAGTCGTGACGACATCGCCTCCTGGACCGATACCACCTGGGTGTCGATCGGCAGTGCGCTGAGGCGTTGCAGACCCTCCATGATCTGCACGGCCCGCTGCGTGTCGGCGAAAGACCCTTCGCTGATGCCGACCTGGACCCGCGGCATCAACGCCTGAGGCAGCGACTGAAACCCCAGCGGCGACGGGGGTTGCGCCGGGGCGCTTTCCACCGTCGTCGCACCGTCGATCGTCAGCGTCACCGGCTGGAATTCTCCGCACGGCCCGGTGTTGCCGCTGAGGTCGACGGCCACCCCCAGATTGGTGTAGCGCTGCAGCATGTCATTGGGGATCGTCACCCAACGGTCGATGACGCCGCTGGAGTCGGCGGGCCAGCGGTCCACCGTCTGACCGCCGACCGAGGCGACCACCTGAGCTCCGACGCTTGACGGCAGCGGCGTGTAGGAGCCCTTCAGTTGCACCCGCACATTCTTGACCGGCCGACCGAGCTTGGTCTGGTCGAGCGCGACCACGACCTGCGGCTCGAGCGCGGTGGCGTTGACGCCGGGCTGCCCGAGGTCGCGGATGGTCGTGACGTTCGGCGGCAGCTGGGGGCTCGAATGTATGGGACCGACCACCGCTTTCGATGACAACGCCAACCGGGCGATATCACTGGTGAGCAAGCGGGACTGGTTGCCGAGGTCGTCGGCTGATCCGGTGATCAGCAGCGGGGGTACCCCGTCGGCGCCCTGCAGTGCCACGGCCGCATCCGGCCCTTCCCGCACTACGATGTTGCGCTCGAAGGGAAGCGACGGTGTCGGCGGCGTCGACTCATCACCGCGCAGAGAAACCACTTCGACGTCGGGCTGCTGCTCCCCATAGCGGGCGACAACCGCAGTGGTGAGCCGCACGGCGGCATCCGATTCGGCCCGCGTCGGCGATTCCGGCACGAAGATCGTCAAGCGTTCCAGCACCGGTGGCAGGAATTCGGCGACTACCGTCGGCGCCTCCTCCCTGCCGACGTAGGCGACGGCGGCGTTCACCAGGCGCAGCGGAATCGTCGTGTCGTAGAGGCAGTACCCTTCGGGCGGCAGCAACTGGCTGCGCAACAGCATCGTGATGGAGTTGTCGACGATCTGGGCGCCGGCCAGCGGAATGGAGATCGGGGACCGATCGGGCGGCAGGTCGACCCGCGCCAACATGCGGTTGTCCTGGGTGACGGCGATGCTGCCTGCGAGCACGTTGGGCGGCAACTCGACGACGGCGACCAAGGCATCAGGGGTCAGGCCGACGGGCACGGGAAGGATCAGCGTCTGCGTGCCTTGCAAACCGTAGAGCGCGATGTCGGCATCAGCGCCGAGCGCAGGCAGCCCCAACGTGGGCGCATCGGCCACTGCTCCGCCGCCGGCCGGCTGGGCGGGCGCCTGCGGGGGGACACTGATGGCGGGCAGGATCATCAGGCAGGCGACTGCGGCTGCCCACCCCCGACGACCCCCCACCCTCACGCTCAGAATCTAGCCAACAGCGTCGGCACCCGAACAGCGAATCCGTCGATCGTTACTTTGACGTGAGCTCACCGGACGAAGCCCACGGGGCCGGCCGGCGTAGCGCCTGCTACTTGGCCTTTTCCAGGATCTCCACGAGCCGCCAGCGCTTGGTCGCCGACAGCGGACGCGTCTCCATCAGCGAAACGCGGTCGCCGATGCCGGCGTCGCCGTTCTCGTCGTGCGCCTTGACCTTCTTGGTGGTCCGAATGATCTTGCCGTAGAGCGGATGGCTCTTGCGATCCTCCAGCTCGACCACGATGGTCTTCTGCATCTTGTCCGACACCACGTACCCGATGGCCGTCTTGCGGCGGCCACGCGTCTCCTCGACGCGCGGAGTGCGCCGCGGACCCGCAGCGCCCTTGGTCTCTTCTTTCGCAGCCATTACGCTCCCTCACCTGCGGGCCCGGAGGCCAGGCCCAATTCACGTTCACGCAGCACGGTGTACACACGCGCGATCTCCTGGCGCACCAGGCGCAGCCGACGGTTGTTCGACAACTGGCCGGTCGCCATCTGGAAGCGCAGGTTGAACAGCTCTTCCTTGGACTCGCGCAGCCGGTCCCTCAGCTCGTCGTCGGTCAGTTCGCGCAGTTCACCCGGCGTCACTCCCACCGCCATCAGAAGCGCTCCTCTCGGGTAACGATGCGTGCCTTGATAGGCAGCTTGTGAATCGCGCGGGTCAGCGCGGCCCTCGCGATCGCCTCATCGGGGTAGCTCAACTCGAAGAGCACACGGCCCGGCTTGACGTTGGCCACCCACCACTCCGGGGAACCCTTACCCGAACCCATGCGGGTCTCGGCGGGCTTCTTGGTCAGCGGACGGTCCGGGAAGATGTTGATCCACACCTTGCCGCCACGCTTGATGTGCCGGTTGATCGCGATACGGGCCGACTCGATCTGCCGGTTGGTGATGTAGGCGTGCTCCAGTGCCTGGATGCCGTAGTCACCGAAGCTGACCGAGGTGCCGCCACTGGCGATCCCACGCTGCTTGGGATGATGCTGCTTGCGGTGCTTGACCTTGCGGGGAATTAGCATGATCAGCTCCCTGAATCCTTGGTTGTGTTCTCGGTGGTCGGTTCGGCAGCAGCACCCGCAGCCGCCGAAGTGCCTGCCTCCGATGTCGAAGCCTCGGCAGCCGCAGGCGCCGCGGCATTCGGCGAGACGCTGCCGGTGGGAGCCGTTCCGCTATCGCTGGCAGGCGCCGAGCCCGCATCGCCGCCGGAGGCCGCACGACCAGCTTCGGTGCTCGTCGCAGTGGTGCCCGACGCGCCGCTGCGCCGTGGCCGGGTGCCCGAGGGGCGCTCGCGGCGCGGGCGATCCGCACCGGCGGGCGCGGCAGCGGCCAGCTCGCGCTTGCCGCCGACGATGTCGCCCTTGTAGATCCACACCTTGACCCCGATGCGACCGAAGGTGGTCTTCGCCTCGTAGAGCCCGTAGTCGATATCGGCGCGCAGCGTGTGCAGCGGAACCCGGCCCTCGCGGTAGAACTCCGAGCGGCTCATCTCGGCGCCGCCGAGTCGGCCGGAGCACTGCACTCGGATGCCCTTGACGTTGGGCTGGCGCATCGCGGACTGGATCGCCTTGCGCATCGCACGGCGGAACGCCACGCGGTTGGACAATTGCTCGGCCACGCCCTGAGCGACCAACTGCGCCTGCGACTCGGGGTTCTTGACCTCGAGGATGTTGAGCTGGACCTGCTTCTTGGTGAGCTTCTCCAGGTCGGCGCGGATGCGGTCGGCCTCGGTGCCGCGCCGGCCGATCACGATGCCGGGCCGGGCGGTGTGGATGTCGACGCGGACGCGGTCGCGGGTGCGCTCGATCTCCACGTCGGCGATGCCCGCGCGCTCGAGACCGGTCGCCAGCAGCCGGCGGATGGCGACGTCTTCCTTGACGTAGTCCTTGTACTGCTTGTCGGCGTACCACCGGGACTTCCAGTCGGTGGTGATACCGAGCCGGAAGCCGTGGGGATTGATTTTCTGGCCCACTACTCCGAGCCCTCCTTCGCATCGGACGCTTCAGCAGTCGTTGGTTCGGCCGCCTTCTTGGCAGGCGCCTTCTTGGCAGGCGCCTTATTCTCAGGTGCCTTCTTGGCGGGTGCCTTCTTCTCGGCCGCCTTGTTGGCAGGCGCCTTCTTCGCGGCGGCCGCCTTGCTGCCCTGGGCGCGACGGGCCCGAGCCCCGTCGGCCGACTGGCGGCCGGACGCGCCGGAGCGCTCCTGTCGGCTCGGCCGGCTCTCCACGATCACGGTGATGTGGCTGGTGCGCTTGCGGATCCGGAACGCACGACCTTGCGCGCGCGGCCGGATGCGCTTGGCGGTCGGGCCCTCGTCGGCGTAGACGCTGGCAACCACGAGGGTGGACGGGTCCAGGCCCTCGTTGTTCTGCGCATTGGCGGCTGCGCTGGCGATCACCTTGGCGACCGGCTCGCTGGCGGCCTGCGGCGCCCACCGCAGGATGTCGAGCGCCTCGGTGACCGGCTTGCCACGCACCAGGTCGATGACCCGGCGCGCCTTGGACGCCGAGACACGCACGAACCGCGCCTTGGCGGTCGCGGTGGGATATTCAGTCGTCGTAGTCATTAGAAGCCTTTGCTCTTCGCGCAAGCGCTCATCGCCGCTTGGCCTTCCGGTCGTCTTTGATGTGACCCTTGAACGTGCGGGTCGGTGCGAACTCGCCGAGCTTGTGCCCGACCATCGACTCGGTGACGAACACCGGGACATGCTTGCGGCCGTCGTGCACCGCGAAGGTGTGCCCGATGAAGTCGGGGATGATGGTCGACCGACGCGACCAGGTCTTGATGACCTGCTTCGTGTTCTTCTCGTTCTGCACGTCGACCTTCTTGAGCAGATGGTCGTCGACGAACGGACCCTTCTTCAGGCTGCGTGGCATCGCTCTGGTGTTCCTTTCCGGCCTAGCGCTTCTTGCCGGTGCGCCGGCGTCGGACGATGAGCTTGTCGCTCGGTTTGTTCGGTTTGCGGGTACGCCCCTCGGGCTTGCCCCACGGGCTCACCGGGTGACGGCCACCGGAGGTCTTGCCCTCACCACCGCCGTGCGGGTGATCCACCGGGTTCATCACGACACCGCGGACGGTGGGACGCTTGCCCTTCCACCGCATGCGGCCCGCCTTGCCCCAGTTGATGTTCGCCTGCTCGGCGTTGCCCACCTCGCCGACGGTGGCGCGACAGCGCACATCGACGCGGCGGATCTCTCCGGAGGGCATACGCAGCGAGGCGTAGGTGCCCTCCTTGCCCAGCAGCTGGATGCTGGCGCCGGCCGAGCGGGCGAGTTTGGCGCCACCTCCCGGACGCAGTTCCACGGCGTGGATCAGCGTGCCCGCGGGGATGTTGCGCAGCGGCAGGTTGTTGCCGGGCTTGATGTCGGCGTTGGCGCCGGACTCCACCACGTCGCCCTGCTTGAGGCCGTACGGCGCGATGATGTAGCGCTTCTCGCCGTCCAGGAAGTGAAGAAGCGCGATGTTCGCGGTGCGGTTGGGGTCGTATTCGATGTGCGCGACCTTGGCGTTGACGCCGTCCTTGTCGTTGCGACGGAAGTCGATGACGCGGTAGGCGCGCTTGTGGCCACCGCCCTTGTGCCGGGTGGTGATCCGGCCGTGCGCGTTTCGGCCGCCCTTGCCGTGCAGCGGACGAACCAGCGACTTCTCGGGATGGTCGCGGGTGATCTCGGCGAAGTCCGAGACGCTCGAACCGCGGCGACCGGGTGTCGTCGGCTTGTACTTGCGAATTGCCATGATGCGTAGGTTCTCCCTGCCGGCTAGGCCGGCGCTCCGAACAGGTCGATGGGCTTGCTACCGGCGGCCAGCGTGACGATGGCGCGCTTGGTGCTCTTGCGCCGGCCATAGCCGGTCCGGGTGCGCTTGCGCTTGCCCTGGCGGTTGGCGGTGTTCACCGAATCGACCTTGACGCCGAAGATCTTCTCGACAGCGATCTTGATCTGCGTCTTGTTCGAGTCGGGGTGCACCACGAAGGTGTACACGTTGTCCTCGATCAGCCCATAGGACTTCTCGGAGATGACCGGGGACAGGATGATGTCGCGGGGATCAGACACGGTCGCCATCTACGCCGATACCTCCTCAGCGGATTCGTTGTCGGCGGTGTTCGCCGCGATGTAGGTGTTGAGCGCCTCGACGCTGAAGACCACGTCGTCGGCCTTGAGCACGTCGTAGGTGTTGAGCTGGTCGGGCGAGATCACATGCACGCCTTGCAGATTGCGCACGCTCTTGGCGCCCGTCTCGTCGCTGCGGCCGATGACCACCAGCACCTGCGGGCGGTCGGTGAGAGTGCCCAGGAACGCCTTGGCGCCCTTGGTCGACGGTGTCTGACCCTCGACCAGTTCGGTGATGGCGTGGATGCGGCCGTTTCGCGCCCGGTCCGACAGTGCCCCGCGCAGTGCGGCGGCGATCATTTTCTTGGGCGTGCGCTGGCTGTAGTCGCGCGGCTTGGGGCCGTGCACGGTGCCGCCGCCGGCGAACTGCGGAGCACGCGTCGAACCCTGGCGGGCGCGGCCGGTGCCCTTCTGCCGATACGGCTTCTTGCCACCGCCGCGCACTTCGCCGCGGGTCTTCGTCGAGTGCGTGCCCTGTCGCGCCGCGGCGCGCTGGGCCTCGACGACCTGATGCATCAACGCGATGTTCGGCTCGACGTCGAACAGCTCGGCGGGCAGCTCGACGGACCCGTCCTTCGCACCCGCCGGGGTACGGACGTCGATCTTCAGTGCCTTCGCGGCCTCTGTGTTGTTGGCAGCCATGTCTACTTCTCGCCTCGCTTGATTGCGGTGCGGACCATCACGAGCCCGCCGTTGCGGCCGGGGATCGCCCCCTTGATCAGCAGCACGCCGTTCTCGGCATCGACCTTGTGCACCAACAGGTTCTGCGTCGTCACCCGGTCATTGCCCATCCGGCCGGCCATCCGGGTGCCCTTGAACACGCGGGCGGGGGTGGCGCAGCCGCCGATCGAACCGGGGCGGCGGTGCACTGCCTGCGCGCCGTGGCTGGCGCCCTGGCCACGGAAGCCGTGGCGCTTCATGGTGCCTGCGAAACCCTTGCCCTTGCTGGTTCCCGTCACGTCGACGTAGTTGCCGTCGGCGAAGATCTCGGCGGTCAGCTCCTGGCCCACCTCGTACTCGGCGGCGGCGGACTCGTCGTCGAGCCGCAGCTCGGCGAGGTGACGGCGCGGGTTGACCCCGGCGGCGGAGTACTGACCCGTCACCGGCCTGTTGACCTTGCGCGGGCTGATCTCGCCGTAGGCCAGCTGCACCGCGCTGTAACCGTCGCGCTCCGGTGTGCGGATGCGCGTCACCACATTGGGCCCGGCCTTGACGACCGTCACCGGCACGACTCGGTTGTTCTCGTCGAACACCTGCGTCATGCCCAGCTTGGTGCCCAGAATGCCTCTCCTAGCCATTTCTCGGGTTCCTTTACTGGATGTTGACGTCGACGCTGGCCGGCAGATCGATGCGCATGAGGGCGTCAACGGTCTTCGGCGTCGGGTCGAGGATGTCGATCAGCCGCTTGTGCGTACGCATCTCGAAGTGCTCCCGCGAGTCCTTGTACTTGTGCGGGGACCGGATCACGCAGTACACGTTCTTCTCGGTCGGCAGCGGCACGGGGCCAACCACGCTGGCGCCGGTTCTGGTGACCGTCTCCACGATCTTGCGCGCCGAGGCGTCGATCGCCTCGTGGTCGTAGGCCTTGAGCCTGATGCGGATCTTCTGTCCCGCCACGCTTCTCCTACCTCACTCTTCGTGGGCCCATGTCTGGGCCGCTCGTCCCTGCGCACTCGCGCTGGTATGCCGCCGCTGTTCTTCTGTCTGTGGTTCACCGGTCCCCGCGGTCGGGTGTGTCGCCCGCACGCATTCGTCCGCGCCGAAATAATCGTCACGATCGAGGTAGGCACCGGATGCGCCCGGTTGGGCGCCGGCCGTATGCCCCGGCCAGGCGGTCCGACAGGCACCGACCCGGCTCAAGGCAACCCGAACAGTATGCCTGACGAACGGGCCCGCTCCAAATCTCTGGCCACGGGGTATGGGCGCCACTCGGTTGACTCTGCGCCCACGGCGCCCAATAGCGCCGAACTCACGCCGTATGCGCAGCGTCGACGCAGGTCGGCGATGCTCGGCTAACTCCGCACCCCCGCCCAGAATGCGCACTCGTGGTTCTGCTCGTAGTCGGTGACGACGCGATTGCCGTCGGGCCGAAGCGACATCCGCCGCCCGGCCCGCCCGTCGGTCACCGGCGGCCAGTCGGGACCGGGTGCTGCGGTGCTCACGAAGCTGCTCCAGTAGTCGATCATCTGCTCGGCGAGCCGCTGCTGGGCGGTGTTGAACGCGGGCGCACCGCCGACGTCGAACAGATACTGCAACTCGAGCGAATGGGCGGCACCGATGGGGAACGGTGCCGCCTGCAGCGGCTCGGGAGCCGGCGCCCCGCGATCGTTGAACTCGTAGGAATACACGGGCGCGGACGCGTGAGCGTCGGCGATGAAGTCCGCCACGCAGGCGAAATCGCCCGCCGTCATCGCCGCCGAGTAGGCCTGCGCCACGTCGCCGCCGAAACGCTCCGGCGGATAGCGCGCTGCGACGGCGTCAGCGGCCGGGCCGAATGCCTCGGCGAGCAGTTCGGGATATTTCGCCGCGTCGAATTGGCGGCCGCGGAGGTACTGCAGGGCGGTGAAGAAGGTGAACTCGTCGGCGGTGGTTCCGATCATCACCGGTACGGGAGCCGCCCTGCCCTCGGCGATTCCGACCACCGGGTTGACCGGCAGCACCGGGGTTCCGGTGACCGGACCGCTCAAGCGCTCGGTGCCGAACCGGCCGTACATCAGCGGGTGCTGGAATCTGTCCGCGGGCAACGCGCGCAGACAGGCAGCCACGTCGGCGCGGTCAGGGCATCCGACCTCAGCGGCATAGGCAGTGCTGGTCAGCTCGGCGGTCGGCAGGTCGTACTGCGCCTGGCACGGCGCGCTCTGGATGATCGCCGCGCGGAACAGTCCCGCTGATCCCGGCGCCACCAGGTGGTCGCACACCGCCATGCCGCCGGCCGACTCGCCCGCGATCGTCACCCTGTCCGGGTCACCTCCGAACGCGGCGATGTTGTCCCGCACCCAGCGCAGCGCCGCCTGCTGGTCCGCGAGCCCGTAGTTGCCGATGGCATCATGTCGACGAGGGTCGCGGCCCAGCGCGGGGTCAGCCAGGAAGCCGAGGGCGCCGAGACGGTAGTTGATGGTGACGACGACGATGTCGCCCTGGCTCACCAACCGGCGCGCGTCGTAGAGGTCGCCGCTGCCGTTGAAGAATCCACCGCCGTGAATCCACACCATGACCGCGCGCGGCTGCGGCGACGGCGGGGGCGTCCACACGTTGACGAACAGGCAATCTTCACTGGTGCGCCTTCGGTCGACCTCGGTGGTGACGTCCTGGACACAGCGGGCACCCGGACTGCTGGCGTCGCGCAGCCCGCTCCATGCCGCTACCGGCGCGGGCGGCTGCCAGCGCAGCGGGCCGACAGGCGGAGCGGCGTAGGGGATTCCGGCGAAGTAGCGATGGTCGTCGGCGGTGGTGCCGCGCAATGCTCCCGCCGCGGTGTGCACCACGGCCGGATCGGTGGGCGGGTCCTCGAGCACCGCCCCTCCCCGTCCGCAGGCGGCCAGCAGCGCCGCCGACACCAGCGCGGCCACGACCGTGCGGGTGAGGGGAACGGCGGCGCGTCGCATGACGCCCGAGCCTACTGAGACCCCCACCGAGACCAAGTTGTCCGCTTGCCTTCCCCGCCGTGGGCGCCATCACATAGACTTACTACTTGACACCCGTCAAGTTTTCCGGCCCGCCCCGGAAGTCGAAGGAGCCCGTATGAATCCACGGACGATGGACGACGCCGCGAAAGTCCTGGCCGACCCCACGGCCTACGCCGACGACGAACGGCTGCACACGGCGCTGACCCATCTGCGGGCGAACAACCCGGTGGCGTGGGTCGACAATCCGCCGTACCGGCCGTTCTGGGCGATCACCAAGCACGCCGACATCATGGACATCGAGCGCGCCAACGACCTGTTTCTGTCGGAACCCCGCCCGCTGCTGGCCCGGGCCGAGGCCGACGACGTACTCAAGCAACAGCAGGCCGCGGGCCTGGGTATCCGCACGCTGATCCACATGGATGATCCGCACCACCGCAAGGTGCGCGCCATCGGCGCCGACTGGTTCCGGCCGAAGGCGATGCGGGCACTCAAGGTTCGCGTCGACGAGCTCGCCAAGCGCTACGTCGACACCATGCGCGACATCGGTCCCGAATGCGACTTCGTCACCGATATCGCGGTGAATTTCCCGCTGTACGTGATTCTTTCGCTGCTCGGCCTGCCCGAGGACGACTTCCCGCGAATGCTCAAGCTCACTCAGGAGATGTTCGGCGGCGACGACGAGGAGCACCAGCGCGGCGGTTCGACGGAGGACCTGCTCGCGGTGTTGGCCGACTTCTTCAACTACTTCTCGGCGCTGACGGCGTCGCGGCGGGCCACTCCCACCGAGGATCTGGCCTCGGCCATCGCCAACGGCCGCGTGGACGGGGAGTTGATGTCCGACATGGACACCCTGTCGTACTACGTGATCGTGGCCAGTGCCGGACACGACACCACCAAGGACGCCATCTCTGGTGGGCTGCACGCGCTCATCGAGAACCCCGATGAACTCGACCGACTGCGCGGCGACCTGAGCCTGATGCCGACGGCGGTCGAGGAGATGATCCGCTGGACGACACCGGTCAAGGAGTTCATGCGCACCGCGGCCGAGGACACCGAAGTCAGGGGCGTGAAGATCGCCAAGGGCGAATCCGTCTACCTCGCTTACGTTTCCGGCAACCGCGACGAGGACGTCTTCGATGAGCCGTTCCGCTTCGACGTGGGCCGCGATCCGAACAAGCACGTGTCGTTCGGCTACGGGGTGCACTATTGCCTGGGCGCCGCGCTGGCGCGCATGGAGATGACCAGTCTGTTCACCGAACTGGTACCGCGACTGGAGTCGATCGAGCTGGCCGGCACACCGGAGCTGTCCGCCACCACCTTCGTCGGCGGCCTCAAGCACCTGCCTATTCGGTACTCGGTGCGCTGAGCCCCCGCGGCTTCCGCGCGTGCGTCGCCAGGAAGCCGTCGACGGCGGCCTCCGCGCACGCCCGGTAGTCGAACTCCGCCACGGTCGAGAGCTTGCCCAGGATGAGCGGACCGATGAGCAGGGCGAGCGTCTGGATGCGGTCCGTCTCGTCGAGTTCGGCGTCGGCATCGGCACTGTCGAGGATTGCGTCGAACGGCGCCGAGTACAGCTGGATGATCCGCGACTTCAATGTCCCGACGGAGTCCGAATCACTCTGCGCGCCAGCGGGATAGACACCGGCATCGGGTCCGGATGCGAGCCACGTCATCGCGGTGAGCATGGCGGGCACCTCGGCGATCGATTCCGCCCAGCCGACCACGACGGCGATCAACCGGTCACGGACGCTGCCGTCGGCGGGCGGCATCGGGGCGGGGCTGAGCAGGCTCATGAAGGCCGCGGCCATCAGGTCGTTGGCGCCGGAGAAGTGGCGGTACAGGGTGGCCCGCGCTACGTTGGCGGTGCGGGTCACCGCATCGATGGTGACAGCGTTGGGCCCGCCCGAACGCAGCAGGGCCGTCGCGGCCTCGAGCAGGCGGGCCCGCGACCGCGCCGGCCGCGGATCATTGCTTTCGCCGGCCATCGTTTACCGCACCTCCTCCGCGGGAACAAGACTATCGGTCTTGTTACAAGACTGTTAGTCTCAAAAATCTCTACTTGCGAAAGTGAGCGACGATCGATGGCCAACACCCTGGCCGGGCCCGATCCGGATATCGACGCCAACATGGCCACATTGAGCAGGTCCGGCCGCCTCTGGCTGCTCACCGTCGCCTCGCTCGCCGTGCTGCTGGTGATTTCGTCGATGGTTGCACTCAACGCCGCACTGCCCGACATCGCACTGGAGACCGCGGCGACACAGACCCAGCTGACCTGGGTGGTCGACGGCTACACGCTGGTGCTCGCCTGCCTGCTGCTGCCTGCCGGCGCACTGGGCGACCGGTACGGCAGGCGCGAGGCGCTGATGCTCGGCCTGGCGATCTTCGGCCTGGCCTCGGTTGCGCCGGTGTTCCTCGACAGCCCGGTACAGATCATCCTCGCCCGCACCGTGGCGGGTATCGGCGCTGCGTTCATCATGCCCGCGACGCTGTCGTTGCTGACCGCGTCGTTCCCGAAGTCCGAACGCAACAAGCCCGTCGGGATCTGGGCCGGTGTCGCCAGTTCCGGCGCCATCGTCGGGTTCATGGGCACCGGCGTTCTCCTGCAGTTCTTTTCGTGGCGGTCGATATTCTACGCATTCGCGGTCGCCAGTGTCGTACTCTTCGTCCTCAGTCTGACGATCCGGACCTCCCGCGACGAGACGGCGACGCCGTTGGACTGGCTCGGCGCGGCGGCCATCGGCGGCGCGGTTGCGGTGTTCGTCTTCGGCGTGATCGAGGCACCGATGCGCGGGTGGAGCCATCCTGTGGTCTGGGGATGCATGGCGCTCGGCGTGGTCCTGGCGGTGGTCTTCGCGGTGGTCGAACTGGCCCGCAGGCACCCACTCCTGGACGTCCGGCTGTTCGCCAGACCCGACTTCGCCACCGGGGCCGTCGGTATCACGTTCCTGTTCTTCGCCAACTTCGGCTTCTTCTTCGTAGTAATGCAGTACATGCAGCTGCTGCTCGGCTACAGCGCGCTGCAGACCGCTTTCGCCCTTGCGCCCCTGGCTGTTCCGATCATGGTGCTCGGCGCCACCATGCACCTGTACCTGCCCAGAATCGGCCTGCGCACGGCGGTGTCGGCGGGGCTGTTCCTTTTGGCCGCGGGTCTGTTCTGGATGCGGTTTCTGACGGCCGACGCCGCCTATGTCGATCTGGTGCCCCCGATGCTGGTTGCCGCTGCCGGGATCGGATTGTGCGTCGCCCCAACCACGTCAGCGATCATGAACGCCGTTCCGACCGAGAAGCAGGGCGTCGCCTCTGCGGTCAACGACGCCACCCGGGAGGTCGGCGCCGCCGTCGGCATCGCGGTCGCGGGCTCCGTCCTTGCCGCTCAGTACGGCGCCTCCCTGGCCTCCGGGCTGGCGGCCTTCCCCGAGCAGGTCCGCACGGCGGCCTCCGACTCGCTGGCCAACGCGCTCGAAGTCGCGGCCCGACTCGGCCCGCAGGGCGCCGTCCTGGCCGACGAAGCGACGCGCGCGTTCATGGATGCGATGAGCCTCTCGCTGCTGGTGTTGTCGATCGCGCTGGCCGTGGCGGCGGCGTTCACCGCACTGTGGGCGCCGGGCCGCGACGGCCGGCAATCCCGGCTGGTGCGCCGGGCCATGGACCGCTGGTCGCACTCAGAGGATGAAACTCGCAGCACGATGGGCGATCATGACGATGCTGGCGTGGGGTCCCCGACTGGTGATCGTCGGTAGCACCGACCCGTCAACCACCCACAGCCCATCTATTCCGTGAACCCGGCACTGCGGGTCCACCACCGCACGGTCGTCGTCGGCGACACCCATCGGCGCGGTGCCCGACAGATGTTGCGATGTGGACCAGGTGACTGGGCCGAGATCGCTGACGGCGCCGATGATTTCGTGGGCCAGCTTCGTGGCTGCGGTGAGAGTCGCGATGTCGTCGGGTTCGCTGTCGTATCTATGCTCGATCGCCGGAGGCACATCCGGGTCGGCCGACAAGATCGTCATGCGCCCGCGGGCCTTGGGCTGCATCAGCGACACACCGAGATGAGGGCGATCGCCGGGATCGTCCCTGCGTTTACTGACCATGGCGCCGAAGCCCGCGGTGTACGGCCTGATCTCGACGGCGTCGGCCGTGGTGAGCACCGCCTCCAACGGCGGCAGGCCATGTGTCTGCGTCCAGTCGACCGGAACCACCCACTCCGGGTGGTCCGTCGAGGCACGGCCCACCGGCAGGTCGGCCGTCACCGTTACACCGGCCGCCTCGAGCACCTGCCGGGGCCCGATGCCGGACAGCATCAGCAGCCACGCCGAGCCAATGGCGCCGGCGCACAACACTGTTCGATCGGCCCGTAGTTCGACCGGCCCTTCCGGTCCGATGCAGTCCACACCGACCGCCCGACCGGCGCGGATCCGCACACCCGTGGCGCGCGTGTTCGTCAGCACCGTCAGGTTGACGCGGTCCATCGCAGGCTGCAGGAACGCTCCGCCTGGACCGACGCGCGTGCCTGCGTGGATGTTCAGCGGCACCGCCCCCACCCCGGCGCCCACCGGCGATTCGGCGGTCGAGCCGTTCAGGTCGTCCAGCCACCGAAACCCCGAATCGGTCGCTGCACGCACGAATGCCGCTGTGCAACCGTCGAATTCGGACACCCGACGGACCAGGATCGGGCCCTCGGACCCGTGCAGCGCGTTGTCGAAGTCCAGGTCGTTCTCGATCGCACGGAAGTGCGGCACCACGTCGGACCAGCCCCACCCGGGCAGGCTCCAGCCGTCGAAGTCGCTCGGCAGCCCGCGGCAGAAGTACCCGCCGTTTACCGCCCCGGACCCGCCCACCACCGCGCCCCGCATCAGCTGCGCGTGGCGGACCGGATCGCCGGTCAGCGTCGTCTGGTACCGGCGCACCACCGAGCTGGCGTCACCGATGGGCAGCCGAAGTCCATCGGTGATCTGGGTGAGCACCCGCGGATCCGACGGGCCGGGACCCGATTCGACGACGGTGACACGGCAGGCCGGGTCGGCGGAAAGCCGTTCGGCGAGGACGGATCCGGCACTGCCCGCGCCGACGATCAGGACGTCACTGCGCACGCGAGGAGCAATATTGTCACTGCGCACGCGAGGAGCATTACGATCACTGCGCACGCGAGGAGCATTACGATTGCTGTGAACGCCGGGCAACCGCGACTCAGGCTCGGATCTGCGGCTTGAGGGCGCCGAGATGGCGTTCGCGGACAACACCGGTCCACAACCCCGCTCCGTAGGCGATGTCGTCGAGGCGCTTGAGCACCACGTACGTCAGCAGCCCGATGCGTTTCGTGCCGTCGTCGGCGGCGCCGCTACGGGTGACCCAGTCGATAACCCCGTCGACGATGGCGGCCAGCAACACCACTTGGCGGCAGCGCTGCGACACCAGCGCCGCGACCAATGCCAGGGGCCAGTAGTGCCGGCAGACGGCCGCCGCGAGTTGCAGCGCCGCCGCCCACAGCCCGTGTGCGGCCACCACCGCCACTTCTCGTGGCTCCGTCTCCACCGAGGACAGCGACCGCGCAATGCGGCGGCCCGTGATGGTCGCGACGACGATCGACGCCAGGTAACCCAGGGACGAGCCCATCGCCAGCAGCATCCACGCGACCAGCGTCCAGCCGGAGATCACCAGCGGCGCGGTCTTACCGGGGTGCCGGACCGACAGCGGCGCCGCCGCTCCACCGTAGAAAGTCCTGCGCAGGAACCACTCTCGCAGCTGCGTGCGGTGATCATGGGCCACCAGCGCGATCGGCTCGTAGCGCAGGCGCACGCCGGACTCGATGAGCCGCCAGCACAGGTCGACGTCCTCGCCGGACGTCAGTGTCTCATCGAAGCCACCCACCTCCTTGAGCGCCGAACGCCGGCAGATGATCGCGGCGCTGGGGACGTAGGAGACGGTGCCGTAGGGCACCACCGGCGCCTCGCGCAGGCCGAGGTCCAGTGAGGAGCGCACCGCCTCGTAGCGCGCCACCACGTTGTCGGGCTCCCGCAGACCGACGATCCGGGGTGCCACCAGCGCGACCGCCGGATCGCAGAAGTGACCGAGTAGCGCCTCCAGCCATCCCCGCCGGGGCACCACATCGCTGTCGAGGAACGCCACGAAGTCGGTGTTGCACGCGGCCATTCCGGTGTTGCGCGCGGCCCCCGGACCTTTGCTGCGGTCATGCCGCAGTATCTGCACGTCGTTGTGCACTCCGGCGAAGTCGGACTGCTGCAGCGCGGTGGTAGACCCGTCGTCGACGATGATGACCCGCATCCCGCGCAGCGCGTTGAGCAGTCGTCCCACGCCGGAAACGTTGTCGCGCACGGGGATCACCACGGTCACGTCGCGGTGTGACGGACCACTCGCCGGACGGGGGTGCGCGACCGTCGCATCGAGCAGCGTGCGCGCCAACTGCGCGCTCACGGCGTCGTGCACCTCGAGCCTGCCGCCGGTCAGCATTGTTTGCGCGGCCGGGGCCAAGCGTAGAAGTCGCGTCGGCGAACCGCCGAGCAGAGCCGCCCCCTCACCGAGCACTTTCACCCGGCGATCCACCTGCACGGCGAACCCGTCGGGAAGCCGCGGGCCGGTCACCTCAGCATCCCGTCGCGGTTCGGGGTCCACTGGA
Source organism: Mycobacterium sp. IDR2000157661 (assembly GCF_022317005.1). Lineage (NCBI taxonomy): Bacteria > Bacillati > Actinomycetota > Actinomycetes > Mycobacteriales > Mycobacteriaceae > Mycobacterium > Mycobacterium sp. IDR2000157661. The sequence goes on from NZ_CP081006.1 coordinate 682,605, forward strand.
CGATCCGCCGCGCACACGCCTCGACCATAGCCAAGAAGATGCGGGCGCCGTCGTCTGCGGTTGCGGTGGTGGGATCGCCGAGCACGCCGACCTCGCTGACCGCGGCGACGCCGCCGCGCCGCAGTTCGGGGAGCAGCTCACCAAGGGGAGCCCCGTTGCCTGCGACGCGCTCTTCGACGCGCACATGCTCGGGCGAAAGATGTAGCAATACAGAGGTTTCGGTGTGGCCGGCGTGCGCATCGGCGCCGGCGACGGTGCACGAGCACCAGCCGACGTTGCGCCCCTCTGACCTAAGCAAAGCCGACGCGGCGACGAGTGCGTCCACGTTTCCCCCGTGACCGTTGACGAAGACCAGCCGAGATGCCCACCGCATCGCGGACCGGCCGAACTCCACCAGCAACAGCCGCAAAGCCGACGTTCCGATCGAGACCGTGCCGCTGAAGGCCTCGTGTTCTCCGCTGGCGCCGTATCCGACCGCCGGGGCCACCATCCAGTTCGACCCATCCCGGCCGGGCAGTTGGTCAGCAACGGCCCTCGCGACAGCCGATGCGATCCGGGTATCGGTGTCGAGCGGCAGATGCGGTCCGTGCTGCTCGGTGGATCCGACCGGCACGATCAGCGCTGTTGACGTGCTAATCAGTTGCTTCGAAGTCGCATCGGCGAGCTCGCTGACTGATGGCACCCGCCGATGGTAGGCCCAATTCACCTGTCGTGCGCCAATTGTTGGCGCATGCGCAGCAATTCGTTCGACAAAATTTTCCCAAGCGACGGGACGGCGTTCACGCCAGTCCCCTGCGCCCCGCCTGTACCAGCGCGTTCGGCGATTCGCCGGACTCGCCGTCAGGTCGTGTCGCCGGGCACCCCGAGCGCTCTGGCGAAGCCTGGGGGCACCAACACGTCCTCGGCGAGCAGGTCGTGCACCGAGGCGCGGCCCAGACCCATCAATGCAGAATCGATGCCCCCGCGCAGAACGTCGAGCACGTTCTCGACGCCGGCCTGACCGTTGGCGGCCAGGCCCCACAGGTATGCCCGGCCGATCATGACCGCACGGGCCCCCAGCGCGACCGCCTTGACCACGTCGCTGCCGCGCCGGATGCCACCATCCAGCAAAACCTCGATGTCGTTGCCGACGGCATCGGCGATCGCCGGCAGTGCACGAATCGACGCTGGCGTCCCGTCGAGGTTGTTTCCGCCGTGATTGGACACCGAGATGGCTGAAACACCGGCATCCACAGCGCGTTTGGCGTCGTCCACCCGCATCACGCCCTTGAGCATGAACGGACCACCCCACTGTTCACGTAGCCAGGTGATGTCTTCCCAGGTTGGCGGGGGCGTGCCCATCCACTCGCCGTAGGCCGCGAAGAACGGTGGCCCCGGTTCGCCGCGTGGCGCCTGGTTGGGCACTCGCAGGTTCGGCGGTCGCATGGTCTTGGCCCACTGCAGGAACCAAGCGGGGCGAGTCAGTCCCTCCGGCAGCATCCGCACCGTGGTGCGCAGGTCCATCTGCTCGGGGATCTTCGGGCTGCCCCAGTCGCGGCCGTGGGAGAAGGTCCAGTCGGTCGTCACGATCAGACCCACCGCACCGGCTTGCCGGGCACGTTCGACCCGCGCCGCGATGGCGTCGCGCCCGCCCAGCCAGTACACCTGGAAGAAGGTCTTGGGGTTGGCGGCGACGACGTCCTCGATCGGCTTGCTGGCGAACGAGGACAGCCCCATCGCCGTGCCGCGGGCGGCGGCTGCGCGGGCCACGGCCACCTCGCCGTCCGGGTGCACGGCCTGCACGCCTGTCGGCGATATCACGACGGGCAGCGAAATGTCCTGCCCCATCACGGTTGTCGCGAGGTCACGCTTCTGCACCGCACCGACGACGTGGGGCGCGAATCCCAACTCGGCGAAGGCGTCGACGTTGTCGGCGACGGTCAGGCCCTTCTCGCTGGCGGCCAGCAGCGCCGCGTAGACCGACTTGGGCAGCCGCTTCTTGGCTTTCTGCTGGGCGAAGGCGACGGTCTCGAACCAGGTATCTCGTGCCATGGTTGTTGGTGCTCCTTTTCGTCCGCGGCGACTACACCGGACTTTCGTTGCACAGCCTGGCCGGAGGCTTGGTCAGCAGCTTGAGCGCCACCGGCCCACTTCGGGAGTGGTCGACGCTCGGCTTGGGCTTGACCCGGTCGCGAGCCAGCGCGGGAGCACCGTAGCCCTCGACGCATTCGGGGTCCGGCCCATCCATCGGCAGGCCGGTGAAGAACTTGGCTGCCATACAGCCACCGCGGCAGCTGTCGTAATGGTCACAGCTGCTGCACGCGCCGGCCGACTGCGGTTCGCGCAGCTCACGGAACAGCGGCGCGTTCTTCCACACGCTGTCGAATCCCCCATCGGACAGCACGTTTCCGGCCAGGAAGCGCTCGTGGATGGCGAACGGGCACGCGTAGACATCGCCGACGGGATCGATCAGGCACACCACCCGGCCTGCCCCGCACAGATTGAGCCCGGCCAGCGCACCGGGTTCGCCCAGCCCGGACAGGTGGAAGAACGAATCACCGGTCAGCACCCGATCCCCCTTGGCGACCAGCCAGTTGTACAGCTGGACCTGTTGGTCGGCGGTGGGGTGTAGGTCGTCCCAGACATCGGCGCCGCGGCCCGACGGCCGTAGGCGGGTGATCCGCAGCGTGGCGTCGTAGCGCGCGGCCAGCGCCGCGAACTCGTCGAGTTGGTCGACGTTGTGGCGGGTGACCACGACGGAGATCTTCGTGTCGGTGAACCCGGCGTCGGTCAGGTTCTGCAGTGCACGCGTGGCCATCGCGAACGAGCCCGCGCCGCGCACCGCGTCGTTGACCTCGGCCGTCGCCCCGTCCAGCGAGATCTGCACATCGACGTAGTCGCTGGCAGCCAGCTTGGCCGCGATGGTCGGGGTGATGCGCACGCCGTTGGTGGAGAACTTGACGCCGACATGGTGTGCGGTGGCGTAGTCGACGAGTTCCCAGAAGTCCGGTCGTACGGTCGGTTCACCACCGCCGATGTTGACGTAGAACACCTGCATGCGCTCGAGTTCGTCGATGATGTCCTTGCACTGCCGAGTGGTCAGCTCGCGCGGGTCACGCTTGCCCGACGAGGACAGGCAGTGCACGCACGCGAGATTGCAGGCGTAGGTGAGTTCCCAGGTCAGGCAGATCGGTGCGTCGAGCCCGTGCTCGAACTGCTCGATCAGACGGGGCATGCGGGAGGTCTGCGGTGAGGTCATTGCGGCACCAGCATTTTCGATTGAGCAAGCACCTGGAGTGCATGCAGATAGGGCCCGTGCTGCGCGTCGTCGATTCCGGCGGCACGGCAGGCGGACCTGGCGTCGGGATACTCGGACAGCGTGTTGACCACGTCGACGATGGTCCGGTTCTTCAGGAACGACAGCTTGCGCGTCCCGAAGTGGTAGAGCAGCGCCCCGAACGGCTCCGGCCGCACCGCCACCTGGTGGTGCAGCTGCCAGCCGACTTCCGGGTCGAACACGATGGCTGGGGACATCAATCCCACCGGAGTGTTCGGGGACATCGATTCAGACGGGGCGGGGGCGCTCACGCTCAGTAGACCCCGCACATCCCGTCGATCGACACCTCTTCGACCAGGCTCTCCGTTACGAGTTCCTCGGTGTCCACCTGCTGATTCGGTTCCATCAGGCCCCGCCTTTCGCTATACCGGTTCTGCAACTGTGATCGAGATCGCAATAATATGGCATCCAGTGCCAGAATGGAAGCAGGGTCGGAAAGGGGGACGCATGGGGCCTGCCCAGCACCGCGTGGGCCGTCGGCGTTCCACCACGTGGGACCACATCAGCAATGTGGCCATCGACCTGTTCGCCGCCCGCGGGTTCGACGACGTCAGCGTCGACGACGTGGCCGAGGCGGCAGGGATCGCCCGGCGCACGCTGTTCCGCTACTACCCGTCGAAGAACGCGTTGCCCTGGGGTGATTTCGACGCCCACCTGACGCACATGCGAGATCTGCTCGCCGACGTCGACCCGGAGGTGCCCATCGGTGCCGCATTGCGCACAGCGCTGTTGGCGTTCAACACTTTTGACGATACCGAGACGGCACGCCACCGACAGCGCATGCGGGTCATCCTCGAGACCGCGGCGCTGCAGGCCTACTCGATGACGATGTACGCGGGCTGGCGCGGGGTCGTGGCCCAGTTCGTCGCCAACCGGCTCGGCACGACCGCGGGTGACCTCACGCCCCAGACGGTGGCGTGGACGATGCTCGGTGTGGCCTTGTCCGCCTACGAGCACTGGCTGGCCGACGAGTCGGTGTCGCTGCGCCAGGCGCTCGGCGCCTCGTTCGACACCGTCGCCGACGGGCTGTGGGCGCTGGACCGGTGAGAATTCGTCTCAAGTAAGGCGTCGGAGTTCGGCCCCGGACGGCGACGATAGGGGTGTGAGCGCCGAACCGGATGGCACCGACGCTCCGCGGACTCTGCTGGCGCTGTACGACGACGCCCTGCCGGTCGTGTACGGCTACTTCGTCCGGCGCTGCGGTGACCGCGGAACCGCCGAAGACCTGACGTCGGAAACCTTTCTGGCGGCGATGGACACCGCCCGCAGGAAGGGTTCAGCCGCTCCTGATATCACCCTGCCGTGGTTGCTCGGGGTGGCTCGCCACAAGCTGGCCGACCACTACCGACGCCGCCACGACCGGTTCAGCGTTCCGGTCGCCGAGGTGCCCGAGCAGTTCGACGCATCCGACGACTGGGACGCCGAACTCGACCGCATCGTCGCCGAGAGCGTGTTGGCCAAGCTGCCCGAGCAGCACCGCACCGTGTTGGCGCTGCGCTACATGGACGACCGGTCGGTGCCCGAGTGTGCCGACGTGCTCGGCCGTACCGTGCACGCCACCGAGGCGCTGCTGGTCCGGGCACGCCGGGCGTTTCGAGCGCACTACCCGCAGCCGGAAGGAGGACGGCCGTGAACACCCGTGACCCGCTGGCCGTGCTGCACGGCGGCGAACTGCCGGTCCAACCCGATCCGGCGTTCGCGGCCCGGCTCCGGGCACGGTTGGAGTCAGCGCTGTCCCTACCCAATCGAACTGAAGGAGTGGAAATGAGTGGCACCGACACGGCACTGGCGGAACTGTCCGAGCCGGCCGCAGAATCGACCGTCCCGCGGCCCGCGGCGTTGCCCTACCTCGCCGTGGCCGATGCGCGGGCAGCGATCGACTGGTACGTCGACACGCTGGGCGCCAGCGTGCTCGGCGATCCCATCGTGATGGACGACGGACGCATCGGACACGCGGAGCTCGTGATCGGCGACGGCGTGCTCTACCTGGCCGACGAGTATCCCGAGTTCGGGCTGAAAGCTCCTTCCCCGCAGGCAGTTTCGGTAAGCCTGCTGCTGCAGGTCGGCGATACCGATGCCACGCTGGAACGGTGCCGCGAGTCCGGTGCCCAGGTGCTTCGCGAGGCGTACGAGAATTACGGATCGCGCAATGCGACGATCGTCGACCCGTTCGGGCACCGCTGGATGCTCAGCGGCCGGCTCACCGGCGCGGCGGTGCCGATTCAGCACGGCGACGTCGGGTACATGTCGGTGTGGGTTCCCGACGCCGATCGGGCGGCGGCGTTCTACGGCCACGTGCTCGGCTGGACCTTTGACCCCGCCACCCGCGAGGTGACGAACACCCGTCAGCGCATCGGCATCCACAGCGTCGCGAGCGCGCAGGGCTTGATGTGCTGCTATGCGGTGGCCGATCTCGACGGCGCACGGCAGTCCATTCTCGACGCAGGCGGCACGGTCGGCGAGGCGCAGGTCCACCCGTTCGGCACGGTGGTGGACGCCACCGATACCGCAGGGACCGCGTTCGCGATCTTCCGGCCGGCACCGGGCACACCGCGGCCCGCCTTGAACGGTGAAGGGCCGGGCGAGCTTTCGTACCTCACCTACCAGGTGCCCGACTCGACGGCGTTCAAGGCGTTCTACAGCCGGATACTGTTCTGGGGCTTCGAGCCCGGCCGGGTCGACGACGGCTGGCAGATTCAGCAGACGCACCCGATGGCGGGTGTGGCCGGCGGCAGCGCCCGGCCGGCGATCGTGCCGATGTGGACCGTGGCCGACGTCGAGGCGGCCGTGGCCCGCGTGCGGGAGGCCGGCGGCACCGTCATCGAAGAACCGTCGCAGCAGTCCTACGGCTTGTCGGCGTTGTGCACCGACGACCAGGGCACCCGCTTCTACCTGGGCCAGCTCTAGATCGCTCAGCCCAGGACGTCGGCGATGGGTGCGCCGGATGCGATCTTGTTGCGCACCTTCATCACCTTGCCGGGCATGCCCCCGCCGACCACGCCGGCCACCAGGCCGTCGCGTTCGTAATAGGCGAGGAACTTGCGGCCGTCGTCCTCGACGATGTGGACCGTGTCGCCGGCCTCCGGTTCGCCGAGGCACTGGATCTTGACGTCGTACTGGTCGCTCCAGAAGTACGGCACCGATACCGTCGCCGGCGGTTCCGCCCCCAGCATCGTCGGCACCAGCACTCGCGCCTGGTCGGCGACGTTGCTCCAATGCTCAACGCGCACTTGGTGTCCCAGCCGGTGTCGCCACGACGCCACGTCGCCGATCGCCCACACGTGCGGTGCGCTCGCGCGGCCGTGGTCGTCGCAGACCACGCCGTTGTCGAGTTCGATTCCGCTGTCCACCAGCCAGTCCGTGCCCGGCTTCGAGCCGATGCCGACAACCACGAGGTCGGCGTCGAGTTCGGTGCCGTCGCCGAGCACCACCTTCTCGACCCGCTCGCCACCGCGCACCTCGTCGACACCCACACCGCAGCGCACGTCGACACCCTCCGCGCGGTGCAGGCGGGCCACGAGTTCACCGATCTGCTCGCCGAGCACCGAGGCCAGCGGCGCGGGCTGCGGTTCCACCAACGCCACCTCGACCCCGAGTTTGCGCAGGCTGGCCGCCACCTCGCAGCCGATGAAGCCGGCGCCGACGACGACGGCACGCCGCGCCGACCCGGCCTCCTTGCGCAGCGCCACGCTCTCGTCGTAGTTGCGCAGCACGTGGATGCCGCCGAGATCCGGGAACGACGGGATCCGCTTGGGCACCAGCCCCGTGGCGATGATCAGCTCGTCGTAGCGCAGTTCGCTGCCGTCGGCCAGCGTCAGCGTCTGCGACGAGGTGTCGACGGCGCGCGCACCGTTGTGGAGCAGCACGGTTACGTCGTTGTCCGCGTAGAACTCCGCCGGTTTGAGCGTGACGTCGTCGGTCTCGGAGCGCAGCACTTCCTTGGACAGCGGCGGCCGGTCGTACGGCAGATGGTCCTCGTCGCTGACGATCGTGACCGGACCGGGGTACTCCGAACGGCGCAGTTGCTCAGCGGTGCGGGCCGCCGCCAGGCCGCCACCGACGATGACGATGCCCCCAGGAGTGGTCATGGGCAGTTCTTACACGATGGCCGCGGCGTCTGGTCCGGCACCCCGCCCGCGGGGAGCGTCAGCCCCGGTCGCGGTCGATGATGTTGGTCAGCACCACGATGCTCTCGCTGCGCTCGACGTCGGCCGCCGACCGAATCCGTTCGAGCGCCTCCTCGAGGTGGCGCATGTCGCGGGCCACCACGTGCAGTATCGCGTCGGCCGTGCCGGTGACGGTGGCGGCGCTGATCACCTCCGGGATGTCGATCCACGCCGCACGCAGGCGGTCTGGCGCGATCGTGCCGTGGCGGAACACCTGTACGTAGGCCTCTGTGGTCCAGCCGAGCGCGCTGCGGTCCACGACCGTAGTGAAACCACGGATGACACCGCTGTCGAGCATCCGGTCCACGCGTCGCTTCACCGCGGGGGCCGACAAGCTGACCTGCTCCCCGACCTCCGCATAGGTGGCCCGCGCGTCGTTGGTCAGCACCGCGAGGATGCGCTCGTCGGTCTCGTCGAGCCGGTCCATCGTCACCTCCACGCAACGGATCACCGCGATCCTAGCCAACTCGCGATATTTCGAACGCGTATACGCAAGAAGCGGTGATTGATTGCGACAGATGCCCGGCAATACCGTTGATTCATGACGATGCCGCGGGTGCAGGTCGCCGCCCAGACCATCGATGGCGCGGTGCCGCGCAGGCCGAGCCCGCGACACTACGTCATGACGGCGCCCACGTTCTTCGGCGTCGAATACGCGATCAACCCCTGGATGGACACCTCCGTGCCAGTCGACGCGGCGCTGGCGGTGTCCCAGTGGGACGGGCTGCGCCAGACGTACCACCGATTGGGCCACACCGTCGACCTCGTCGAACCCGTCGCAGGCCTGCCCGACATGGTGTACGCCGCCAACGGCGGTCTGCTGGTCAACGGCGCCGCTGTCGTCGCACGCTTCGCTCACCCGCAGCGCGCAGCCGAATCGACGGCCTATGCGAAGTGGATGTCCGAGCGTGGATACCAGCCCGTAGAGACCCGGCATGTGAACGAGGGCCAGGGCGACCTGTTGGTGGCCGGACCGATCCTGTTGGCGGGATACGGCTTTCGCACCGACCGTCGAGCACACATCGAGATCACCCCTATCGTCCAGATGCCGGTGATCAGCCTCGAGCTCGTTGATCCTCGCTTCTATCACCTCGACACCGCACTGGCGGTGCTCGATGACACCACGATCGCGTATTACCCGCCGGCGTTCGGCGCGCGGTCGCGGGCCGAACTGCTCGAGGTCTTTCCGGATGCGATCGAGGTCGGTAGCGCAGACGCCTATGCGCTGGGGCTGAACGTCGTCTCTGACGGCTTCAACGTCGTGCTGCCCGCCGGTGCAGCGGGTTTCGCCGGCCAGCTGGAGCGCGCAGGGTTCCGGCCCGTGTGCGTCGGCCTCGCCGAACTTCTCAAGGGCGGCGGTTCTGTCAAATGCTGCACACTGGAGGTACATTCGTGACGACTGTCGAAACCCGCCGCTCGGCCACCGGCGCGGTGATAGCCCTCGACGACAGGTATGTCGCACACAACTATGCCCCGCTGGCCGTCGTCGCCGCCACCGCCGAGGGCGCGTGGATCACCGACGTCGAGGGCCGCCGCTACCTCGACTGTCTGGCGGCGTATTCGGCCGTCAACTTCGGCCACCGCAACCTGGAGATCACCGCGGTCGCGCACGCCCAACTCGACACCATGACCCTGGTGAGCCGGGCCTTCCACACCGACCGGTTGGCGCCGTTCTGTGCGGCGCTGGCGGACCTCTGCGGCAAGGACATGGTGCTACCGATGAACAGCGGCGCCGAGGCGGTGGAAACCGGCCTGAAGGTCGCCCGCAAGTGGGGCACCGACGTCAAAGGCGTGCCCGCGAACGAGTCGAAAATTGTGGTGGCCCACAACAACTTCCACGGCCGCACCACCACGATCATCAGCTTCTCCGACGACGACGCGGCCCGCCGCGGCTTCGGTCCCTACACCCCCGGCTTTCGTGCCGCCCCGTTCGGTGACGCCGACGCGTTCGCCGATGCGATCGACGAACACACCGTCGCGGTGCTCGTCGAACCCATCCAGGGCGAGGCCGGGATCGTCGTCCCGCCCGACGACTTCCTGCCCCGGCTGCGGGCCCTGTGCACCGAGCGCGAAGTGCTTCTGATCGTCGACGAGATCCAATCCGGGCTCGCGCGCACCGGGCGTACCTTCGCCTGCGACCACTGGGGCGTCACACCCGACGTCTACCTCCTGGGCAAGGCCCTCGGTGGCGGCGTGGTTCCGCTGTCGGCGGTGGTGGCGAACCGCGAGGTGCTCGGCGTGCTTCACCCCGGCGAGCACGGTTCGACGTTCGGCGGCAATCCCCTCGCCGCCGCGATCGGCACAACGGTGGTGGCGATGCTACGGCGGGGCGAATATCAAGCGCGCTCAGCGGATCTCGGCGCTCACCTGCACGGGCGCCTACACGGGTTGCTCGGGCACGGTGTCGTCGCGGTTCGAGGCCGAGGCCTGTGGGCGGGTGTCGACATCGACCCGGCGCTGGGCACCGGCAAGCAGGTCAGCACCCGCCTCGCCCAACGCGGCGTGCTGGTCAAGGACACCCACGGCGCAACGCTGCGCTTCGCCCCGCCGCTCGTCGTCACCGCAGACGAGATCGACTGGGCGATCGAGCAGTTAACCGATGTGCTCGCCGATATGGGTTCACACTTGTCCCTACCCCGATAGCCGGTCCACAGGAGGGTCCATGACCGCCCCGTCGACATCCCTCTCCCAGCAGATGCGACGACGTCGGCCGGTGGTCGGCGCCCCCGTCGCCCGTGGTGCCTCCGACCATCTGAAACGAAGTATCGGCACCTTCCGGCTGATGATGTTCGGAGTGGGCGCCACCGTGGGCACCGGCATCTTCTTCGTGCTCGCCGAGGCGGTGCCCGAGGCAGGCCCCGCGGTGATCGTCTCGTTCGTCTTCGCCGCCGTCGCCGCCGGCCTGTCGGCCATCTGCTACGCCGAACTCGCCTCCGCGGTGCCCGTGTCGGGCTCGACCTACTCGTACGCCTACACGACGCTCGGCGAGTTCGTCGCCATGGGCGTGGCAGCGTGCCTGCTGTTGGAATACGGCGTCTCGATCTCGGTCGTTTCCGTCGGGTGGAGCGGCTACCTCAACGAACTGCTGGACAACCTGTTCGGTTGGCAACTGCCGCAGGCGTTGTCGTCGGCACCGTGGGCTGAGGATCCGGGGTTCATCAACCTTCCGGCGGTGGTCCTGATCGCCCTGTGCGCACTGCTGCTGATCCGTGGGGCCAGCGAATCGGCGTTGGTCAACACCATCATGGTGCTCATCAAACTGGGCGTATTGCTGCTGTTCGTCGTCATCGCCTTCACCGCATACGATTCCGACCACTTCGCCGGCTTCTGGGATGCCGGCATCGGCGGCATCACCCTGGCGGCGGGCTCCATCTTCTTCACGTTCATCGGGCTGGATGCGGTCGCCACCGCCGGTGACGAAGTCAAAGACCCCCAGCGCACCATGCCGCGCGCGATCATCGGGGCGCTGCTGATCGTCACCACCGTGTATCTCCTGGTGGCCTTCTCGGCGCTCAGCTCGCAGCCGACCGCGGAGTTCGGCTCCGAGGAGCAGGCCAGCGCCGGACTGGCGGTGATCCTGGAGAACATCACCGGCGGAAGATGGGCGAGCACGGTGCTGGCCGCGGGCGCGGTGATATCGATCTTCTCGGTCACGCTGGTCGTGATGTACGGTCAGACCCGCATCCTGTTCGCCATGGGACGCGACGGCCTGCTGCCCGCGATGTTCGCGAAAGTCAACTCGCGCACCATGACTCCGGTCAGTAATACGATCGTCGTCGCGGTGGTCTGTGCGCTGCTGGCCGGGTTCGTCCCGCTCGAGTATCTGTGGGACCTGGTCTCCATCGGCACCTTGGTCGCGTTCATCGTCGTCTCGATCGGCGTGGTCGTCCTGCGGGTACGTCAGCCCGAACTGCCGCGCGGATTCAAGGTGCCGCTGTATCCGATCACGCCGGTCCTGTCGGTGCTCGCGTGCACCGCAGTGCTGCTCAGCCTGCCTGCCAACACTTGGTTCTGGTTCGGTCTGTGGGTCGGGGTGGCGCTGCTGTTCTACCTGTTCTGGGGGCGCCGCCACAGCGCGTTGAACGACGTCGGCGACGGCAGCGACGGCAGCGACGGCAGTGACGGCTATGTCCCGGTCGCCGCCGACGAAGTGCCGCTGACGCGCGAACCGGAGGACAGGCAATGACCGTCGCCGTCGGCTATCTCGCGGGCAAGGGCGGACGGTCGGCGCTCTACCTGGCGGTGGAAGCCGCGCAGACGCTCGAGACCTCGCTTGCCGTCGTCACCGTTGTCCCGCGGCCGTGGCTGACGCCCTCACCGGCGCGCGTCGATGCCGAGTACGCCGAGTACGCGCGGCAGTTGGCGGCGCACTCGGCCGAAGACGCCCGCCAGGTCATCGGTCCGCTCGCACCGAACCTCGATGTGAGCTATCACAAGGTCGCTCACCGGTCGGCGTCCGGTGGACTGCACCAAGCGGTCGCCGAGCTCGATGCCGACGTGTTGGTGCTGGGTTCGGCCTCCGACGGCAAGCTCGGCCAGGTGGTCGTGGGGTCTACGGCGGACCGGCTGCTGCACTCGTGCTCGGCGCCGGTGGCGGTCAGCCCGCGCGGTTACCTTGGCACGAAGGCGGGCGGGCTCACGCGCATCACCTGCGCCTACCCCGGCACGACGGAGTCGGTCGCGGTCGTGGAACGCGTTGCGGCGCTTGCCAAGCGGCTCAGGGTGCCGATGCGGGTGGTGACGTTCGCGGTGCGCGGGCGCACGATGTATCCGCCCGAGGTCGGCCTTCACGCCGAAGACTCGATCCTCGAGGCGTGGGCAGGCCAGGTTCGACAGCACCTGTCCCAGTTGCAGGACGACGGTGTCGTCGGCGAGGACGTGGTGCTGCAAGTGGTCACGGGCAACGACTGGTCCGCGGCGCTCGACGCCGCGGAATGGCTCGACGGTGAACTGCTCGCGCTGGGCACCTCGCCGGCGGGCCCGATCGCGCGGGTGTTTCTCGGCTCCCGGGGCACCAAGATCGTTCGGCACAGCCCGGTGCCGGTACTCGTGCTACCGGGCTAGCACGGGCGGTCGGCGGTCAGTGCTTCATGGCGCCGCGGTCGACGGCGATCTGGCTGCCCGACAGCGTCTTCGAGCCGTCACCGGCCAGCCACGCGACGACGTCGGCCACCTCTTCGGGCTCCATGAAACCCTGCAGCCCCTTGTTCTCCTCGTCGACCGGCTGATACGGCATGGGCGCGAAGCTGTGCAGATAGCTCGGGTACTTGGCGAAGATCGCCATCATCGCGTCCTTCTCGACCATTGGGGTCTCGATCGAGTACGGATGAATCGAGTTGACCCGGATACCGAACTCGCCTGCCTCGATCGCCAGCGAGTTGGTCAGCGCGGTCAGGCCGTGCTTGGACGCCGCGTAGTGGGCGTTGCCGGGTGTCGCCTTCAGGCCGGCCGACGAGCTGACGATGACCACCGAACCGCCGTTGCCCGCTTCGATCATCGCGGGAAGGGCCGCGCGGATGGTGCGCCATGTGCCGTTGAGGTTGACGTCGATGACGGTGTCCCACTGTTCTTCCGACATCTCCCAGATGCGGCCCCAGCTGAGCACCCCGGCGTTGGCGATCAGGATGTCGAGCCGCCCGAACTGCTCCACCCCGTCGGCGACGACCTGCTGCAGCGCCGCCAGGTCGCGGATGTCGACCTCACGAGCGAGGACCTTGCGGCCCGTCGCCTCGACCTGTCGAACCGTCTCGGCGAGTTCTTCGGAGGTGGCCATCGGGTAGGTGATGCTCTCGGAGATCGGCGCGCAGACGTCGATCGCGATGATGTCGGCGCCCTCCTCGGCCAACCGGACCGCATGCGCCCGGCCCTGGCCGCGCGCGGCCCCGGTGATGAACGCCACGCGGCCGTCCAGGGGTCGGTTCGTCGCCGTCACCGCTGCTCCTCTCAGTTGGCGCGAGCGACCGTGTCTGAACAGCGACACGCCGCCCAGACCCGTACAAAAGCGGTCGCTCGCGCCGGTGCGACCGCTGCCTTCACGCTAACAGTCGAACTGGAACGTGTTCTAGTGGCCTATCGGACCTGAGGACCCAGGACCCGTCACAGGTCGGCGATGATCTGCTGGCGCTTGGCCGTGTACTCCTCGTTCGAGATGGCGCCGGTGGCACGCAGCGTCTCGAGTTCCTGCAACCGTTGGGCGGTGGACATCTCGGGCGCGGCCACCGTGGCCGCGGTGGGCGCCGCCGCGGCAGCGGCGGGCGGGGCGGGCGCCTGCTGCGCTGCGGCGCGACGGACGACCTCTTGGACCTGTTGCCGCGCAGCGGGGTTCGATCGCAGGTCGATCATGTTGTTCAGGCCGATGTTGTTGGCCTTGAGAATCTGCAGGATCTCCATCAGTGGGCCGGCCTGACCGGTCAGGTCGTAGCTCGTGTTGTCCTCGGCGATGGTGAAGTTGGCGGGCATCAGTCCGCTGACCAAACCGCTGCGCTCCCAGTCGATCTGGTATTCGTTGGTCATCGGGTCGACCAGCGCCACCAGTTTCCGGTTGGTGATCATCGGCAGTCGGGCGATCGACGCGATGACGCGGTCCTGGGTGGCGAACGGCACGAGCCCGGGTCCGGAGATCTGCAGATCGAGTTTGACCAGCGGCTGCTCGTTGATCCGGGTGCCGGTCTCCTGGATGCCGGTGACCTGGGCCAGCGCCAGCACGCCGGTCTGCTCCAGGGCGGCCGTCTTGGCCGCCGACTTGGCGCCCGCGGCAGTGATCGCCAGCGCGATCAACACGTCGGCCGCGGTGATCAGCAGGCCGGTCCAGAACATCCACTGCAGCATCGGGTTCGGCCCGGTGGCGAAGTAGATGACCAGGAAGATCGGGCCGACGATGCCGCACAACAGCACGAACGCCTGAATCCGGACGTAACGCCAGAAAGTGGACACGGCCATGCTCCCGTCACTCACGTTTGTGCGTGACAGATTAACGCCGAATCGCGGCCCGTGAGCCGGATCGTCGCGCGGTTAGGGCGTCGGTGCCGTCGCAGCCAGCGGCGTGATCGGCTCGGCGGGCGCCTCCGCGATTCCCGCAGGCCCGAGGAGCTCGTACAGCGGCTGCGTCCAGCGGTACCCGCCGGTGCTGTTGGTGTAGCCGGTGTGGATGACCGTCGCGATCGGCGAGGTCTCCTCTGCTTCGGGGTCGTAGTCGCAGACCGCGTCGCCGAGCTCGCACACGCTAATGGTGCGGGCGCCGATGGCCGGCGGCAGCGGCGCCGGAGCGTGGGCCAGGATGGGCCAGTCCTGCGCGACGCCCTTACCGGCGCCGGGCACCGACGTCACCGAGCCGATGTTGATGGTCGGGTCGGCAGGCAGGCGGTCGCCGTCGGCGATCAGCAGCGCACCCGCCACGTTCGGGTTGGCGCCCAGCGTGTGCAGGTTGCGGTGCACCACCATGGCCCCCTGCGAGTAACCGGCGAGGATCACCTTCGACGTCGGGCACTTCGCGGAGAACGCGGCGTATTGCGCACCGAGCGCGGTGGCCCCGGTGTCGACGCTGCCCATGAAGCCCAGCCAGTCACCGACACCGCCGTCGTCGTCGGGCACGGCGACGGCGGGATACTCGACCGCCTCGGCGGTCATCGTGCGTCCGTCGGCGGCCAGTTTCTGCTGCAGATCGCGGTAGGACTGGTAGATGTCGTCACCCATGCCCGCATTGGCGCTGAGGTCGCCGTCGCGCTGCCCGGAGCCCGCGGCGCCCATCCAGTGCACGTCGGGGCAGTCGGTCTGGGCGGCGGCGACTCCAGCAGACGCGCCGACAAAGGCGGCGCCCGCGACGGCCGCGGCGCTGGCGAGCGTGGTGAAACGACGGAACATGGACCCTAACCTCTCTGCGCCCCGACCAGGGCATTCGGGAAGTACATCGGCTCGGCGGCGCCGCCTGTTACAGCCGTACACGTTTGCCGAGATCGACGAAAGGGCGAATTCCTCCCGCACTTCGTCGCCCATACGTCGGTTTGGGCGCACAAGCGCACAAGCGCACAAGCGGCGCCCACCCCGAAAGGTGAGCGCCGCTTCGCTGCAGCGAACTACTTGACGATCTTGGTCACCCGGCCGGCGCCGACGGTGCGGCCGCCCTCGCGGATCGCGAAGCGCAGGCCCTCGTCCATCGCGACGGGCTGGATCAACTTGACCGAGATGTCGGTGTTGTCACCGGGCATCACCATCTCGGTGCCCTCCGGCAGCGTCACGACGCCGGTCACGTCCGTGGTGCGGAAGTAGAACTGCGGACGGTAGTTGTTGAAGAACGGCGTGTGCCGGCCACCCTCGTCCTTGGACAGGATGTAGACCTGACCCTCGAAGTCGGTGTGGGGCGTGGTGGTGCCGGGCTTCACGACGACCTGGCCGCGCTCGACGTCCTCACGCTTGATACCGCGCAGCAGCAGACCGACGTTGTCACCGGCCTGGCCCTGATCGAGCAGCTTGCGGAACATCTCGACACCGGTGACCGTGGTCTTGGTGGTGCCGGGGCGGATTCCGACGATCTCGACTTCCTCGTTCACGTTGACCACACCGCGCTCCACACGACCGGTGACCACGGTGCCGCGGCCGGTGATCGTGAAGACGTCCTCGACGGGCATGAGGAACGGCTTGTCGGTTTCGCGGACCGGGTCCGGAATCGACTCATCGACCGCCTCCATGAGCTCCACGATCGACTCGACCCACTTCTCGTCGCCTTCGAGCGCCTTGAGCGCCGAGACCTTGATGACCGGGGCTTCCTCGTCGAATTCCTGAGCCGCGAGCAGTTCACGAACTTCGAGCTCGACGAGCTCGAGCAGTTCCTCGTCGTCAACCGCGTCGGCCTTGTTCAGCGCGACCAGGATGTAGGGCACACCGACCTGGCGGGCGAGCAGCACGTGCTCACGCGTCTGCGGCATCGGGCCGTCGGTCGCCGCGACCACCAGGATCGCGCCGTCCATCTGGGCGGCGCCGGTGATCATGTTCTTGATGTAGTCGGCGTGACCCGGGGCGTCGACGTGCGCGTAGTGGCGCTTGTCGGTCTGGTACTCCACGTGGGAGATGTTGATCGTGATGCCGCGCTGACGCTCCTCAGGCGCATTGTCGATCTGGTCGAATGCGCGCGACTCGTTCAAATCGGGAAACTTGTCGTGCAGCACTTTGGTGATTGCTGCGGTCAGCGTCGTCTTGCCGTGGTCAACGTGACCGATGGTCCCGATGTTGACGTGCGGCTTCGTCCGCTCGAACTTCGCCTTCGCCACTGTGTGGTCCTCCTGGACTGTGTTGGTGCTTGTTGTTAAGCAGTGATCTTTGCAGTTGTTGGTCCCCGCAGAGACGGCAGGTCAGTCTTACTGACCCGTCGCCTTCGCTGATTCCGTTGCTCGACTCCGGATCAGCTCCGAGCCTCGGCGCTGGCGCGCCTCGATTCTCACTGACCCGTCGCCTTCGCGATGATCTCCTTCGACACGGTCGCCGGTACTTCGGCGTACGAGTCGAACACCATGGAGTAGTTCGCCCGGCCCTGGGTCTTCGACCGAAGGTCGCCGACGTAGCCGAACATCTCCGACAGCGGCACCTGCGCCTTGACGACGCGGGCACCGGCCCGCTCCTCCATGGCCTGGATCTGACCACGGCGGGAGTTCAGGTCACCGATCACTTCACCCATGTAGTCCTCGGGTGTGGTCACTTCGACCGCCATGATCGGCTCGAGGATCACCGGCTGAGCGGCCTGGGCGGCCTTCTTCAGCGCCTGTGAGCCCGCTACTTTGAACGCCATTTCCGACGAGTCCACCTCGTGGTACTGGCCGTCGAGCAGCGTCACCTTGAGGTTGACCAGCGGATAACCGGCCAGCACGCCGTACTGCATCGCGTCCTGGGCGCCGGCGTCGACCGACGGGATGTACTCCCGGGGGACACGGCCGCCGGTGACCTTGTTCTCGAACTCGTAGGTCGCCCCGTCCTCCCCCTTGAACGGCTCGACGCTGATGATGACCTTCGCGAACTGTCCGGAGCCACCCGTCTGCTTCTTGTGGGTGAACTCGACCTTCTCCACCGGGCGCTTGATGGTCTCGCGGTAGGCCACCTGCGGCTTGCCGACGTTGGCCTCGACCTTGAACTCGCGCTTCATCCGGTCGACGAGGATGTCGAGGTGCAGCTCGCCCATTCCGCCGATGACGGTCTGGCCGGTCTCGTCGTCCTGGTGGACCTTGAACGTCGGGTCCTCCTCGGCCAGCTTCTGGATCGCCGTGCCGAGCTTCTCCTGGTCGCTCTTGGTCTTCGGCTCGATGGCCACCTCGATCACCGGATCGGGGAAGGTCATCGACTCCAGGACGACCTGCTCGTTCGGGTCGCTCAGGGTGTCACCGGTGGTGGTGTCCTTGAGGCCGATGACGGCGTAGATGTGCCCAGCCGAGGCCCGGTCGACCGGGTTCTCCTTGTTGGAGTGCATCTGGAACAGCTTGCCCAGCCGCTCCTTCTTGCCCTTGGTCGCGTTGATGACCTGCGAACCGGACTCGACGGTGCCCGAGTACACGCGCACGTAGGTGAGCTTGCCGAAGAACGGGTGCGTCGCCACCTTGAACGCCAACGCCGAGAACGGCTCGTCGACGGACGGGTTGCGGGTGACCTCCTCGTCCTCCTTGCCCGGCACGTGGCCCACGGCAGGCGGCACGTCCAGCGGCGAGGGCAGGTAGTCGATGACCGCGTCGAGCATGGGCTGCACGCCCTTGTTCTTGAACGCGCTGCCGCACAGCACGGGGTAGGCCTCCGAGCTGATGGTCAGCTTGCGGACCGCACCCTTGATCTCCTCGACCGACAGGTCCTCGCCGCCCAGGTACTTCTCCAGCAGCGCCTCGTCGGTCTCGGCGACGGTCTCGAGCAGCTTGGTGCGGTACTCCTCGGTCTTCTCGGCCAGCTCGGCGGGGATCTCGACGACGTCGTACTTCTCGCCGAGCTTGGCCTCGGCGCTCCACACCTTGGCCTTCATCTCGACCAGGTCGACGACGCCCTCGAAGTCGCTCTCCGAGCCGATCGGCAGCTGGAGCGGGATGACGTTGGCGCCGAGACGCTCCTCCATGGTGCGCACCGAGAAGTAGAAGTCGGCGCCCAGCTTGTCCATCTTGTTGACGAAGCAGATGCGCGGGACGTCGTACTTGTCGGCCTGGCGCCACACCTGCTCGGACTGCGGCTCCACGCCTTCCTTGCCGTCGAAGACGGCGACGGCGCCATCGAGGACACGCAGCGACCGCTCCACCTCGACGGTGAAGTCGACGTGGCCGGGGGTGTCGATCAGGTTGATCTGATGGTCGTTCCAGAAGCAGGTGGTCGCGGCCGAGGTGATCGTGATCCCTCGCTCCTGCTCCTGCTCCATCCAGTCCATCGTGGCGGCGCCGTCGTGGACCTCACCGATCTTGTAGGAGATACCGGTGTAGTAGAGGATCCGCTCGGTGGTCGTGGTCTTACCGGCATCGATGTGGGCCATGATGCCGATGTTGCGGACCTTGTTCAGGTCGGTAAGCACGTCCTTCTGTGCCACAGAAGTCTTCTCTTTCGCTTGGTAGTTGCTGTTGTTGGCTACGCCGGCGGCCACACTGCGCGCCGGCGGCGATCACCAGCGGTAGTGCGCGAAGGCGCGGTTGGCCTCGGCCATCTTGTGGGTGTCCTCGCGCCGCTTGACTGCGGCACCCAGGCCGTTGCTGGCGTCGAGGATCTCGTTCGCCAGGCGTTCGATCATGGTCTTCTCGCGGCGCTGCTTGGAGAAGCTCACCAGCCAGCGCAGGGCGAGCGTCACCGAGCGGTCCGGCCGCACCTCGACCGGAACCTGGTAGGTGGCGCCGCCGACGCGGCGGCTGCGAACCTCGAGGGCCGGCTTGACGTTGTCCATGGCCCGCTTGAGGGTGACGACCGGATCGGTGCCGGTCTTCTCGCGAGCCTGCTCGAGCGCACCATAGACAATGCGTTCGGCGAGCGATTTCTTCCCGTCCAGCAGAACCTTGTTGACCAGCTGGGTGACCAGTTGCGACCCGTACACCGGGTCGTTGACCAACGGACGCTTGGGCGCGGGTCCCTTGCGCGGCATCAGCTCTTCTCCTTCTTCGCGCCGTAGCGGCTGCGGGCCTGCTTGCGGTTCTTGACACCCTGGGTGTCCAGCGAGCCGCGGATGATCTTGTAACGCACCCCCGGCAGATCCTTCACACGACCGCCACGCACGAGCACCATCGAGTGCTCCTGCAGGTTGTGGCCCTCGCCCGGGATGTAGGCGGTGACCTCGACCGCGCTGGTCAGCTTCACGCGCGCGACCTTGCGAAGCGCCGAGTTCGGCTTCTTCGGGGTGGTGGTGTACACGCGGGTGCACACGCCACGGCGCTGCGGGCTGCCCTTGAGGGCCGCGGTCTTCACCTTGGCGACCTTGTCGCGGCGACCCTTGCGGACCAGCTGGTTAATGGTTGGCATCTACCGGCTTTCTGTGTTGCTCTTCTGGTTGCTCTTCAGTTCTCAAGTCTCTGTACTGCTGTTTCGACCCGTCCGCGTACCCCGCGATCGGGTGTGTCGCACGCACCCGCCTGAGGCAATTCGAAGGCTTTGCCTCAATGTCAGGGCACGGCGACATGCGAATTGGCCCGGCGTGCAGGCACGCTTCGCAGGTCTATTTGGTGACCGCACCCGCGATGCGCCTTATCTGCCAGGCACGATCGTCCACGATACCAGCCAGCGGTCAGCGCTCCAAACCCGTCGGAATCAGCCTAACCGCAGGTCAGGTCTACTTCCGCTGTGGATGCGTCAAGCGCCGCTCAGCGCCTCTCCATTCCGGAGGCCAGCCGCAGCACCATGTCGGTGAACACCAAGTCGGTGTCGATGCCGTTCATCACTCCGGTCATCTCCAACAGCACGAAGCCGTGCATCGCCGACCAGAACTCCAGCGCCGCATAGAACGCGTTCTCACCCTCGAGTCCGTAGGACGCCAGCACCGAGATGACCGGTGCCGCGGCGGCCCGTGTCGCATCGGTGAACTCGGGGTCGTCCCCGCCGAGCGGCATCCGGGTGAACGCCGAATAACGCCCCGGATGGTGATGGGCGTAGCTGCGGTAGGCGCTCGCCATGACCATCACCGCGTCGTCGCGGGTCCGGCCCTGCCCCACCGTGTTGAGCATGTCGATGATGTCCCCGACGACGCGCATCCGCACCGTCCGTCGCAGGTCGTCGAGGCTGGTGACGTGGTTGTACAGCGATGGGCCCTTGGTGCCGAGCTGGGTTGCCAGCGCGTTGATCGTCAACGCGTCCCAGCCCTCCCGGTCGAGGAACGTCAGTGCGGCGTTGACGATCGAGTCACGGCTGAGCCGCGATGCTCGTCGGCCGGTGCCGACGGATGCCGACGGCCGGGCGACATCCGAGGTCTGCTCCGGCGGTGTCATGTATGGGCTCGCCCTTCGGGTCGCTGATGCTCCGCGAGAAAACTAACACCTCTAGTTTCCGCGGACTCAGTTGACGCGCTCCTGACTGAGCTCGGCGAGTTGCTCGGTGACCGAGCACAGTTCGGGCAGTGTCGAGGGGTTCATCGTCTGGATCGACCAGGTGATGACGTCGCCGCCCTTGGCCACGTAGAAGCTGCAGGCGTTGGCGTCGGAGGCCTTGAACCCCTTGTTGCCGTCGACCGACAGCTCGGTCAGCGTGCGGCCGGCCTGTTGTTCGAGCTTGCGCTCGGTGTCCATGTCGCTGCCGCGGTACCACCACGTCGAGATGCCCATCCCCGCGCCGACGGTGCCGAACATCGAGTTCTCCTGCCAGAAGCAGCCGGCATCGCTGACCACGGCCGGACTGAACTCGGCGCCGCCCGCCGCGTCGGCGATGTCGGCGTCGGTGATGCCGTTGCAGTCGACGCTGTCGAACCCACCACCCGGCGCGGACGGTGACGGCGCTGCGGGTGGCCGATTCTCACCCGAACCGCAGCCGGCCAGCAGCACGCACACCGCCGCCGCGACGGTGGTGGTATATCGCAACCGCACGGTCACATCTCCGCCCGCAGCGTGGCCGACAGCAGCTCCTCGGCCTCGGCGCAGGGATCACCGGCCGACCGGCCGCGGAACTGCACCCACCAACTCAGCACGCCGCTGCCTGCGGCCGCCGTCGCCGAGCACGCCGCGCCGGTGATGTCGCGGCGCGCCGTGAACGCCTCGTGGCGCTCGACGACGATGTCGGTGACCTCGGCGCCACGCTCGGCGGCCACCGTGCGCTCGCGGTCCAACGTGCCCGATTCGAACCACGAGTAGGTGGCATCGACCGTCTCCTCGCCACGGAACAACACGTACTGACAGACCGCGCCGCTGTACGGGCGGGTCACCCCGTCGGCGCCGAGAGTCTCCTGCACGGTCTCGTCGACGAGCAGGCCGCAGCGGTCGTCGACGTAGCCGTAGCTGCGGTCCGGGTCGGGGACCTCCGGGCGGGCCCGCAGCGCGCTTCCGTCGACGGTTTCAGCACACCCTGCCACCGTCACCACCGCCACGATCGCCGTGACAGCAATCGGACCGAACCGCCAACGCATCGCCGCTCACGCTACCCAGCGCGCCGCCCGATGGCGACTCGGCCGAACCTTGCCGAGACCAAGGCTCGACGACGTACGCTCTCCTCCATGACGTGGACTGTTGTAGCCCGGTCACTTGCGGCATCCACCTTCGCGTTTCCGCTGCTCGTGGCCGCTCCCGGCGCACAGGCGGAACCGGTGGTCTGCTACCCGCTGGCGCGCAACTGCGCCGACACCGGCGTCGTCGGTAGCCACCGGGGGACCGACACCCACATCACGGGTATCGGCATCGTCGAGACCATCGACTGCAAGAACTCCACGCTGCTCGTCAACGGCGCCAACAACCAGATCACCGCGCTCGGGAGCTGCTGGGCGGTGACCACGCAGGGCAACAACAACATCGTGGTGGCCGACAACGTGGTCAACGACATCACGGTCTACGGCTGGGATCAGACGGTGCTCTACAAGAACGGAGCCCCGTTGGTGTGGGACCGCGGCCGCGAACTGGGCATGACCAACCGCATCAACAAGGTGCCGGCGTGAGGACCCGCGGTTACGCCGCCGCGGCCGCCGTCGCCGCCGTCGTGCTCGCCGGCTGCGGGTCGGAGAGTTCGGACAGTCCGACTCCGACCGCGACCGCCGGAGACGAGGGCGCCCAGGTCGAGGTCGGCAACACCATCAACTACGGCTCGTTCGGCACGACGGCCGACATCGACTGCGCCGACGGCAAGTCACTGAACATCGGCGGCTCGAACAACACGCTGACCGTCAAGGGCACCTGCGCCAGCGTCAACATCGGCGGCGCCGACAACAAGGTCACCTTCGAGCGGGTCGAGCAGGAACTGTCCGTCGTCGGCCTGAACAACACCGTCACCTATCAGGAAGGTGACCCAAGGGTCAACGACACCGGCGCCAACAACACGATCAGCAGGGCCTAACCCTCACCTGACGAACGTGGACCCAGTCACGCGCTCGCGCCGTGACGGCCGGCGCCGGCGGCGAACCGCGCCGCGCCCTCCAGTGATTCGGCGGCGACGCGCGACATGCTGCCGAACTCGAAATCCATCGCCTCGGCCTCGGCTCGCCCCCACTGGTTGAGCATCGACAACCGGTCGGCGCGCATACACTGCTGCGGCAACCCGGCCAGTTCGGCGGCGAGTTCCTCGGCATGTTGGCGCGCTTCACCTTTGGGCACCACGCGGTTGGCCAGTCCGATCGACAGCGCTTCGGCGGCGTCGACGGCACGTCCGGTCAGGATCAGGTCCATGGCGCGACTGTGCCCGATCAGCCGCGGCAACCGCACGGTGCCGCCGTCGATCAACGGCACACCCCACCGGCGGCAGAACACGCCCAGGACCGCGTCCTCCTCGACCACCCGCATGTCGCACCACAACGCCAGTTCCAGCCCGCCGGCGACGGCGTAGCCGCTGACCGCCGCGATCACCGGCTTGGACAGCGCCATGCGGCTCGGACCCATGGGGCCCGGACCGCTGCGATGGACGGGGTTGGCGTCGGGGGTGCCGAACGCCTTGAGATCGGCTCCGGCGCAGAAGGTTCCGTTGTCGCCCCACAGCACGGCCACCGAGGCCGAGTCGTCCTTGTCGAACTCGTCGAACGCGGCGTACAGCTCGGCCGCGGCGGGGCCGTTGACGGCGTTGCGCGCCTCCGGACGGTTCATGATGACCGTCGTCACCGGGCCGTTGCGCTCGACCCGCACTCCACCACCGGTCATGTCGCCTCCATCAGTTCGTCACGTCGCGTGAGCGACAATCCGGCACCATCGCGCCGCATGGACAACTCCGCGGCGAAGTCATTGTAGGAACCCCGCAACCGCGCACCGGGCCAGTCGTCGGGCAGCAGTTCGGCGGGCAGCACCGGATCGGTCAGCAGGTGGCGCACCGACGCGGCCGCGACGACGAACCGCCCGGGAACGTCGGCGGCCGAATCCATCTCGGCCAGCAGCCGATGTCCGGTACGCGCCCACCGCGACAGGTCCCAAAGCCGGCGGGCCAGGTCAGCGGGGTCGGCGTCGCGCGATCGCAGTACCCGCACCCGGCGGTGCACCTCGGCAGGCACCTCCGCTGCCAGATTGTCGGGTCGCATCCACACCCCTTCCCGCAGTTCCCCGAAGCGGCTGTCGTGCAACATGTTCCGCAAGCCGGCCCGGGTACGTGCGTCGACGCCCACGCTGGTCACCACCAGCGTCGTCCACTCGCCGTGCCAGTCGCGAAGCCGCGGGTCGATCGCCTCGTCCTGACGACGCTGACGGGCCAGGAGCCGGTCCGACAATCGGTAGCCGTCCTGGGACCGCACCAGATCACCGCCGGCGACCATCCGCGTCAGCGCCACCCGCACCGTGGGCTCCCTGATGTCGAAATCGGCCGTGAGCCGGATCAATTCGCTAGCGGTGGCCCACGCCGGATGCGCACCGAGCAGCACGCTCAGCACGACGGAGCGCGCCGTCATCCGCGACAGCGACTTGGCCATTGCGGCGCTACACCCCGGACGTCCTGCGGCCGTGGTCGCCGAACGGTTCGTCACGCTGGCGCACCGCCTCGCGGAACCCGTGCTCGCGGGACTGCGCGACGAACGCGTGACCTTCGGGCGTGTGGCGCGCGACGCCGTCGAACACCGTCGAGATCATCGCGCTGTTGGCCACGCCCTGGTTGAGCAGTGCCGAGTTCATCGCCAGCTTCACCATGATCAGTTGGTTGATCGGCACGCGGGCGATCCGCTCGACCAGCCGCTCGGTGCGCTCGTCGAGATCCTCAGCCGACGGCGCCTCCACCGCCAGCCCCCACTTGGCCGCCTGCGCCCCGGTGATCGAATCACCGGTCAGCAAAAGGCGTTTGGCACGCTGATCACCGAGCCGGTGTGCCCACATCCCCGCTGCGGGCACGCCCCACACCCGGGTGGGCGGATACCCGATCTTGGCGTCGGCGGCCGCGATCACCTGGTCGGCGTGCAGTGCGATGTCGGTGCCGCCCGCCACGCAGTAGCCGTGGATCTTGACCACCGTCGGCTTGTCGCAGTGCAGCAGGCTGGAGAAGCCGCGGACGAAGCGGCTCATCATCTGGTAGTCGATCATCGGGTCCCACGGCTGATCGGGCAGATGGTTGATCGCCTGCCTGCGGCCCGACAGCACGGTGTCGCGGTACGGGCTGCCGCCACCCGCCGACGAGGAGCCCTCGGCGTAGGCGGACAGGTCGAAACCCGCGCAGAAGCCCTCTCCGCGACCGGAAACCAGGATCACGTGCACGTTCGGGTCGAGGTCGGCCCGCTCCACCAACGCCGACAGTTCCAAGGGAGTGTCGGCGACGATCGCGTTGCCCTTCTCGGGCCGGTTGAAGGTGATGCGCGCGACCCGGTCGGTGACCTCGTACGTCATCGTCTTGAGGTCGTCGAAGTCGACGGGCCTGATCGCGTGCGTCACGCCGTCATCTCCCTCTTGCGCCGAAATAGCATTCCTGGCTGTGAAACAGCCGTCGTGACCGCCCGGAATGCTATTCCGCGGAGGCCCGTCATCCCTTGACCAGCGCCCGCTCGAGGATCGGCGCCAGGTCGAGGCCGGTCGGCAACGTTCCGAACGCACCGCCCCAGGCTTTACCCATCCGGGTGGCCAGGAACGCCTCGGCGACGGCCGGATGCCCGTGGCGCACCAGCAGCGAACCCTGCAACGCCAGGCTGATGTCCTCGGCGACCTTGCGCGCCCGGTACTGGATGGTCTCGAGGTCGCCCAACTCGGGCCGCAGCGCGTCGACGTGGCCGTCCAGTCGCGGATCCGAACCGGCCGTCGACGCCAGTTCGTCGAACAGCACGTCGATGCACTCCGGCCGGGTCGCCATGGCGCGCAACGTGTCCAGTGCGCTCACGTTGCCCGACCCCTCCCAGATCCCCATCAGGGGCGCCTCGCGGTACAGCCGCGGCATGCCCGAGTCCTCGACATAGCCGTTGCCGCCGAGGCATTCCATGGCCTCAGCCGCGTGCGGGGTCGCCCGCTTGCACACCCAGTACTTTGCGGCGGCCAGCCCGATCCGGCGCAGCAGCGTCTCGCGCTCGTCGCCGCGCACGGCGGCGTCGGTGGCGCCGGCCATCCGCATCGCGATGATGGTGGCCGCCTCCGCCTCGACCGCCAGGTCGGCCAGCACGTTGCGCATCAGCGGCTGGTCGATCAGATACTCGCCGAACGCCTTTCGGTGCTGGGCGTGGTGGATCGCCCGGCTCAGGCCGGTGCGCATGCTCGTCGCGCTGCCCAGGGTGCAGTCCAGCCGGGTGAGGTTGACCATCTCGATGATGGTCGGCACACCGCGACCCTCCTCGCCCACCAACCAGGCCGTGGCGCCGTCGTACTCCACTTCGCTGGAGGCGTTGGCATGGTTGCCGAGCTTGTCCTTCAGCCGCTGCAGGAACATCCGGTTGCGGCTGCCGTCGGGCAGAATCCGTGGCAGCAGGAAGCAGCTCAGGCCGCCGGGCGCCTGCGCGAGCACCAGGAAGATGTCACACATCGGCGCCGAGGTGAACCACTTGTGACCCCGCAGGGAGTAGCTTCCGTCGCCATTGGGCGTCGCCTCGGTGGTCCCGGCGCGCACGTCGGAGCCGCCCTGCTTCTCGGTCATGGACATCCCCGCGGTGATACCGGCCTTCGCGGTCGGCACCGTCAGCTCGGGGTCGTAGTCCCGGCTCACCAGCAGCGGCTCGTACACCGCCGCCAACTCGGGGTTGGTGCGCAGCGCGGGGACGACGGCGTAGGTCATCGAGATCGGGCAGATGTGCCCCGGCTCGGGCGTCCACACCGAGGTCTTGGCCGCGCGCACGACGTGTGCACCGGGCCGCTCGTCGGCCCACGGCGCGGCGTGCAGGCCGTGCCGGATCGCGACGGTCATCAGCTCGTGGTAGGCGGGGTCGTACTCGACCTCGTCGACGCGGTGACCGTACCGGTCATGGGTGTGCAGCACCGGCCGGTTGCGGTCGGCGAGCTCGCCCCAGCGCTGCGCCTGCCGCGAACCCGAGAGCGCGCCCAACTCGGTGACCTCGTCGAGGCCCCACTGCCCGCCCTCGCGGATCAGCGCCTCGACGAGAACCGGCGAGGTCGCCGGGTTGTGGTCCTCCAGCGGAGGGGTCTGATTGGTGACGACATGCGTGTCTGCGGACGCAAGGAGCGATGGGGCTTCAGCCATGGCAACTACTATTACATTTTCGCCGACGACTGCACAAGATACGTAATGCGATCACTTCGCCGACTCGCGGTCAGCTGCGGCCGCCTCACGTTCTGCGGCTTTGACGTAGAGGGAGCGACCGAGCACCCCGCTCAGCCCGAAGGCGATGGTGCTCATCACCAGCACGAGGCATCCGGCAGCCAGCACCGTCTCGTCGACACCCATGCGCTCGGCCTCCAAGGTGAGGTAGAACAGCGCCGACACCCCGACCGGGCCGAACCACCCGAGGTAGAGGGCATCGCGCGTCTGCAGTCGCAGTGGACGCCGGAGCAGCAACAGGATCGGGATGCGCCGCAGCACCAGGATGGCGAGCGCCAACACGACCGCCCGCCAGCCCAGCTCGAACCAAGTGGCCCACGGCAGCGTCGCCCCGAGGATCACGAACAGCGGCAGGACGGCGAACCGGTTGATGGCCTCGTCGATGGGCACCTCCGCCGCCCGTTCCCGACCGGTCCCGACCAGGTTGAACGCCAGACCGCCGACGAACACCGCGAGGACGCCGTCGGTGTGCACGAGGCCGGCAACGCCGAGTATTCCCAGTGCCAGCACCAGGGTGAAGAACAACGCGGGCGCCGAGGCGGTGGCGCCGTACCGGTCTCCCCACTTCAGCGCCAGTCCCCCGGCCGACCCCATCCCGGCGCCGACCGCGACCGCTCCCAGTACCTGCCACAGGGATTCTCCGAGCGCGGCACCGGCGCCCAGGCCTCCGGCGACGGCGATCGCGGCCAGGACGAGCGGCAATGCCAACCCGTCGTTGGCACCGGACTCCAACGACAGCAGCCGTCGGTCGTGGGCAGGCAGATCCCGCTCGGCGTCCTCACCGGTCACCACGCTTGACGCCAGCACCGGGTCCGTAGGACAGATCGCGGCGCCCAACAGAACCGCTGCGGCGAGCGGAATCGAGAGCACCAGCCAGCCCAGCGCAGCCGACACCATCGCCATCACCGGCATCGCGACCAGCAGCAGCAGAGTCACCGGACGCCAGCAGCGCCGCACGTCGGCGAACGGGTATCGCAGCGCCACCGCCATCACCGACACCGCAAGCAGGATGCGGCTCGCCTCGTGCAGCAGCGAATGTGCTTCGGTGATCGGCGGCAAGCGGAACACGTCGAACACCTGGGGGCCGATCAGGACCCCGGCGACCAAACCCAACAGCGGTTCGGAGATCGGCAGCCGGCGCATCTTGGCTGACAGCGCCGCGACGACCACCCCGAGGATGCCCACGGCGGTGAGTACGATGTCGACTTCCATGGCCTAACCGTTCCCGTTCAGCCGCCGAAGAATCACCCCGCGCTGCCGAGTCAGCGACTGTCGAGTTCGGCGACCTCCCGGCGAAGCGGCGCGGGCTCGACAGACTCCGGTTCGGCCGGTTGCGGCACGGCAGGCTCGGGCGCCCAAGGTTCCGCCGCGACGGGTTGCGGCTCGGCAACGGGCATCTGCACCGGTTCCAAGTCGATCGGGCGCATCGCCCGGGCATGACGCCAGGCTTCGTATCGCTTCACGGCGAGCATCACCGCGGCCGCCAACGCCCACCCGAGCAGGATGTCGATGACGTAGTGCTCGGCGGTGTAGACCAGCGTGAAGGCCATCACGAGCACATAGGCGGCGAGTAGGGGACGCCATCCCCGGTGCACGCGACGCCACAGGAACGCGGCGATCGCCGCGGTCATGCCCGCGTGCAGCGACGGGATCGCCGCCACGAGGTTGACGCTGGCCTGGCCCGCGTCGAGCAGTGCGCTGGCGGTGTGCATGTTGAGGTTGCCCCAGCCGCGGCCGACGATCCGCTCGATCCACGGGTTCGCGCCCTCCTGACTGGACTGCATCGCCCCGAGCAGACCACCGTCGGGCACTCCGCGGGCCGAGCGGAACATGCATCGCACGCTGGCCGGCCCCCCTTCCACGTCGGCCGGCGTGCAGCGAGCCGCTGCCCACGGCGGCGCGGCCGGCACCAGGGCGTAGATCGACAACCCCACGAAGTTCAGCCCGACGAACAAACGCACGAACGATTTCCACTCCTCGCGGTCCCGCAGCCAAAGAACCGCAGCCACCACATACGGGAGGATGAAGAACGACATGTAGACGCAGCTGCTGACGACCTCCCACCACGGCGGCTGCGGTTGCTTGAGCTGCTCCTGCAGCCACACCGTCGGCACCGTCCCGAAGAACAGCCAGCGATCGGCATCGGCCGGCCACTCCCACAGCGTCGGGCGGCCGATCATGTCCGCCGCTCCCCTGCTCAGGTCGTAGGCGATGAGCACCAGCGCGAACGGCAGCCAGTCGCGGACGACGTAGAGCATGCGCCGGCCCCGCCCGATGCTGGCCGCCAGCAGTCCCGTGGCGATGTAGAGCAGCAGCAGCTCGCGGTTGAAGGCGAATCCGAGGGTGACGGTCCGGTAGACGATGACGGTCGCCCACACCGCGACGGCGATCCACCGCACGATGGTGAGCCGGCTGGCCCGCACCTCGGCGCTCGACGCCACAACTGGCGACTCGTCGATCGCGGCCATATTCGATGAATCTAGTTCACCGTCGCGTCACCGACAGTTCGTGGGTGGTTCGGTTAGCGGATCGTGATCAGCCGAGGTGGTCGCGCAGAAACGCGATGTCGTCCTTGCGGCCCTCGTCCGAGGTTTCGCAGATGACGGGCGCGTCGGCCGCCTCGACCACGGCGACGAGCAGCTGCGGGTCGATCTGGCCGGTGCCGAAGTTGGCGTGCCGGTCGGCACCCGAACCCGCCGCGTCGCGGGAGTCGTTGCAGTGCACCAGGTCGATGCGCCCGGTGATCGCCTTGATGCGGTCGACGGCGTCGATGAGCGCCTCACCGGCCGCCCACGCGTGGCAGGTGTCCAGGCAGAAGCCGATGCCCTTGTCGCCGATGTGGTCCCACAGCCGCGCGATGACGTCGAAGTGCCGGGCCATCGCGTGGTCACCGCCTGCGGTATTCTCCAGATAGACCGGCACGTCGCTCTCCAGGTAGTCCAGCGCCTTGACCCAGCGCTCGAAGCCGGCCTCCATGTCGTTGTCGTCGGCGTGCCCGCCGTGCACGATGACCGCCGTCGCGCCCACCTCGGCTGCCGCGTCGCAGGTGTCCTGCAGGATCTTGCGCGACGGGATGCGGACCCGGTTGTTGGCCGAGGCGACGTTGATCAGATACGGCGCATGCACGTACAGCGGCATGGTGGCCGCCCTGAGCGCCTCGGCGTCCTCGCGTGGCTTGGGTTTCTTCCAACTCTGCGGGTTGCCGAGGAAGAACTGGACCACATCTGCGCCGTCGGCCGCGGCGTCGGCCAGCGGGTCGTCTCCGTGAACATGGGAACCGATAAGCACGGAGCCGAGTCTAGGCGTGCGGTGTGACCGGACAAATCGCGCCGAGGTCGACGAAATGGCGCGATCTACTCGCACTTTCTCGCCCAAACGTCGGTTTGGGCGAGAAAGTGCTAGCGGTAGTCCTACCGATAATCCGAGTAGCCGTAGTCGTCCAGCGGCACCGCGGCACCGGTGGCCTGGCCGAAGTCCGGGCTGTAGTACTGATCCTCGTACGACGGGATCGTGTACGCGGCGGCCCTGGCCTCCTCGGTCGGCTGCACCTGGATGTTGCGGTAGCGGCTGATGCCCGTACCGGCCGGGATCAGCTTGCCGATGATCACGTTCTCCTTCAGACCGTTGAGCTTGTCGCTGCGGCAGTTGATCGCCGCATCGGTCAGCACGCGAGTGGTCTCCTGGAACGACGCCGCCGACAGCCACGAGTCGGTGGCCAGCGACGCCTTCGTGATGCCCATCAGCACCGGGCGACCCGCCGCGGGCTCGCCGCCCTCGGCAACCACCCGACGGTTCTCCGACTCGAACTCGGCACGCTCGGTCAGCGAGCCGGGCAGGAACTCCGTCGAACCCGAGTCGATGATCGTGACGCGACGCAGCATCTGCCGGACGATCACCTCGATGTGCTTGTCGTGGATCGACACACCCTGAGCGCGGTAGACCTCCTGGACCTCCTTGACGAGGTGGATCTGCACCTCGCGGGGGCCCTGGACACGCAGCACCTCGTGCGGGTCGGCGGAGCCTTCCATCAGCTGCTGGCCCACCTCGACGTGGTCACCGTCAGCGAGCAGGCGTTCGGTGCCGTCGTCGTGCTTGAACACCTTGAGGCGCTGACGACGAGACAGCTTGTCGTACACCACTTCCTCGCCACCGTCATCGGGGACGACGGTGATCTTGTAGAAGCGCTCACCCTCTTCGAGGCGCACCCGTCCGGTGACGTCGGCGATCGGCGCCTTGTCACGCGGCACGCGGGCCTCGAACAGTTCCTGCACGCGCGGCAGACCACCGACGATGTCGCTGCCACCGGAGACGCCGCCCTGGTGGAACGTACGCATCGTCAGCTGCGTGCCGGGCTCGCCGATGGACTGCGCGGCGACGATGCCGACCGCCTCGCCGATGTCGACGAGCTTGCCCGTCGCCATCGAACGGCCGTAGCACATCGCGCACACGCCGGTGCCCGTCGCGCAGGTCAACACGGAGCGGACCTTGACCTCGGTGATGCCCGCGGCCAGCAGCGCCTCGATCGCCGGGTCGCCGAGGTCGTGGCCACGCTCGACGACGACGTTGCCGTCGGAGTCGACCGCGTCGGTGGCCAGGGTGCGGGCGTAGGCCGACGTCTCGATGTGCTGATCGCGCACCAATCCGTCGACGCCGGGCTCGGCCAGCTTCACCAGCACACCGCGCTCGGTCTCGCAGTCGGTCTCGCGAACGATGACGTCCTGCGACACATCGACCAGACGACGGGTCAGGTAGCCCGAGTCGGCGGTACGAAGCGCCGTGTCGGCCAGGCCTTTTCGCGCGCCGTGGGTGTTGATGAAGTACTCCAGCACCGTCAGGCCCTCACGGAACGAGGACTTGATCGGCCGCGGGATGAACTCACCCTTCGGGTTGGTCACCAGGCCCTTCATACCGGCCAGCGTCCGCGTCTGCGTGAAGTTACCGGTCGCACCGGAGTCGACGATCGTGATGATCGGGTTGTCGCTGGGGTAGTGCTCCCGCAGCGCCTTACCGACCTCTTCGGTCGCGTCCTGCCAGATCTTGACCAGGGCCTCGTTGCGCTCGTCGTGGTTGAGCGCACCGCGCTGGTATTTCTTCTCGATCCCGTCCGCTTCCTTCTCGTAGCGGTCCAGGATCTCCTGCTTCTGCGGCGGCACCAACACATCGGCCATGGAGACCGTGACACCCGAACGCGTGGCCCAGTAGAAGCCGGCGTCCTTGAGCTTGTCCACGGTCTGCGCGACCACGATCATCGGGTAGCGCTCGGCCAGGTCGTTGACGATGCGCGCCTGCACCTTCTTGTGCATCTGCTCGTTGACGAACGGATACCCCTGCGGCAGAAGCTCGTTGAAGAGCACCCGACCCAGCGTGGTCTCGGCGGTCCAGGCGTCGCCCGGCTTCCAGCCCTCGTCGCCGAACAGCTCGGCCTCCAACTCGACCGGCGGACGCAGCTGCGTCAACCGCACCCGGATCTTGGCCCGCACGCTCAGCGCGCCGCGGTCCATCGCCATGATCGCCTCGGCGGGCGAGCTGTACACACCGGACTCCGGCTGATCCTTTGCGGCCGCGGTGTATTCGCCGGTGTCGCCGTCGATCATCGTCGTCAGGAAGTACAGCCCGGTCACCATGTCCAGACGCGGCATGGCCAGTGGACGGCCCGACGCCGGCGACAGGATGTTGTTGCTCGACAGCATCAGGATGCGGGCCTCGGCCTGCGCCTCCGCGCTCAGCGGCAGGTGCACGGCCATCTGGTCACCGTCGAAGTCGGCGTTGAACGCTTCGCAGACCAGCGGATGCAGCTGAATCGCCTTGCCCTCCACCAGCTGCGGCTCGAAGGCCTGGATGCCGAGGCGGTGCAGCGTCGGTGCGCGGTTCAGCAGCACCGGGTGCTCGCCGATGACCTCTTCGAGGACGTCCCACACCTGCGGGCGCTGACGCTCCACCATCCGCTTGGCGCTCTTGATGTTCTGCGCGTGGTTCAGGTCGACCAGCCGCTTCATCACGAACGGCTTGAACAGCTCCAGCGCCATCAGCTTGGGCAGACCGCACTGGTGCAGCTTGAGCTGCGGGCCGACCACGATGACCGAACGGCCGGAGTAGTCGACGCGCTTGCCGAGCAGGTTCTGGCGGAACCGGCCCTGCTTGCCCTTCAGCAGATCCGACAGCGACTTCAGCGGACGGTTGCCCGGTCCGGTGACGGGCCTGCCCCGACGTCCGTTGTCGAACAGCGCGTCCACCGACTCCTGAAGCATGCGCTTCTCGTTGTTGACGATGATCTCGGGCGCACCCAGATCGATCAGCCTCTTGAGCCGGTTGTTGCGGTTGATGACGCGGCGGTACAGGTCGTTGAGGTCCGACGTGGCGAAACGGCCGCCGTCGAGCTGGACCATCGGGCGCAGCTCCGGCGGGATCACCGGCACTGCGTCGAGGACCATGCCCATCGGCGAGTTGCTGTTGCTCTGGAACGCCGCGACCACCTTGAGCCGCTTGAGGGCGCGAAGCTTCTTCTGCCCCTTGCCGTTCTTGATGACGTCGCGCAGTTCGTCGGCCTCGGCGTCGATGTCGAAGTTCTCGATCAGCCGCTTGATGGCCTCGGCGCCCATCGCACCCTGGAAGTACTCGCCGTAGCGGTCCTGCAGTTCGCGGTAGAGCACCTCGTCGACGATGAGCTGCTTGGGCGCCAGCTTGGTGAAGGTGTTCCAGATCTCCTCGAGCCGGTCCAGCTCGCGCTGGGCCCGGTCGCGAGTCTGGCGCATCTCACGCTCGCCGCCGTCGCGCACCTTGCGGCGCACGTCGCTCTTGGCGCCTTCCTTCTCCAGCTCGGCCAGGTCGGCCTCGAGCTTCTGGCTGCGCTCGGCCAGGTCGAGGTCACGCTGGTCCTCGACGGCCTTGCGCTCGACGACCATCTCGGCCTCGAGCGTGGACAGCTCGTTGTGGCGCATCTCGTCGTCGACGTCGGTGATGACGTAGGCGGCGAAATAGATGATCTTCTCGAGATCCTTGGGCGCCAGGTCGAGCAGATACCCGAGCCGCGACGGCACACCCTTGAAGTACCAGATGTGCGTGACGGGCGCAGCCAGCTCGATGTGGCCCATCCGCTCACGGCGCACCTTGGCGCGGGTCACCTCGACGCCGCAACGCTCACAGATGATGCCCTTGAAGCGGACGCGCTTGTACTTGCCGCAGTAGCACTCCCAGTCGCGAGTCGGTCCGAAGATCTTCTCGCAGAACAGGCCGTCCTTCTCTGGCTTCAACGTGCGGTAGTTGATGGTCTCCGGCTTCTTGACCTCGCCGTAGGACCACTGACGGATGTCGTCGGCGGTGGCGAGACCGATGCGGAGCTCATCGAAGAAGTTGACGTCTAGCACGTAACTCCCTTTCCCCTTTCGGGATTAGCGGCGCTTGTGGTTCTTCGCGCAAGCGCTCATCACACCAAGTAACTACTTAAGCCAAATCTTCTACAGAAGCAGATTCGTTGCGGGACAGGTTGATTCCGAGGTTCGCGGCAGCCCGCTCCAAGTCCTCGTCGTCACCGTCGCGCATCTCGATCGCGGCGCCGTCACTGCTCAGCACCTCGACGTTGAGGCACAGCGACTGAAGTTCCTTGAGCAGCACCTTGAACGACTCCGGAATGCCCGGCTCGGGGATGTTCTCGCCCTTGACGATCGCCTCGTAGACCTTGACCCGCCCGACGGTGTCGTCGGACTTGATGGTCAATAGCTCCTGCAGCGTGTACGCCGCGCCGTAGGCCTGCATGGCCCAGCACTCCATCTCGCCGAACCGCTGGCCGCCGAACTGCGCCTTACCGCCCAGCGGCTGCTGGGTGATCATCGAGTACGGGCCGGTGGAGCGGGCGTGGATCTTGTCGTCCACCAGGTGGTGCAGCTTGAGGATGTACATGTAGCCGACCGTCACCGGGTACGGGAACGGTTCGCCACTGCGGCCGTCGAACAGCTCGGCCTTGCCGTCGTCGTTGACGAGCTTGTCGCCGTCGCGGTTGGGCAACGTGGCCGACAGCAGGCCCTGCAGCTCGTTCTCGCGGGCGCCGTCGAACACCGGCGTCGAGACGATGCTGCCCGGCTCGGACTCCATCAGCTCCTCGGGCAGGGCGCTGGCCCAGTCCGGCGATCCGTTGATCTTCCAGCCGGCCTTGGCCACCCAGCCCAGGTGCGTCTCGAGGATCTGGCCGATGTTCATGCGACGCGGCACACCGTGGGTGTTGAGGATGATGTCCACGGGCGTGCCGTCGGGCAGGAACGGCATGTCCTCGACGGGCAGGATCTTGCCGATGACGCCCTTGTTGCCGTGGCGTCCGGCCAGCTTGTCGCCGTCGGAGATCTTGCGCTTCTGCGCGACGTAGACGCGGACCAGCTCGTTGACACCGGCTGGCAGCTCGTCGTCGTCCTCGCGGGAGAACACCCGGATGCCGATGACCTTGCCGGATTCGCCGTGCGGCACCTTCAGCGACGTGTCGCGCACCTCGCGCGCCTTCTCACCGAAGATCGCACGCAGCAGCCGCTCCTCCGGGGTCAGCTCGGTCTCACCCTTCGGGGTGACCTTGCCGACCAGGATGTCGCCGTCGCGGACCTCGGCGCCGATGCGGACGATGCCGCGCTCGTCGAGGTCGGCCAGCACCTCATCGGAGATGTTCGGGATGTCCCGGGTGATCTCCTCGGCGCCCAGCTTGGTGTCGCGGGCGTCGATCTCGTGCTCCTCGATGTGGATCGAGGTGAGCACGTCCTCCTCCACCAGACGGTTGGAGAGGATGATCGCGTCCTCGTAGTTGTGGCCCTCCCACGGCATGATCGCGACGAGCAGGTTCTTGCCCAGCGCCATCTCGCCGTTCTGGGTGCACGGACCGTCCGCGACGACCTGGCCGGCCTCGACCCGCTCGCCGGCGTCGACGATCGGGCGCTGGTTGGCGCAGGTGCCGTGATTGGACCGGGCGAACTTGCGCATCCGGTAGGTGTGCCGGGTGCCGTCGTCGGCCATCACGGTGATGTAGTCGGCGGAGACCTCCTCGACCACCCCGGCCTTGTCGCTGACGACGACGTCGCCGGCGTCGATCGCGGCGCGCAACTCCATGCCGGTGCCCACCAGCGGTGCCTCGCTGCGCACCAGCGGAACCGCCTGGCGCTGCATGTTGGCACCCATCAGGGCGCGGTTGGCGTCGTCGTGCTCGAGGAAGGGGATCATCGCCGTCGCGACCGACACCATCTGGCGCGGCGAGACGTCCATATAGTCGACCTCGGTGGAGGAGACGTATTCGACCTCGCCGCCCTTACGGCGCACCAGGACGCGCTCTTCTTCGAAGCGGCCGTCGGCGTCGATCGGCGAGTTGGCCTGCGCCACGACGTGGCGGTCCTCCTCGTCGGCGGTCAGGTACTCAATGTCATCAGTGACGACACCGTTCTTGACCTTGCGGTACGGCGTCTCGATGAAGCCGAACGGGTTGACCCGGGCGTACACCGACAGCGATCCGATCAGGCCGATGTTCGGGCCCTCGGGCGTCTCGATCGGGCACATGCGGCCGTAGTGGCTGGCGTGCACGTCGCGGACCTCGAGGCCGGCACGCTCACGGGACAGACCGCCGGGGCCCAGCGCCGAGAGGCGACGCTTGTGGGTCAGGCCCGACAGCGGGTTGTTCTGGTCCATGAACTGGCTCAGCTGCGAGGTGCCGAAGAACTCCTTGATCGCCGCCACGACGGGACGGATGTTGATCAGGGTCTGCGGCGTGATCGCCTCGACGTCCTGAGTCGTCATGCGCTCACGCACGACGCGCTCCATGCGCGACAGGCCGACCCGGATCTGGTTCTGGATCAGCTCGCCGACGGTGCGCAGGCGACGGTTGCCGAAGTGGTCGATGTCATCTACTTCAACAGGGACCTCGACTCCGCCAGGAACGGTCATCACCATCTGGCCGTCGTGCAGGCGGACCAGGTACTCGATGGTTGCGACGACGTCCTCTTCGGTCAGCGTGGACGTGGTGATCGGCTCACCGGCGTTCAGGCCGAGCTTCTTGTTGACCTTGTAGCGGCCGACGCGAGCCAGGTCGTAGCGCTTCTCCTTGAAGAACAGGTTCTCCAGCAGGGTCTGCGCCGACTCCTTGGTCGGCGGCTCGCCCGGGCGCAGCTTGCGGTAGATGTCCAGCAGGGCCTCGTCGGTGCCCGCGGT
The DNA here is from genome assembly GCF_022317005.1 of Mycobacterium sp. IDR2000157661. Taxonomy (NCBI): domain Bacteria; kingdom Bacillati; phylum Actinomycetota; class Actinomycetes; order Mycobacteriales; family Mycobacteriaceae; genus Mycobacterium; species Mycobacterium sp. IDR2000157661. The sequence continues at coordinate 720,030 of NZ_CP081006.1, forward strand.
GTTGTCCTTCTCCAGCGTGCTCATCATGATCTCGCTGAAGCCGAAGCGCTCGGTGATCTGCTCGTTGGTCCAGCCCAGCGCCTTGAGCAGCACGGTGACCGGCTGACGGCGCTTGCGGTCGATGCGAACGCCGACGGTGTCGCGCTTGTCGACGTCGAACTCCAGCCACGCGCCGCGGCCGGGGATCACCTTGACGCTGTGCAGCAGCTTCTCGGTGGACTTGTCGATGGTCTCGTCGAAATACACGCCCGGCGAACGGACCAGCTGGGACACCACGACACGCTCGGTGCCGTTGATGATGAAGGTGCCCTTCTCGGTCATCATCGGGAAGTCGCCCATGAAGACCGTCTGGCTCTTGATCTCACCGGTGTTGTTGTTGATGAACTCGGCCGTGACGAACAGCGGCGCCGCGTACGTCATGTCCTTGTCTTTGCACTCGTCGACGGGTGCCTTGACCTCGTCGAAGCGCGGATCGGAGAAGGACAGCGACATCGAACCGGAGAAGTCCTCGATCGGCGAGAGCTCGGTGAGCACCTCTTCGAGGCCGCCAACGGGCGTGACCTCGCCGCGCTCCTTGGCCTTCTCCCGCCAGGCCTCGGAGCCGATCAACCACTCGAAGGACTCGGTTTGAACGTCGAGAAGCCCGGGAACCTCAAGGGGCTCACGGAGCTTTGCGAAGGAAATTCGGTTCGGTGCCCCGGGGACGGAGTTTTTCGTAGCTTCTGCTGTTTTGCTCTGGCGAGAGACTGCCAAGATGCATCCTTCCAGCACCTCAAGCGACTGTCGGGTGAGCCGGTGAGCACCGGTCCGTCTGCCGCGTTATCTGCGTCGGTTCGGCTGGCCACTCACGACCACGAACTTCCCGAACAAACGGCACGCGACTAGATCACTGAGCGGGGCTCAGGCTAGGACACCGGTGTCAGATGCGGGTTTAGGTGGGCAGGACGCAGCCAGCGCAACGTCCAACAGTACCGCAGGACGGCGTATTCCTCAACCAGCGCGTGCGAGGGCAGATCGGGCGCTGGCTGGCGACTCGATACTTCTCTACCCGTCCACACATTGCTGCGAAATAGATTGGCCCCTCGAAGCCTTCCCGTCAAGAGATAACACGCTGTTCGCTGTGGAGTTCTGCGTCGAATCGACGTCGGATCGCGCCGTCAGGCCGCGATCGAGTCCTCGCAGCCACCCGCCACACCCATCGAGGCCGCGACGCAGATCGGCTCGAAGGTGAAGATCCAGTTGCCGAGCGCGACGAACGGCTGCAGGAAGTTCAGCGGGAACCACTTGGTCAGCGAGTTCGGCAGCGCGACGGCGGTCGCGTCGCCTCGCGGCGTGTCGATCGACACCTTCTGGCCCGGATCGAGATACACACCCTGATCTTGCGTTCCAGCGAACATGTCGTTGACCCAGCCGACCATGATTCGTTCGGCGGCCACTACGTTGCGCGGCTTCGAGAAGCCCGACACCAACTGCTGCGCAAACTGGATCAGCGGGTTGCCGCCACGCATCGTGTCGACGTGGGCGCCGTCGACGAGGGTCACGCCGATGAAGGCGTTCGGGCGTGCCTGCTGCAGCGCGGCGCTGCCGACCCCGAACTGATTCCAGAAGTACTTGGGTGCCGCCAGCTGGTAGATCGGGATGGTGTCGGGCACGTCGTCGAGTGAGAGCGCCATCGCGCCGTCCTCTAGGCCGACGCCGTCGAGCAGCACCACCCCGGCCAGCCGATCGATGCTGCTGTCCTGGGCCATGAAACCGGCTGCACCCGACACGGCCCCGCCGCCCAGGGAGTGCCCCATCAGCACGACACGATCCGGCACCGGACCCGAATAACCCGCGGCGAGCGCGCTGTTCGCCAGTGCGGGATTGCCCTCGTCGAACAGGCTCGCAATGGCTTCGTGCATCGGTGCAGCCCCGAGCCAGCACGCGTCCGCGGCCAGGAAGTTCGACGTGATCGAGGGCGCCACCACGATGCTGTTGGTCTGTTCGGCCAGGGCCGCGGCGGTGTGGCTGTACCACGGTCCGCTGGCCAGGAAGCCGTGCTGCAGGTAGATCAGCCGCTCCGGCGGCTGGTCCTTGACCGCCTTCGGTACGTACCAGTCGGCCGTCACCTCGATGGTGTCGCCATCGTCGCAGCCGCAGTTCAGCACCAGGCTCGAGCTGCGCACGGTGACCGTGCTGTTGGCAGGCAGGATCGGGGGTCCGCCCAGCAACCGGGTCGCCATGCCATAGAGGTTGAACACGATCGTGCCGATCACCCGGATGATGCCGGGGATCTGCGGCGCGGTCGCCGTCGCGTTGACGGCTGCCGTCGGCGCTGCGGCGAAGGCCACCGCCTGCACCTCGGGGGTTTCCGCGGCGTCGGCGGCGTTGTCGATGACGACCGTCATGCGCTGGTGCCCGGCCGGTTCACCGATCTCCGCCTGCTGGTCCTTCTCGACCACGGTCTCGGTCTCAGGTTCGACGGCGACGATGCGCGCGTACTGGGGCGCAGTGGTGGGTTCCGGCTGCGCCGGTGTGACCGTCACCCGGTCTGTGCCGCCGCTGTCGGAGTCGTTCTTCTCGATGTCGTTGTTCTCGGTGACGCGCTCCACCGGACGGCCTTCGGCGTCAGCCGTGGTCTCGGTCTCGCCTGCCGCGTTCTCGGTGTCCTCGTCGACGGAGTCGGCGGGCTCCTCCTCCACGGGCTCTTCGCCCGACTTCTCCTCGTCGGTGCCGCTTCCCTGTTCCGTCTGCGTGTCACCGGGAGTCGGCGCGGCGGAGTCGCCATCGATTCCGACGGTGGACTTGGTGTCGTTTCCGACGGTCGAGTCGGTGTCGTTCCCGACAGCGGACCTGGTTTCCGACGACTCGGACGAGCCCTGGCCGCCGGCGCTTGACGCGTCATCGGCGATCGCCACGCCCGCGCCCGCGACCATGGCCGCCGACATGCCTGCCGTTATGACGCCCGCACTCACCCACACCAGAAACCGGTCGACCATGACCCCTCCTGTTCGACAACCCGAGCAAGATAACGCGCGTTGTCAGCACCGCGAGGCGTTTCGGCCGCCCCACGTGGACTCACCGGCGACGTTTCGGCGAAAGTTCGCTTACACCGCGACAGTCGCCGTCGGGTACTGCCCGGTGCGCAGGATCGGGCCCCGCACCCCGAGTTGCTTGGCCCGGTCGAACAGCTGGTCGTACTCAGCGTCGCTGACGACCTGATCGCGGGTCAGGATGTAGCCGCTGAACCGGCTGGGATCGCTGACGATGGCCCAGCTGTAGTCGGGTGCGTAGTCGAGGATCCAGTAGTTGCCCGGCTCGTTGGCGGAGGGCTGGCCGAAGAAGAAGCCGACGTTGAGCCGGGTGTTGGAGGCGTTCACCGGGACCGCGGAACCGACGATGGTCGACTTCAAGCCGTTGGGGGTGAAGTAGTACCCCGAGTTCTCCACCCGGATCGAGCCGTCGGCATTCAGGCTGTACTGCGCCTTGGTGTTGACCAGGCCGATGGAGAAGAACTGCGGCACACTGCCCTGCTCGTACCAGGTGCCCAGGTAGTCCTCGACCGTCACCGGCGGCGGTGCCGGCAACGTGGCGGCGGTCGCCTCGCCCATGACGAAGTCCTTGTTGCCCCCGTCGTAGGCGATGGGGGTCTCTCCGTCCGGTCCGTAGATGCCGTAGAGGGGCCCCTCGATCGTCTCCGAGTAGGTCGTGTTGCCGGCATAGATGTCGTTGACCCACCCGGTGGCCAGCGTGCGCACCGCGGCCTTGGCGCCCGGCGGGGAGGGGCGCACGACGATCGAGCTCAAGACCTCGGCAAGCTGCGCGAACAGGCTGTCACCCGCGATGACGTCGGTATGCGAGCCGTTGCGGATCTGCAGGCCGTTGAACCGGAGCGGGTAGGTCGCCACCATCGTCTCGGTGGTCACGTCCCAGGCGTTCCACCGCTGCGGCGGCGCGGAGATCTGATAGACGGCGATCTCGGCATCGTCGAGTGCCTGCAGCGAGTCGGTGAACAGCGGTGCCCGCGAGACGCCGTCGAACATCACCACCCCGAGCAGGTTGTCCTCCTGGGGTGTGTCGACGATGAGCGCGCCCACCGCGGTGGCGAAGTTGCCGCCGGCGGAGTGGCCGGTGAGGAGGAACTTCTCGGGCAGCGGGCCGTCCAGCCCTGCGTTGTTGGCGCTGACGGTCAAGGCGGAGCGCGAGCCCTGGAACATCGAGGCCGCCGCCTCCCGAATGGCCTCCCCGCTCAGGACGCAGCCCGGGCACAGTGGGCTTTCGAACGACGGGATGGTGGGCGCGACGACGATGCTGTTGGTCTCCTGCGCCAGCGCCTGAGCCATGTCCGAGTACCACGGGTTGAAGCCCAGGAACCCGTGCTGCAGCCAGACCAGGCCGTTGGCCTGCACGGTGCCGTCGGCCTGGGTGGGGAAGTACCAGGTGGCCGGCGCGGCGTACCCGTTGTCGCCGACCGGGATGTCGAGCGCGGCCCTGCCCGTGCGCACACCGGTGACGCCGTTCGAGTACACCGGCCGCACGACCGGCTGGTCGGGGTCCAGCCCGTTGCTGCCGGTGTTGATCGGGGTGGGCAGGATGCTGAAGCCGAACAGGCTGCCGACGGCGTCGATCACCGAGGTGAGGACTCTGCCGCCGAAGGAGAGCTGGTTGGCCACGGGCGACGGCAGCGCCAACGCCGCGGCGGGGCCCATGATGATCTGCTGGTTGGCCGCCGCGTAGAAGCCGTACTGCGGCGCCGACGGCGTCGAGCCGACGTACATGTCGTTGATCCACCCGGTGCTCAGCGTGTACACCGCGGCGGTGTTGCCCGCAGGCACCCGGCCGGTCACGAGTTGCAGCACGAGGTCGAACAGCGGGTTGACGCCCATCATCGAGTCCACGTGCGAGCCGCCGGCCAGCACCACCCCGGTGAACTGTCCGGGCAGGGCGCTCAACAGCGCGTTCGTGGTGGCGCCGAAGGCGTTCCAGGCCTGCGCAGGCGCGGCGATCTGGTAGATCGGCTTGCCTGCGGCCTCGAGCACGTCGACCTGTTGGGTGAAGCTGCCGTCCATCGCGCCGTTGGAGACGCCGTCGAACATGAGCACGCCGACGAAATCGGCATCCTGGGCGTCGGTGCCGTCGTTGAGGTAGTCCGAGGCCACCGCGGTGGCGAACCCGCCGCCCGCGGAGTGGCCGGCCAGCACGAACTTGCCCATCAGGGCATCGGTGGAACCGGTGTATCCGGCGGCCTCGGCACTGTTGATCAGGGCGGTGCGGTTGGGATCCAACAATGCCGCGGACGCGGCCTGCTGGCTGCTGGCGCAACTAAGGCAGCCGCCGGAGAAGGTGAACGGAATGGATGACAGCGTGGGGGCGACCACGATGCTGTTGGTCTTGGCGGCCAGTTCCCGGGCGAGTGCGGAGTAGAACGTGTTGGTGGCGCCGAAGCCGTGCTGCAGCCAGATCACGCCCTGGGCGTCCACGCTGCCGTCGGCCTGGGTCGGGAAGTACCAGTCGGCGGCCACGGAGTTGCCGATGAAGGCGCCCGGGATCACCAGCCGGGAATGGCCGACCTGCACGCCGGTCACGCCGTTGGTGGCCCCTGGCAGGAGCGGGGCCGCCTGCTCGGCAACGGCCTGCGTGGTGCGACCGGCAGGAACCGTGCTTGGCGGCGGGGTGACCGGCGCTGGATTCAACAGCCGCGCCGTTCCGGTGAGCAGGTTGAGCACGATGGAGCCGAGGACGTCGGTGGGCGAGCGCGCGGGCGCGGGCTCCGGGGCCTGGACGAGGGCAGTCGATTCCACTGACGGCAGATCGAACGCGTCCATGGTGCGTGCCGCGGGCATCGCCGGTTCCGGCGCGGCGATGGTCGCGGCGGCGGCGAAAGCGACCGCCGGATCGAGCGTTTCGGGTGCCGACGGAACGGGTTCCGACGTCACCCGCCCAGCCTCGGGCGCCGGGCTCGGGGACCAGGTGGAGAACGCCTGCGTTGACGGGTCCTCGACGGTCGGGTCGGATCCGTCCTTGCGCGTGTCGGTGGTCTGGTCGGACATGTCGACCGGCGCCTGGGGGGTGGGCTGCGCCCCGACGCCATCCGCTTCCTCGACCGGGGCTTCGGTCTCTTCGGTTTCCTCCTCGACGAGTTCGTCGGGCTCGTCGCCATCGACGTCGGCCCCGGTGTCGGTGCCCGTTTCGTCGTCGTCGCCGGCCCCGGTGTCGTCACGCAGCGGGTCGGCGCCCGGTGCGTCGGTGTCCGGGTCGGTGCCGGCATCGGTGTCCGGGTCGGGGTCGGCGGCCTCGGAGTCGTCGTCGCGGGACTGCGACGCCGTCGTGCCGTTGGCATCCGAGCCGCCCTCCGTGCTGGCGGCCGCCAACCCGGTTCCACAGGTCAGCAGCGCCGCGGTGACACCGGCCGTCACCACGCCTGCGCCCAGCCACCTGACGATCTCGTCGCTCATAGTCATAGAACCTATTGCGCATCCGTCAATTCGGGCGGGCCCGTCAGGGAACCGTCACATCTCGGCGTGCACAGCCGCGGTTTCGACGCGCGACACCCGCACCGGTACCCCGGTCAATCGGGCCATCCCGGCCAGGCTCTCGATGTCGGCGGGGTCGCTGGACATCAACCGGTTGACGTTGGCACCGCCGGCATCGTTGGCCACCCGCCACCGGGCGGTGCCCTTATGCCCCCACCCGTGGGGGACCGCGACCACCCCGCCGACGATGTCCTTGGTGACGGCCACCGGCAACTCGATCTCGCCGTGGGGCGACGCGATCCGCACCATGTCGCCGTCGGCGATGCCACCCGCCGCGGCGTCATCGACGTGCATCCGCGCCTGCTGCACCCGGTCACCGCGCATCAGCAGCGGCGAGTTGTGCAGCCACGAGTTCTCCGACCTGGCCTCGCGCATGCCGATCAGGCGCATCGGATAGCCGTCGGGCACCCTGCGGCAGGCCAGCTTGTCGACCTCGGCAGCGATCTCGTCGTGGCGCAATCGCATCCTGCGGCCGCGGTACACGACCGTGTCGCGCAGCACCCCGTCGCGCAGGTTCGGCGCCAGCACCGCGCCGTGCGGATGGTCGGCGATCAGCTTCGAGAAGCTCAGCCCGCGGCGCAGACCGAACCGGTCGCCGCCCTCACCCAGCCGGATCACCGCGTCGACCAGCAGCCGGGGACTCAGCCGAACACCCGACGCGCCGAACAGTTTCCGTGCACCCGCCAGCCCGGCGAAGCCGAGCGTGCGACGCCACAGCCGGCCGGTCAGGTCGTCGATGATCTCCCACTCGGCCCGCGCCTGGCCGACCGGCGCGACGACCGCCTCGGTGGCCTGGCGGAACGGTGTCGGCTGCAGGGACTGGAACGGCAGCGGGAAATCGTCGCGCTCGTACATCGTCGTCGCGGGCAGCACGTAGTCACAGTGCGCCAGCGTCTCGTTGACGTAGATGTCGATGCCGACCATCAACTGCAAGGAGTCCAATGCTTCTTCCAGTTCGTCACCGTTGGGCACCGACAGCACCGGGTTGCCGGCACTGACGAACAGCGCCTTGACCTGACCGCGGCCCGGCGTGGTGATCTCCTTGGCCATCACCCCGGCGGGTTCGGACGCCAACACCGACGGAAAGCCGCCCACTCGCGAGCGCCGTCGCGAGTAGATCGTCCGCAGCAGCGCGCCGCCTGCCTTGTTGAGCCACCGCTCCCCCGGCAGCCCGAACCGGCCGAACATGCTGCCGCCGGCGACATCGAGGTTGCCCGCCACCAGGTTCACCGCATCGAGCAGATACGTTGTGAGCGTTCCGTTTTCGCCGATGCTGGTGCCGACGCGGCCGTACACCGCGGCGCGTTCGGTGCGCACCAGGTCGCGGGCCAACGACCGGACCGTCTCCGGGTCGATACCGGTGTGCTCGGCGGTCGCCTCGGGACTGAACGGCCGGGCCAACTGCTCGAGCCAGACGCCGCCGTCGGCCTGCCGCGCCAACCGGGCGCGGTCGACGAGGTTCTCCCCGAACATCACCTGCAGCAGCGACAGCAGCAGATAGGCGTCACCGTCGGGCACGATGCCCAGCCACTCGAACTGGGCCGCGGTCTCGGTCTTGCGCGGATCGACCACCAGCACCCGACCGCCGCGCTTGACGATGTCGTGCATGCGGTCGCGGATCCGCGGCACGGTCAGCACGCTGCCGTGCGAGACAACCGGATTCGCGCCCATCACCATCAGCAGGTCGGTGCGCAGCACGTCGGGCACCGGCAGCGCCAGCGGCGTGCCGTAGAGCATCTGGCTGGCGACGAAGCGGTTGTTGACGTCCTGCGAACCGGCGGTGAACACGTGCAGTCCCCGGCCGCCGGTCAGCCCGAGTCCGAAGCCGAGCATCAACGTGGTCAGGCCCAGCGTGTGGGAATAGCTGAACGCCCCCGGGTTGCCGTAGTACCAACCGATCGCGCCGGAACCGTGCCGCCGATGGATGGCGGCCACCCGGTCGGCGATGTCGGCCATCGCCTCGTCCCAGCCGACCGGCTCGAAGTCGCCGTCGGCGGATGAGCCGCTTGCGCGAAGACCCTTGGGCTGAGTGCGCCGCAACGGGGTGGTGACGCGGTCAGGATCGTTGACGACCTCGGTGAACGCGATGCCCTTCTGGCAGGCGAACCCCGCCGACAGCGGATGGTCCTTGTCAGGGCGCAGCGCGGTCAGTCGGCCGTCTTCGACGGTCGCGATCATGCCGCACAGCGGCTCACAGATCCGACAGAACGTGGTGTGGTGAGCGCGGGCGGTATGCCGAACGCTCATCGGAGCGGCCTACTGCTGGGCGCGTGGGATGGCGCCGGTGGGGGCGTCGTCCTCGGCGGTGCGGTGCCGGGCGGTCGCGTCGTCGTCGTCGTGGTACGAACGCCCCTGACTCTGACCCTGACCCTGCGAGCTGCTCTCGAGGTCCTCGCGGATGGCCTCCTGCGCGGCAGGCGGCAGGGTATGCATGATCTCGCGCACGCGGGCCTGGCGACGGTATACGGCCTGGCGCTCCGGCATGCCCGGCGTCGCCTGGATCTGCGGCGGCACGCCTTCGATCTCCTCCACGCCACCGTCGTGGTGGCCGGCGTCCATCATGGCCTGCTCCTCGGCCATCGTCGACTCGTCCTTCTCCTCGGACATGCCGATCGGGCCGATGCGCCGGCCGTTGAGGAACTGACGGACGACGGGCTCGTCGCTGGTCAGCAGCACCTCGCGCGGACCGAACATCACCAGATGCTTGCGGAACAGCATGCCCATGTTGTCGGGCACGGTGCGGGCGATGTTGATGTTGTGCGTGACGATCAGGATCGTCGCGTCGATCTGCGCGTTGATGTCGATCAGCAGCTGCGACAGATACGCCGTACGCACGGGGTCCAGACCCGAGTCGGGCTCGTCGCAGAGGATGATCTGCGGGTCGAGCACCAGAGAGCGGGCCAGCCCGGCACGCTTGCGCATACCGCCGGAGATCTCGCCGGGGAACTTGGTCTCGTCGCCGGCCAGACCGACCAGCTCGAGCTTCTCCATGACGATGTTGCGGATGTCGCTTTCCTTTTTCTTGGTGTGCTCACGCAAGGGGAAAGCGGTGTTGTCGTAGAGGCTCATCGAGCCGAACAGGGCGCCGTCCTGGAACATCACTCCGAACAGCGTGCGGATCTCGTAGAGCTCCTTGGCCGTGCACTGGATGATGTCGGTGCCGTCGACGATGATCTTGCCGCGCTCGGGGCGCAGCAGGCCGATCAGCGACTTCAGGAACACGGATTTGCCGGTACCCGACGGGCCGAGCAGCACGCTGACCTCACCCGGCGGCAGGTCGAAGGTGACGTCCTCCCAGATTCGCTGGGGGCCGAAGGACTTGGTCAGTCCCTCGATCTGAATACCAATGCCCACGCGAGATCCTTCCGCCAGATTTCATCCCCGCCACCTGCGCTCCCGCTTGTGGCTTGAGTCACTGTAGCCTACGCCGCCGCGTCCGTATTCGGGTGCGCTCAGATTGTGACAGACCCACAAATAGCCGTGGGGCCGGTCTGTTTGCCAGACTGGCCCCACGGGGTGTTCTCGTCGGCTCGGCCGACGGGTGCTGACTACTTGACGGACACCGACGCGCCCGCGGCCTCGAGCTTGGCCTTGGCGTCGTCGGCGGCGGCCTTGTCGACCTTCTCGAGCAGCGGCTTGGGCGCGCTGTCGACGAGATCCTTGGCCTCCTTCAGGCCCAGACCCGAGACGATCTCTCGGACGACCTTGATGACGCCGATCTTCTTGTCGCCGGCACCCTCGAGGATGACGTCGAACTCGGACTGCTCCTCGGCGGCCTCGGCGGGCGCTCCGCCGGCGGCGGCACCCGGGGCGGCCGCGACGGCGACCGGAGCGGCGGCGGTGACCTCGAAGGTCTCCTCGAACTTCTTGACGAACTCGGAGAGCTCGAGCAGCGTCAGTTCCTTGAACGCGTCGAGCAGCTCGTCGGTGGACAGCTTGGCCATGATTGGTCCTTTCTGGTTCTTACTTCTCGTGGCTAGTGGGATGCCGATGAAGGACGCGGCTACGCGGCCTCTTCGGCGGCCTTCTTTTCTTGCAGAGCGGCGGCCAGCCGGGCGACCTGCGACGCCGGAGCGCTGAACAGACCGGCGGCCTTGGACAGGTTGGCCTTCATCGCGCCGGCCATCTTGGCCAGCAGCACCTCGCGCGACTCCAGGTCGGCGATGCGCTCGACCTCGGCGACGGTCAGCGGGCGACCATCCATGTAGCCGCCCTTGATGACGAGCGCCTTGTGGTCCTTGGCGAACTTCTTGATCGCCTTGGCTGCGTCGACGGCCTCGCCCTGGACGAACGCGATCGCGGTGGGCCCGACGAACAGCTCGTCGAGGCCCTCGATGCCCGCCTCCGCCGCGGCACGCTTGACCAGCGTGTTCTTGGCGACGGTGTAGGTGGCGGAATCACCGAGCGAGCGGCGCAGGTCCTTGAGGTTGGCCACCGTCAGCCCGCGGTACTCGGTGACCAGCGTCGCCGAAGCCCCCTTGAACTGCTCGGCGATGTCGGCAACCGCGGTGGCCTTGTCAGCCTTGGCCATGCATGCCTCCTCGTGGATGGGAACCGTCAGGCCGAGAAGGAAGGAGGGCGGAAAACGACGAACGCCCCGACGCAGACGGGTCGGGGCGCGCAGCAAGCGTGAGCCTCGTCCTCCTGCGTGGGCCGCCCGGGTGATCCGGGACCTTCAACCGATTGCTCGGTGACCGACGGTCTTCGGTGGAACGCGGTCAAGAATAGCCGACCGCCCTGCGATCAGCCAAAACGCTCGCCGCGCATGTGCGGTTCGACGCGGTTGGTCACTCTCACCGCGAAATTTGCGCCGGAGTCACAGACGCAGCGGCTCCGCCGAACGCCACGACCCGTTAGCTGAATCTGTTGTTATCGGCGGCGCCGCGTGCATAGCATTGTCGCCATGGCAAACCATGGGGGAAGTAGTCAGACGGTTCCAGAAGCTCATAGCGAGGAGGTCGGCGGGGGCGACGGCATGGAGGTCGCAGTAAACACTGGTGGCAGCGCAAACGTCGGTTCGAAGAAGAATCCGAGAAAGAATGAGAACCGGCAACCGCTGTCTTGGTTACCGATATTGCTCGGTCTTTTCCTACTCGTCTTGAACATCGCCGCCGCTGCTCGGCTGTGGAAATTCCTCCCAATCTCGAAGCCGCAGAGCGCGGTTCCGATCGTATTGCTCGCATCGAGCGTCTTCATCGGTGTGTTTCTCATCGTTTACGCGATCGCCCTGCGGCGTAGTGAACGGCACAGCACCGGTATCGACGCCCAGGTGGCGCCGCGATCAACTACCGCTGGCCAAACGACATCATTTGCCAGGTGGGTCACAGTGCCCCTTCTGGTCGCCCTACCCGCGCTACTCCTGACGGTCTGGGGCGCCGAGGTCGCTCAATCCGGCACGCCGCAACCCAATGCTCAGAAGCCGTGCATCGAGCTGTACCAGCAGGCGGCCAGCATTCAGAGGGACAACCCGACTTTCCGGATGCCACCCCAAGACCGTGACGAACAAAGGTGCAACATCAACAGGGCTCTGCGCCTGCAGGCGGCCCCGCCCCGCTGACGGGATAGCGGACGGCCCCCTACACCCGCTCACGCAACAGCGCCGCCGCGCCGACGAGGCCCGCGTGGCCGCCCAGTTCAGCGGGCACCACCTGCAGATCGCGGATGAAGCCGAGTCCGGCATAGGACGCCAGCTTCTCGCGCACGGGGTCGAACAGCAGCGCACCGGACTTCGCCACGCCGCCGCCGATCACCACGCGGTCCAGGTCGCACACCGCGCCCACCGACGCGATCATCGCCGCCACCGCTGTCGCGCCCCGCCTGAACGCCCGCAGAGCGATCGCATCGCCTGCACGCGCCGCGTCGGCGAGTTCTTTCGCGTCGGCCCCGGCCGGCGCGGTCCAGCCCTGCTCGCGGGCCCACTGCGCCATCCGCGGTCCGGCGGCGACGGTCTCGACGCAGCCGTGCCCGCCACAGGTGCACAACCCGCCGTCCGGGTCGACGACGACGTGGCCGACGTGCCCGGCGTTGCCGGTGCGGCCGTCGTACGGCGCACCGTCGAGCACCAACCCGCCGCCCACCCCAGTCGACACCACCATGCCGAGCAGGTAGTCGGCCCCGCGCCCCGCCCCGCGCCACCGCTCCCCCAGCGCCATGCACAGCCCGTCACCGGCAAGCCGCACCGGGGCGCCGACGGTCATCGACACCCGCTCGACGATCGGGAACCGTTGCCACTGGCCGATGTTGATCGGGCTGACCGTCCCAGTGAGCAGGTCGATCGGTCCGGCCGATGCGACGCCGACACCGCGCACATGGCCGCCGGCGCTCGCCAGCGCCTCGGTGATCAACGAATCAACCACCGCCCAAATCGATTCGGCATCACCGTCGGGTGTCGGCAACTTGGCCGTGTGGACCAGCGCGCCGCGATCGTCGACCAGACCCGCGGCGATCTTCGTGCCGCCGATGTCGAGTGCCAGCGTCAGCTCGGCCATCAGTGCCGGTGCGTGTTGTCGGGTTGGCGGGGATCTGCGGGATGCTCGTATCCGGGCGCAAGCTGTACGACGACCGCGCACCGGGCGTCCAGCCACAGCCGGAAGGCCCGCCGTCGCGCCGCACCCAGGAGATCGGCGATGATCTCGGCATCTGAGTTGTACCGCAGGGGGTTTCGCGACCGGTACGACGCCACGGCAGCGGCGCTCACGTCGACACCAGCGGTGACGTCGACGAACAGCGCGCGGGCCAACGGATCGGCCAGGACCGACGACGCCACACTGCCGAGCTCCAACCGGACCGTGTTGTTCGGCAGCAGGTCTGCCTCCGCAGGCGCATTGTCGGCCGTCAGTGCGCGGTCCGCAGCCTCGGCGGCCACCACCCGCTCGGCGACCAGCAGCTGTGTCAGCCAACGCCGGAGCTGACGTCCTTCGCTGGTGCCCGGTCGCGGCAGCGACGCCGTGATGTGCGACGCCCGGAGTCGCGCTTCCCGCGCGTCGATGTCGGCGACCGTCACCGGCACGCCGTCCACCGACGCAGCGACCCTCATCGCACCGTTACCTTCACCGCCGGTGAGTACACCAGGTGCCCCGCGGCGGCGAGCCGGACCAGCGCCCACCATTCACCGGGCTGCGCGCCACGCGGGGGCGCGACGTCGAACACGATGTCGGCCGTGCCGCGCGCGGCCAGCTCCATACCCGTTGCGGCGGGGCCGATCCACTCCCACGTCCCCCACGGGCTGATGAGGTGCGCCTCGACGGCGACGGCCGCACACGCGTCGGTGCCGACGGTCACCGTCAGCTGCGCCGTCTCGCCGGCGGCGATTTCGACGGGATCCGGCCCGCTGACCAGACGCAGCAGGACGTCCTCGGCGGGCGCGTTCACGTCGACGACGCAGACGTCCTCGACCATCTGTCGCCATGAGGCAGGCAGATGGCTGCCGGTCAACGTCAGTTCGGCCCGCACCGGATAGCGCCCGGGCGGGACTGTCCCGGGCATCGAGACCGTCACGTCGGTGTCGAGGTATTCGCCGGACGGCAGCATGAACGGCAGCACGGCCGGGTCCGCGCTCCACCCGTCGGGTACCACCAGTCGCACCCTACCGTGCAGCCCTGCGTCGCTGCAGTCGCTGACCACCGTAAGCCGCAGGCGCACAACCGAATCCGAGGCGAGCACCTGTTGGGGGTGCAGATGGGCGACGGCAGGCAGCCCGCCGAGCGGGGCGGGGCCGCGGTTGTGCAGCCAGTACCGCGCGTAGAGCGGCTGCGCGGCTTCGGCCTCGGCCGCCAGTTCGTCGTCGGCCTGCATCACCTGCGGCAGGTTCAACCGTGCCAGCACCGTCGCGATCTCGAAGCCGTGCAGGGACAACCCGTCGGAAGCGTCCTGCATCCGCGGCTGTTCGAGCAGGTCCACCCGGGCGGCGTCCGACACCCGTCGCAGCCCCGATGTGACCATGACTTCGCTTGCCGCACCGAGACTCTCGACGATACGGATCGTCACACCATTCGACGGGTGCACCGGCTGACTGCTGCCGAAGGCCAACGGATTACCGGCGGCCTTCAACGCACCGAGTTGCACCTCTCCGGCGGGCTCGATCTCGAGGAACGAACCCCATGGCGGTAAGTGGCCCGTGCCCGAGTCCGGATTCACCACCGCGATCAGCGGATGCGAGAACTCCGAACTGCGGGCCGGAATCCGGGACTCCCGCCAGTCGCCGCGACCGGAAGCGAGCGCGTAGTCGAACACATGGGTCCAGTGCTGCAGCTGGAAGTTCGACCCGTCCGGGGCGGTGCGCCGCGGCGGGTCGATCCAGGTGCCCGACGGCCACCCGCTGCACGAGCGCATCAGCGACATGTGCAAGGTTCCGTCGCTGTCGACGGCGAACCCCGGTATCCCGCGGTTGAGCAGAGCGACGGTGTGGCCGTCACCGTCATCGTCGGCGACATTCGACGGTGCCTCCTGATCGACGACGATCCGGAAGTCCCCCAGATCATCGACCATCGCCGCGATCTCGCCGGCCAGCGGATCGCCGGCGACGATCAGCACCGGCAGCGTCCGCGCACCCCGCAGGTCGGCGCCGGGACGCCAGACCTCGTGCAGCGCGCCGTCGGCCGGTACCCAGACCCGGGCTGCGCCGGAGGCACCCAGTTGCCGCGAGAGCTCGTCGGCATAGACGGGACCGGCATCGGCGAGAACCGCTGCAGTGAAGGCGTTCTCGTCCGGACCGCCGAGCGCGATCCGAACATCCGGCAGGTTCGAGTCGACGGCGAGGTCGCCGTATCGCGGCTGCCCGGCGGCGCTGAAGGTCGCGGTCACACCCGCGCGCACCAACGCGACCAGCAACGGACGCGCCAACGCCGAGGACTGCGATTCCGACGGCGCCACCACCTCGGCGACGGCCACTGCGCGATCACAGCCGTTGACCCGCACCCGCGCGGTCTGCGACAGCCCGAACCAGCCGAACGCCGGGTTGTCCAGTGTCCACGGCTGTTCGGCCGAGTCGACCGCCTCGCGCCGACCGGGCTCGTGCAGCAGCCCGAACCCGCGGCCGATCACCGCGTCACCGACCTCGCTGACCGGAAGGGCACCCTGCAGGAGACACGACCAGCGCAGCCGCAGCAGCCGGTCCGCGTCAGCGAAGTCGTCGACGGCCGTGGAACACTCGACGCGGTCCACGCCATGCCACAGCGTCAGTGTCTGCGTGTAGCGCAGCACACCGTCGATGTGGCCCCGCACGACGAGCCGTTCCCCGAGCGGACCCCGGTACGCCTGCACCGAAACCTCC
The DNA here is from genome assembly GCF_022317005.1 of Mycobacterium sp. IDR2000157661. Lineage (NCBI taxonomy): Bacteria > Bacillati > Actinomycetota > Actinomycetes > Mycobacteriales > Mycobacteriaceae > Mycobacterium > Mycobacterium sp. IDR2000157661. The sequence goes on from NZ_CP081006.1 coordinate 735,813, forward strand.
CCGGCCGCCGCCCCGGAAGCCGATGACATCACGGGCCCTTTCGGCAGCAGATGCCACGGTCCCTCACCGGCCTCCGGATGTGCCGGGTACTCCTCGTAGACGGCGATCTCGTTACCGAGGCCGACGACGCGCCGACCGTCGGCCTCCCGCACGGAGGTCACCGCGCCGCCACGCCGGGCATCGACCGTCACCGTGTAGTGCGCGTTGGCGATCTCGCTGCCGCTCAACGGGACCCAACCCGCGGCCTCGTCCGCGGCTTCCAGCCGGTAGGACCTCCAGCCCAGCGACGGCACGTCACGAGCCAGCCAGCTCAGCGACCGTCCGTCGTCCTCGACGTGCACCCGCTGTTCCACGCCCTCGGAGTCGAACACCCGCGCCCCGGCACCGAGAGCTTCGTTCAGTCGCACCGTAACGACGTCGGTCCGCTTGTGCGCCAGCGGGTTCCACACCACCACCGACCCGTCGACCGCACGCGACAGCATCGCCAGCGAATTGTCGCGCGCCCTCGTGCCCAGCTCCCAGGCGTCGCGCCACCCGGTCAACAGATCCAGGTAGACCTGGTCGGACTCCGATCCGGTGATCGCGTCGTGGTGCGCGCCGTAGACCAACTGCACCCACGCTTTGGCCAGCGCCGCTTCCGGATACGCCGCGCCGCACACCAGACCGGCGAACACCGAGAACTTCTCCGCGTCCAGCACCGCGTTCTCCGCGGCCCGGTTGGCCTGCTTGGTGTCGATGTAGGACACGTCCTTGCCCGTGTAGATCGGGTTCATGTCGCGGGTCTGAGGCGAGGCCTCGACGCCCCGCGCGGCGAGTTCGGCGCGCACCGCCGCGAAGAATTCCCTCGGCAGCGCGCAGACGAACCGCGGCCAGGTATAGCGGGAGTTCCAGGACCGGTGGATATCGGTGACCCACTTGTTCGGTGGCGTGTAGTCGGTGCCGACGGGCAGCAACACGTTGCGCGTCAGCGCCACCTTCTTCAGTGACCGGAACAGCCCGTAGGTCTCGGCTTCGGCCTGCTCGAGCGTGGCCGCCGAGTCCATCCACCACCCGGCCGCATAGTGGGCGGGCATGTAGTGCGTCAGCAGGCCGCGGCCGGACGGGGCGATCCACTCGAACTCGCTGCTGAACTGCATCCGCTCGGGGTCGCCGCCGCCGGCCATCGGGCCCCATTGGTGGTGCGGCCCGCGAGCCCATGAGCTCGACGTCAGGCCGGCGTCGGCGGCCATGCCGGGAAACTGAGGGTCGTGACCGAATGCGTCGAGCTGCCATGCCGTCGTCGGCTCGGCGCCCAGCACACCTCGCTGAAACCCGATGCCGCACATAAAGTTCCGGATGGTCGTCTCGGGGCTGGTGAGGTTGGTGTTCGGTTCGTTGTACGTGCCGCCCATCACCTCGACGCGACCGTCGGCGATGAACCGACGCAGGTCGGCGCGCTCCTCGGGATGGGTGTCCCAGAACGGTTTGAGGTAGTCGACCTCAGCGAGCACGAATTTGTATTCCGGCTCGCGGCGGGCCATTTCGAGATGCGCGCGCACGAGGTCGAACGAGTTGGTCTGCCGGCAGCGGCCCGGCGGGTCCTCACTCCATACGCTGGTGTAGGCACCCTGGGTGTTCCACCACACCGGGTCGTAATGGAAGTGGCTGATCATGTACACGGTCCAGCCGGGCTCGGCGACGGTGAGCACGAACTCCACAGCGGAATCACCGCCGACCACCCGCGCCTGGCGCTGCTGGCCGACCACCGGGTCGCGCACCGACACCGGGACCTCGATCACTCCGTCCGAGTCGGCCGGTGCCTGCCCCGACAGTCCGTCGCCCTCGATGCGAACCTCGCCGCCGCCGGAGCACGCCACCCGCGCGATCTGGAGCGGCGCATTGGCGGGACCGACGAACAGTTCCGTCGACTCCGCCGAGATGACCTGCACGCCCAAACCCTACGGCCTACGCGCGATCGGCACGCCGAAGTCAGGATCCGTTGCGGCGGCCGATGATCAGGTCCTTGATCTCGGCCAGGTGCTCGTCGACCGAGCGAAATCTGGCCCGGGTCTCGTCGCGAAACCCGTAGAACTCCGTCTTCAGGTCCGCGACCTCGGACCTGACCGCAGTCAGGCCGAGCGATAGATCCCGCTGATTGACCGCCAAGGCGTTCACCGCGGCGAGCACTGCGCGGTAGTCGGCCTGCGAAGCCTCCAGCGCCGCAACACGAGCTTCCAAATCTTCCAGCGCGGCCACTACGCCATCCTAAGAGCCCGCGCACACCCCGGCAGCGGTTATCCCCAGGGCTATCCTCGCGCGACGTCGACGACCAGCGCGCGGTGATCGGAGATCGTCAGCATCGGCGCACAGCACCGCACGATCCGCAGCCCGTGGTCGTCGGTGAGGATGTGGTCGAGCTGACGGTCGGGCTCGCCGGCCGGGAAGGTCAGCGCGGAGCCCAGCGGCCGCAACCGTGACCATCGGGCGACGGTCTGCGGTGTCAGGTTCAGGTCGCCCATCAGCATCCGCGGCGGCGGGAAGCCGCGCATGTCGCGCAGCAGTCGCCGCAGCTGCCTGCGGTTCCAGCCCGGCACGAAGGACAGGTGGGTGTTCGCGACCGTGAGCGGGCCCAGTGGCGTGTCGAACCGCCCGATCATCGCCGCCCGCGGTTCCTCGTCGACGATCTGCACCCGGTTCGGCCCGGGAAGATACATCGGGAATCGCCCGGGGATCCGCGGCAGCCGCAGCACCTGCCACGAGTCGGCCGGGTACCGCGACAGCAACGCGATCCCGTAGGCGGCGGTGCCGGGCTGCTCGTCACCGGTCGCGGCCATCCACGTCGCACCGGGCGTTCCGGAGATCGCGGCCACGAACCGGTGACTCTGCGCGCCCATCGCCTCGGCGGCGACGGCGGTCAGATCGGACATTCCAGAGCGCGGCTGATCGAGGTCGACCTCCTGCAGGGCGAGGACATCGGCGTCGAGTTGCTTGATCGATTCGACGAGCCGATCCGGATGGACGACGCCGTCGTGAAGGCTTCGGCCGTGCAAGATGTTGAAAGTAGCCATCCGCATGGGTATCTACCTACCCACAATCGCCGCCGGCCATCAGGAGTGTCGTGCCACAACGAAACGACGATCTGCGCGACGCGCTCAAGCGCGCGGCGTCGGCGCTGCGCGCCCAGGGCCCGGAGTTCGCGCTGGGCGGCAGTTACGCGCTGTGGGTGTTCGGCGGGCCGGAACCCGTGCACGACGTCGATCTGGTCGTGGCCGAACCGGATACCGAGAAGGCCGCCGCCACCTTGGAGGAAGCCGGCTTCCGGGTGGAGCGAACGCCGGAGGACTGGCTGTTCAAGGCATGCGTCGGCGACGATTTCGTGATCGACGTGCTGCACCGCCTCAACGGCGTGCCGGTCGACAAGGAAAGAATCCTGGCTGCACAGGAGTACGACGTTCTCGCGATCCGCATGCGGGTCCTGCCGCCGACCGAGGTGGTGCGCGAAAAGCTCAACTCGCTCAACGAACACAACTGCGACTTCACGGGGTTGCTGCCGGCTGTCCGTGCCGTTCGCGAAGAGTTGGACTGGAAACGAATCCGGAAGGACACCGACGAGAATCCGTATGCCGCGGCGTTCGCGTTGCTCGCCGACCGGCTCGGGCTCACCGATTGACGGTGGCACGTCGCAACCGCGCCGACACCGCTGCCACCGCGCGGATCAGCTCCGGTGGCTCCAGCACCTCGAAGTCATAGCCGACGGCGGCGAAGTAGGACACCATGCGCTCTGGGTCATCGGCGCCGGTGGTCACGACGCACGCGTTCGGGCCGTCGGGTTCGATGGTGACGGAAGCAGGCGAGAAATGTTGACGCAGAACGGTTTCTGCGGCGCGAAACCGCACGCGGGCGACGTAGCGGTACGGCGAGCTGCTGATCGACCGGCCGACGTAGGCCGCGGCGTCCGGAGCGTCGCGGGCGGTGAACGTGGTGCCCGTGGCCCGCACGTCCGACATCCGGTCCAGGCGCAGGCTGCGCCAGTCCTGCTTGTCGCGGTCGTAGGCCAACAAGTACCAGCGTCGGCCGGTGGTGACGAGTTGATACGGCTCGAGCCGCCGCCGGGTGGCATTGCCGCGGATGTCGACGTAGCCGGCGGCGACGTGTTCGCGGTCGCGGCAGGCACGTGCCAAGGTCATCAACACCTCCGGTGCGACGGGCTCATCCGACGGGGAGGTCAGCGTGACGGTCGCCTCGTGCACCGCCGACACCTGGGACCGCAGCCGCGACGGCATCACCTGGTCGAGCTTGGTCAGCGCCCGCAGCGCCGACTCACCCACCCCGGCCACCGACCCGCCTGCCGCCAGCCGCAGACAGACGGCCATCGCCACCGCCTCGTCGGGATCGAGCAGCAGCGGCGGCAGCGCCGCCCCGGCGCCCAACTGGTATCCCCCGCCGTGGCCCTTGCTGGCGTGCACGGGATAACCGAGATCGCGCAGCCGCTCGACGTCGCGGCGCACGCTGCGCGTCGTCACGCCGAGGCGGTCGGCGAGTTCCTCGCCGGTCCACACCCGACGTGACTGCAACAGCCCGAGCAGTTGCAGCACCCGGCTCGTCGTCTCCGACACGCCTACCAGCCTGACACAGTTTTAGGACAGAAGCTGTCCTATATCCGCGTCATGCTGTCCCCATGACATCTGCGGACCATCTCGCCGAGCAGCTCGACTTCCACTGGACGCACTTCCTGCGCCCGCGCCTCGACGGACTCACCGACGGCGAGTACTTCTGGCAACCGGTGCCGAACTGCTGGACCGTGCACCCGGACGGGTCGGTCGACTTCGCCTACCCCGAACCCGACCCGCCGCCGTTCACGACCATCGGTTGGCGGCTCGCGCACGTCATCGTCGGCGTGCTGGCCGTGCGCAACCACCACCACTTCGGCGCACCGGAGGCCGGCTACGACACCTGGCGCTACGCCACTGACGCCGCGACCGCGCTGCGCCAACTCGACGAGCAGTACCGCATCTGGAACGCCGGCGTGCGCGGCCTGTCCGACGACGATCTCGATCGGCCCTGCGGACAGGCCGAAGGACCGTACGCCCAGTACCCGATGACCGACCTGGTCCTGCACATCAACCGCGAGACCATCCACCACGGCGCCGAAATCGCTTGTATCCGAGATCTTTACCGCCACACCAACACGAAGGGTAAGTAACCATGCCAGGAATGCCGCCACCGGCCGCCGACGAACGCCAGAGTCTCCTCGAGTTCCTGGCGTTCCAGCAGAACGCCTTCTACGCCGCCGCCTACGGGTTGACCGACGAGCAGGCGCGCTCCACGCCGTCGGTCAGCGCGCTGTCGATCGGAGGGCTGGTCAAACACGCCGCAGGCGTGCAGAAGGGCTGGGTGCAGCGTGCGGCCTGCGCACCGGACTTCCCACCCAAGGACGACCGTCCGATGGAGGAGATCGTCGCCGAGTACGGCGAGCAGTACGTCATGCGCGACGACGAGACGCTCGAGCAACTGCTCGCCGCATTCGAACAGCAGAACGCCGAGTCGCTGCGGGTGTTCGGGGAGGCCGACCTCGACACCCCGGTGCCGGTCCCGCCCGACGTGCCGTGGTTCCCGCAGGACCTGGACCACTGGACCGTGCGCTGGGTGATCCTGCACCTGATCGAGGAGCTGTCGCGCCACGCCGGGCATGCCGACATCATTCGCGAATCGCTCGACGGCGCAACGATGTACGAGTTGCTGGCCGCTCGTGAAGAATGGCCCGAGACCGACTGGATCAAGCGCTGGAAGCCGGCCGCCGCCGAGGGCTGATCCGGCGCTACCCCCGCCCCTCGCCGCGCGTGAGCGCCCATGGTCGCTACGCCGGGCGTTTGACGACCATGGCTTCTCGCTCACGCTGTGCCCAAGCTCGGCGAACCCGGTCGACGACGTCGCGCGCCGAGTCTTCATTGATGACGCGTACGTGGATCCACCCCAACTCGATGAGCGCCCGCAGCCGCCTGACGTCCCATGCATACTGCGCGCGGTCCGTGCGGTGCTGGTCGCCGTCGTACTCGACCGCGATCTTGACTTTGGGCCAGCCCATGTCGAGGTAGGCGAACGGATACCCGTCGGCGTGGTGAACGGGGATCTGAGTCTGCGGCCGCGGGAAACCGGAGTCCACGAGCAGAAGGCGCAGCCACGACTCCTTCGGCGACTGAGCGCCGCCGTCCATCAGCTCGAACGCCTCGCGGCACTGCGCCACCCTTTTCGCACCGGCATAGCGCTCGGCGAGCGCGACGGCGTCCACCTTGCGCAGTCGAGTCGCGGCGACCAACGCGTCAAGGTGCGTGACGGCGCTGACGCGGGACTGGTGGCGAGCCAGGTCGAGCGCCACGCGCGCAGGCGTCGCGACAGACATGCCGTCGATATCGCACATTTCATCGTCGGCGATGCGCTCGCGCCGGGTGACGATGCCCTCGGGAGCCCGGTTGTTCGGCCAGAGCATTTCGATCGGCGCCTGCTCGTCGACCCATTTCGCGCCGTGCAGCGCAGCCGCCGCCCGACCTGTGATTACTGCCCGGCGCCCGGACCACAGCCACGCGCCAACGCTTCTGTCCCGCAGCGTCGGCACGTCGTCGCGTGGTACGTACACGTCGGGGTAGAGCGCGCGATACCGCCAACGCAAACGCGCCCGCGTGATATGCCCCGTTGCGACGGCCTCTGAGCCGAGAACGATCTCCCCCACACCGGAAGCATGGTCGACGCCGCGCAATGCACCGGGCCGTGAGCGCTCATGGCTGTGAATAACCTCGCGCAACGACCATGAACGCTCGCTCGGGCCGCTAGGGCCGCGAGCACCTCACTGTGAGCCGGTCCACACGTTTTCAGACTCTAAGAAATCTTTGAGACACTGGCCGCTATGAATACCACGCGAAAGACTCAGCACCGCGAGGTAGCCAAATTGGACCGGGTCCCACTCCCGGTCGAAGCTGCCCGCATCGGAGCGACGGGCTGGCAGATCACGCGCACGGGCGCGCGGGTCGTCTCCACGATGGCTTCCAAGGGCTCGCTGCAACAGAAGATCGTCAAGCAGGTCCCGCAAGCGTTCGCCGACCTGGGCCCGACGTACGTCAAGTTCGGCCAGATCATCGCGTCGAGCCCCGGAGCGTTCGGCGAGCCGCTGTCCAAGGAGTTCCGCAGCCTGCTCGACCGCGTGCCGCCGGCCGACGAGAAGGAGATCCACAAGCTGTTCGTCGAGGACCTCGGCGACGAACCGGCGAACCTGTTCAAGAGCTTCGACGAGAAGCCCTTCGCCTCCGCCTCGATCGCGCAGGTGCACTACGCGACGCTGCACACCGGCGAGGAGGTCGTCGTCAAGATCCAGCGCCCCGGCATCCGCCGCCGCGTCGCCGCCGACCTGCAGATCCTCAAGCGCGGCGCGCGCCTGGTGGAGTTCGCCAAGCTGGGCCAGCGTCTGTCCGCGCAGAATGTGGTCGCCGACTTCGCCGACAACCTCGCCGAGGAGCTCGACTTCCGGCTCGAGGCGCAGTCGATGGACGCCTGGGTGGCCCACATGCACGCCTCGCCGCTGGGCCGCAACATCCGGGTGCCGCAGGTCTACTGGGACCTCACCAGCGAGCGGGTGCTGACCATGGAGCGCATCCAGGGCACCCGCATCGACGACGTCAAAGCCATCCGTCAGAAGGGCTTCGACGGCACCGACCTGGTCAAGGCGCTGCTGTTCAGCCTCTTCGAGGGCGGGCTGCGTCACGGCCTGTTCCACGGCGACCTGCACGCCGGCAACCTCTACGTCGACGACGACGGCAAGATCGTCTTCTTCGACTTCGGAATCATGGGCCGCATCGACCCGCGCACACGGTGGCTGCTCAGAGAGCTGGTCCATGCGCTGCTCGTCAAGAAGGACCACGCCGCGGCGGGCAAGATCGTCGTGCTGATGGGCGCCGTCGGCACCGTGAAGCCCGAGGCGCAGGCCGCCAAGGACCTGGAGAAGTTCGCCACGCCGCTGACGATGTCGACGCTGGGTGACATGAGCTATGCCGACATCGGCAAGCAGCTCTCGACGCTGGCCGAGGCCTACGACGTGAAGCTGCCGCGGGAGCTGGTGCTCATCGGCAAGCAGTTCCTCTACGTCGAGCGCTACATGAAGCTGCTGGCGCCGAAGTGGCAGATGATGAGTGACCCGCAGCTGACCGGGTACTTCGCGAACTTCATGGTGGAGGTCACCCGCGAACACAAAGAGCATCACACCGATGAGCTGGAGGTCTGAGTTGCAGGTCCGTGAGGGCAAGGCGCCGTCCGGGGAGCTGCAGATCCACTACGAGGACATGGGCGACCCCGACCACCCGGCGGTGCTGCTCATCATGGGTCTCGGCGCGCAGTTGCTGTTCTGGCGGGACGGCTTCTGCCGCAAGCTCGTCGACCAGGGCCTGCGGGTGATCCGCTTCGACAACCGCGACGTCGGGCTGTCGAGCTACTTCGACGGGCATCGTCCCAGAGGGTCGCGGGTCGGCAACATGGCGCGCTCGCTGCTTGGCCGCAAGAGCCCGTCGCTGTACACCCTCGAGGACATGGCCGACGACGCCGCCGCGCTGCTCGATCACCTCGACATCGACCGCGCGCACGTCGTGGGCGGTTCGATGGGCGGCATGATCGCCCAGATCTTCGCCGCGCGGCACGCCCACCGCACCCACACGCTCGGCGTCATCTTCTCGTCCAATAATCAGCCACTGCTGCCGCCGCCGGGTCCGCAACAGCTGCTGGCGGTGATCACCGGCCCGTCGCCGAAGGCTCCCCGCGAAGAGATCATCGAGAACTCGATCCGCGTGAGCCGGATCATCGGCAGCCCCGCCTACCCGGCGACCGAGGAGACGTTGCGCGCCGACGCGGTCGCGTTCTACGAGCGCGCGTTCAATCCGCATGGCATCGCACGGCAGTTCAACGCCATCACCGGCAGCGGCAGCCTGCGCAAGTACAACCGGCAGACAACTGCACCGACGGTCGTCATCCACGGCAAGGCCGACAAGCTGATGCGGCCCTCCGGCGGCAAAGCCATCGCCAAGGCTGTCCCGAACTCGCGGCTGGTGCTGTTCGACGGCATGGGCCACGAACTGCCCGAACCGCTGTGGGACGACATCGTGGGCGTGCTGAAGTCGCACTTCGGTGCCGCCACGTGACCCCACGCTGCAAGACTCTCGATTCGTTACCCAAGCCCTCGACCACGTAGATTCACACCGTTATGGCTACCGCGCGCAAACTGACCCCGCATTTCGCCGACGTGCAGGCGCACTACGACCTGTCCGACGAGTTCTTCGAGCTCTGGCTGGACCCCAGCCAGACCTACAGCTGCGCCTACTTCGAGCGTGACGACATGACCCTGGAGGAGGCGCAGCTCGCCAAGGTCGACCTGGCGCTCGGCAAGCTCGGCCTCGAGCCGGGGATGACGCTGCTCGACGTCGGCTGCGGCTGGGGTTCGACGATGCTGCGGGCGATCGAGCGCTACGACGTCAACGTCGTCGGCCTGACCCTGAGCGAGAACCAGTACGCCCGCGTCGAGCAGCGGCTGGCCGACTCGAAGAGCCCGCGCGACAAGCGGGTGCTGCTGCGGGGCTGGGAGGAGTTCGACGAACCGGTCGACCGCATCGTGTCGATCGGCGCGTTCGAGCACTTCGGCAAGGACCGTTGGGACGACTTCTTCGCGATGGCCCACCGGGTGCTGCCGGACGACGGCGTCATGCTGCTGCACACCATCACCGCGCTGACGCTGCCGCAGATGACCGAACGCGGTATGCCGCTGACGTTCTCGGTGGCGCGGTTCGTCAAGTTCATCCTGACCGAGATCTTCCCCGGCGGATACCTCCCGACCATCGAACTGGTCGGCGAGCACGCCGCCGAGGCCGGCTTCACCCTGACCCGCGAGCAGTCCCTGCAACCGCACTACGCCCGCACGCTGGACTGCTGGGCGGCAGCGCTCGAAGAGCACCGCGACGAGGCGATCGCGGTGCAGTCCGAAGAGGTCTACGACCGCTACATGCACTACCTCACCGGTTGCGCGCACGGCTTCCGCGTCGGATACATCGACGTCAACCAGTTCACGCTGCAGAAGTCGGCGCCATGACCGGCCTGACGCCGCACTTCGACGACGTCCAGTCGCACTACGACCTCTCCGACGACTTCTACCGGCTGTTCCTGGACCCCACCCAGACCTACAGCTGCGCCTACTTCGAGCGCGACGACATGACGCTGCACGAGGCTCAGCTCGCCAAGATCGACCTGTCGCTGGGCAAGCTGGATCTGCAGGCGGGTATGACGCTGCTCGACATCGGCTGCGGCTGGGGCGCGACGATGGCGCGTGCGGTCCAGGATCACGGCGTCGACGTCGTGGGCCTGACGCTCTCGGAGAACCAGCATGAGCATGTGCAGAAGAGGTTCGCGACGATGGACGGCCCCCAGTCCAAGCGGGTGCTGCTGCAGGGCTGGGAGCAGTTCGACGAGCCCGTCGACCGCATTGTGTCGATCGGCGCCTTCGAACACTTCGGCGCCGACCGCTGGAACGACTTCTTCGCAATGGCGCACCGGGCGCTGCCTGCAGACGGCGTCATGCTGCTGCACACCATCACCCGATTGCCGCTGGCCGAACTCGAGGGCCGCAACATCCCGCTGTCGATGGACGCCGCGCGGTTCGCCAGCTTCATCGCCAAAAAGATCTTCCCGGGCGGGCAGCTACCGACGATCGAGGCGGTCCGGGAACACGCCGCCGACAGCGGTTTCACCGTCACCCGTGTCCAGTCCTTGCAGCTGCACTACGCCCGGACGCTCGACATCTGGGCCGATGGCCTCCAGGAACGCCGGGACGAGGCCATCGCCATCCAGTCCCAAGAGGTCTACGACCGTTATATGAAGTACCTGACCGGCTGCGCGGACATGTTCCGGCGCGGCTACATCGACGTCAACCAGTTCACGCTCGCCAAGTAGGGCGCGCGGCGAATTGGAGTGGACGACCCGCTAAACGCTAGGGTGTACGACCAGATCAACACGTGATGATCGGTTCATCACGTCCGCGAGAACCCCGAGGGAAACATGTCTGACAACTCCACCGGCACGAAGGATATGACTCCTCATTTCGAGGACATCCAGGCGCACTACGACCTGTCGGACGACTTCTTCGGTGTGTTCCAGGACCCGACGCGCAAGTACAGCTGCGCCTACTTCACCGGTCCCGACGCCACGCTGTCCGAGGCCCAGATCGCCAACGTCGACCAGCACCTCGACAAGCTCGACCTGCGGCCGGGGATGACGCTGCTCGAGGTGGGCTGCGGCTGGGGCCTGACGTTGCAGCGCGCTATCGAGAAGTACGACGTCAACGTCATCGGCCTGACGCTGAGCAAGAACCAGAAGGCCTACTGCGATCAGCTGCTGAGCAAGCTCGACACCGAGCGCACGTTCGACGTCCGACTGGAGGGCTGGGAGCAGTTCCACTCCCCCGTCGACCGCATCGTGTCGATCGAGGCGTTCGAGCACTTCGGCTTCGAGCGCTACGACGACTTCTTCAAGATGTGCTTCGAGGTGCTGCCCGAGGACGGCCGGATGACGATCCAGAGCAGCGTCGGCTACCACCCCTACGACCTGGCCGCCCGCGGCAAGAAGCTGACCTTCGAGCTGGCCCGCTTCATCAAGTTCATGATCACCGAGATCTTCCCGGGCGGGCGGCTGCCCACCACCCAGATGATGATCGAGCACGGTGAGAAGGCCGGCTTCCAGGTGCCCGAGGCCATGTCGCTGCGCAACCACTACATCAAGACGCTCGGCATCTGGGCCGACCGCCTCGAGCGCAGCAAGGACACCGCAATCGCGGCCACCGACGAGCAGACCTACGAGAACTACATGCGCTACCTCAAGGGCTGCCAGTTCTACTTCATCGACGAGAGCATCGACGTCAGCCTCGTCACCTATCTCAAGCCGGCCATCGCGGCCTGATCTGAAGAAGCGAATCCCCCCGCGCACCTGGAGCGGGGGGACTCTGCTTGATCGTCAGGCGGCGGCTTGCTCGTCACCTGGCGACTCGGTGGATTCCTCGGCAGCCGGCGCAGGCCCGGGGTCGCCCACTGAAACCTGCTGGTCGGCGCCCTGCTCACCCTCGGCGCTTTCGGGCTGGCCGGGTGAGAAGCTCAGTGACACGCTGCCGCCGTCGGCGTCGATCGTGCCGTCTTCCTGATCTTCGATCCGCGCGTCCGGCTGTTCGTTCAGGGCCTCATTGGCGAGCTCCTCGATCTCCTGGCCGTCGATCTCGTTCTGAAGCTCCTCGACCTCCAGGCCCAGCCCCTCAGACGGTTGCTCTTCGCCGCCACCTTCGGCGTCTTGCCCGACCAGCTGCTGATCAACGACATTCAGATCCCCGAGCTGCTGACCGCTGGGCTCGCCCTGAGATTGCAGCTCCTCGACACCACCGCCGCTCTGCTGCAACTCCCCCTGCGGTTGCGAGTCGAGTTCGGCCGCGGTTGCCGAGAAGGAAGCCAATTCCGTGGTGCCCGACGGCGGCGCGATCATCATCGACCCGCCGCCGAACGCGTTCTCGACGCCCTCGACGACCGCCTCGACGAGGTCCACACCGACCTGGAGCCAATTCTGGAACGGGTTGAACGGCAGGATCGACAGGTACCGAGTCTGGTCGGGATCACCGCTCCAGTCGTAGCCCAAGTTGATCAAAACCCTGAGCACCGGCGACACCAGTTCGACGATCGGCTGGACCAGGGGTCGGAGCTGCTCCGGGATCAGCGAGGTGAGCAGGTTCATGATCGGCAGGCTCTTGGCCGGGATCATGTAGTACTCGTTGCCCTCGCTTCCGAGCCGGCAGTAGTCGCCGGGGCAGCCGGTCGCGAGGATGTCGGCGATCTCCTGTTCGGTGTAGCCGTAGGCGATCGAGTCGGTCGGACCGTTGCCGTTCGGCGTCAGGTAGAACCCGTGCACGTTGTCGAATGCAGCGACCGCGTTGAGCATCGCCAGCGGATTGCCCCAGTAGTGCGGGGCATACATCACCGGGTCGAACTCGAAGCCGATGCCGAACATCTCCACGCCGGTGTCGACGGGCGTGGCGGGGCCGAACGTGACGTCGAGGAACGGGATCGTCGGCAGGAAGCCGAGCCGGGTGAAGATGCCGCCGTCGGGGTTGTAGGCGTTGCCGATCATCACGACTGTGTCGATCTTGTCCAGCAACGCCGGGTTGTCTTGCTGGATGCGGCGCAACGTGTTGGAGACGACGGCGCCGCCCTGCGAGTACCCGAGCACCAGCAGTTCGGGGTCCACGGTGTTCTCGACGCCGGTGTACAGCCCGTCGACGCCCGCACCCACCGAGGCGTTCCACGTCTCGCACCGGCCGGGCTCACACCAGCCGTCGAAAATGACCAGCGGGAAGAACGACGCCGGGTAGTCGATGCCGTCCAGCAGGCAGCCATTGTCGGAGGTGCACGCCGGGTTGAACGGGAAGCTGTAGCGGTCGACGAAGTTCTGCCGGTAGTCCGCGACGACGTTCGCGTCGGGGGTGCCGGTGCCCGGGACGATCAACGCGGTCGCGGCCAGGCTAATCGCCGAGAAAACCGCGGCGATCGCGGCGAGGACGGCTGTGCTCAGCGCGCTGAGGATGAACAGGAAGGTGATGCGGACGGCCTGACGCATCCGTCAACCTTCACATATCGACAAGGCCATTTTCGGGAGAACTGTCGGATTGTCCCGACCGTGTTCGTCGATCGGATAAGAGTGGGACGCAAGGGTCCGCTCGCTACTGGAAAGGTCTCTCATGCACTACTTTGCGCTGTTGCTCGGCCCGCAGTCGACCGACGAACCCGACGCCGCCACCCAGGCCGAGATCATGGCGGCTACTACGTTCTGGAGGCCGACATTCTCGACGACGCGCTGAAAGTCGCCTCGGCAATCCCGGCCTGCCGCGAAGGCGCTGTCGAACTGTGGCCGATGGTCGGGTGGGAGGGCCCGACGGCGCCCGTCGGCAGCGACTGGTTCGCGCTGCTGCTGGAACCGCCCGACCACGAGTGCACCCCCGACACCGCCGAGTGGGAGAGTGATCGCCTCGACGATCCCGGCGACGACGGTCGAGGTGCACCGCCTGGCGGGCGTGTCGGGTGACCTCACGGTCGCCGAGGATCCGCGGTTGGCCCGGTCCAACACGGTCGCCACCATCCGCGCCGACCTGCTCCGCCGCGCGGGCCGCGTCACCGAGGCCGCGCACTGGTACGGAACTGCTCTGCAGCACAACGGTTCCGAGCCTGCCCGACGGTTCCTGGCCCGCCGCGTCGCGGAGTGCGGCGGCTGACCGACCACGCTTGCGGGGCCGAGGGGGTACATTTCTCGGCGTATGCAATCGGGTGGGGTCGATTCTTCGGGGGTGGTGCACCGCTCTGCCGTACGGCGCGCGGTGGATAACTTCCTGCAATCGGCCGAACGCCAACCCAGCGGGCTCGTCATCGAGGGTGAAGCAGGCATCGGCAAGACCACCGTCTGGTTGGACGCCCTCGACCGGGCTCGGCGACGCGGTTTCCGCGTGCTCTCGGCGAGGATGGGACCCACCGACTTCGTTCTCCCGTTCGCGGCGCTGGCCGACCTGCTCTCCGTCGTGGAGCCGGAATTAGCCGCGCAGCTCTCCGACACGCAACGCCTCGCGATCGACCGAGTTCTGCTGCGAGACAGCGCCGACGGCCCCGCGACCAACGAGCACACCGTGGCGGCGGCGATAGCGGTGCTGCTCAACATGATCGCGGCGGACAGCCCACTGATCGTCGCGGTCGACAACGTGCACTGGCTGGACCCGTCCAGTCGAGTGGTGCTCGCGTTCGCGGTCCGGCACCTCGACGGCCGCGTCGGAATGCTGGTGACCGAGCGGTGTGATCCCGATCGTGATGCAGCGGCGTGGCTGCAGCTGAGCAGACCGGGCGGTATGGACCGCATAGAGGTTGGTCGGTTGAGCCTGGGCGGTCTGCACGCGATCATCTCGAAGCGCCTCGGCAGATCCTTCTCGCGGCCGGTGATGACCCGCATCGCGAACATCTCCGGCGGCAATCCCTTCTATGCGCTCGAGCTTGCCCGCGCCATCGATCTCGGCGCCGGCGGCGCCCAACCGGTCTTACCCACCACGCTTGCCGAGTTGATGCGGATGCGCATCGGCGATCTCGACAGCGCGTCGGGTGACGCGCTGTTGGCGGCGGCCTCGGTCCCCAACCCGACGATCGAGTTGGTGGCGACGGTGCTGGGCATGTCGCAGGAGCGCACCGTCGAGCTTCTCGAGGAGTCGGAGGACAAGGGCATCGTCACGATCGCGGGCAACCTCGTGCGGTTCTCCCATCCGCTGTTGGCGCAGAGCATCTACAGCGAGGCCAAACCCGCGCGCCGGCGCGCGGTGCACCGGCGGCTGGCCGACGTCCAGCTGATGCCCGAGTTGAGGGCGCGACACATGGCGCTGGCGGCCGCCACGGCGGACTCCGCGACGCTCGACGCGCTCGACGATGCCGCCGATACGGCCTGCGCGCGCGGCGCACCGGCCGCCGCGGCCGAACTGCTTGATCTGGCGATGTCGCTAGGCGGTGACACGCCCGTGCGCCGGGTGCGCGCCGCCGAACACCACTTCCGAGCGGGTGACGCCGACCGCGCCCGCGGACTGCTGGAACCGACGATCGACGGGCTGGAGCCTGGCGTGTTGCGCAGCGTGGCGTGCAACCTGATGGCGGGAATCCAGGCGAACGGCGACCGCTTCGTCGAGGCCGGTGCTTTCCTCGAGGGCGCACTCGCCGATGCCCAGGGTCATCCCGGTCTGCAGGCCCGCACGCTGATGTCGCTGGCGTTCGTCCAAGCGATGACGGGCGAGTTCGACGCGGGACTGAGCAGCGCGCGGCAAGCCGTGGAGTACGCCGAGCAGGACGGTTCGGCGTCGCTGCTCAGCCAGGCCCTGGCGACGCTCGTCAACACGCAGTTTCACCTCGGGCAGGGAGTCGACGAGGCCACACTCCAGAGAGCGCTGGAACTCGAAGATCCCGCCGCCGAGGTTCCGATCTCCTTCTCGGCCAGTGCCATTCACGCGCTGACCAACGCCTGGACCGGCCGACTCGGCACCGCGGCCAGGCAGATGGCCGTGCTGCGGGAGCGATGTGTGGAACGGGGCGCCGAGGTCGATCTGATGGCCATCACCGGTTTCTGCACGCTGATCGCAATCTGGCGCGGCGACTTCACCGAAGCAGCCGTGCTGGCCGACGAAACCAGGGAGCGTGCCGAGCAGGTCGGCGGCTCACTGGCGGTCTCCCTGGCGGTGCGCGCCGCCGTGGCGGCGTATTCCGGACGCGAGGCCGACGCTCGTGCCGATGCCGCTGCGGCGCTGCGCATCGCCGAGGATTGCGGGTCGGCGCGGCTGGCCGAGTGGCCGATCATGACGCTCGGGTTCCTCGAGGTGTCGCTCGGCAGGTATGAACAGGCCCTGACGACACTGCAGCCGATGCTCGACGGGCTGGCGGAGCGTCCCGGCATCGAGATCATGACCGGAGCGTTCCTCGCCGACGCGGTCGAGGCGATGATCGCGCTGGGGCGTCACTCCGACGCCGAACCGCTCATCGAAGCGTTGGAGCGCACCGGCACTCGGCTGTCCCGGCAGTGGATGATCGCGGTCGGCGCACGCTGCCGCAGCATGTGGCTGGCCGCCACCGGAGACGTGCCGCGGGCACTGACCGTCGTCCAGGACGCCCTGGTGGACCATGCGAAGGTGCCGATGCCGTTCGAATGTGCCCGCACGCAACTGCTTTTGGGTCAGCTCGAGCGGCGGCAACGCCACAAAGAGGGCGCCGTCGCGACCTTGCGGGCCGCGCTGCAGGCATTCGAGAACATGGGAACACCCCTGTGGGCCGATCGGGCGCGTGCCGAGCTGGCACGGGTGAACGTCGCGCCGACGCGCGACATGTCGCTGACTCACACCGAGCAGCGGGTGGCGCAGTTGGCGGCCGCCGGCAAGACGAACCGCGACCTCGCGGCGGCTCTGTTCGTGAGCCCGAAAACCGTTGAGGCACATCTCAGCCGGATCTACCGCAAACTCGGGATCGGCTCGCGCGCGGAGCTGGGACGGGTGATCGGCAACGCCGATTCCTCGTCGTAGGGCGTGACGGCGTTGGGCGTCTTGGCACTGGGTGCCGACAGCGACTGCCCGCACTAGATAACGCAATAATCACGAATTCGTAGGGAAACACCCGATTCATCGCGGGAGACAAATAGCTACCGTTCCAGCATGGAAGCGGTTGGGGACTCCGCCTGCTACCTGGCGGAATGGTACCTGCCGGAGCTCAGCGAGAAGTGCGTCGACGACCTCGTCGCGCGGGTGGATGCCGCCGCTGCCAGCGCCGCCGAGGCCGGTGAGTCCGTTCGACTGCTGGCCACCTTGTCGGTTCCGACCGACGAAGTGCTCTACGGCGTGTTCGGAGCCGACTCCCAGGAGGTCGTGTCGCGGACCTGCTCGGCGGCCGGCGCACCGCATCATCGGTTGTCCGCGCATATCGGCACCCGCATTCGGGAGCTACATCCATGAGTTTGCCAATCCGCCGCCTCGGCAACTGATTTCGCGACGCTAAGCATCGGCCTGCCTGCGCCGGCCCGTCCACGGTACCCGTTTGAGCAATAACGATGTATGGTCGGGTTTGCTGCTGACGAGGGGGTCACTGGCTTTGGGGGTTATCGAACGGCCGGCCGAATACCGGGCCGTCACCGATGTTCTGTCGGCCGCGATGTCGCGGCCGGCGGCAGTCGTCATCGAGGGCGAGGCAGGCGTCGGCAAGACGACGCTGTGGCTGGCCGGCGTTTCCGAGGCCCGCGACCGCGGATTCCGGGTGCTCTCGGCGCGCAGCGGTGAGGCCGAGACCGCCTTCGCCTACGCTGCGGTGGCCGACCTGCTCTACGACGTCGAACCGGCCCTGCTGACGGACCTGCCCGACCTGCAGCGCCTCGCCGTCGATCGGGTGCTGCTGCGGGCCGACGGGGAGGGACCGCCGACCGATCAGGGCGTCGTGGCAGCCGCGCTGGCCGCGGTCATCGAACTGCTGGCCGCCAGGTCGCCGGTGCTGGTGGCACTCGACGACGTGCAGTGGCTCGACCCGTCGAGCCAGGCCGTGGTGGCCGCGGCGGCCAAGCGGCTCACGGGGCGGGTGGGCATGTTGCTCACCGAGCGGACCGAACACGAGGGGCCGGGTGCGGCGCAGTGGCTGCAGCCGGGAGGAGGCGGCGAGGAGATCGGCCGGATCCGCGTCGGCCCGCTCAGCCTCGGCGCGCTGCACGCGTTGATCTCGGCGCGGCTCGGCCGCTCGTTCTCCCGACCGACGATGGTGCGCATCCGCGACATCTCCGGCGGCAACCCGTTCTACGCGTTGGAGTTGGCTCGCACCATTGAGGCGGGTGCTTCGGAGGCGGTGCTGCCCGCCACCCTTGCCGAGCTGATGCGCCGACGAATCGGACGGCTGGACAGCGGGACCCAGACGCTGCTATTGGCCGCGGCGTGTGCCGCGGCGCCCACCCCCGACCTGCTCGCCCGCGTCACCGACACCACCGTGGAGCGCGTCGTGGAACGGCTCGGCGAGGCGGAAGCCAAGGGCATCATCACTATCGAGGGCGGCCCCGAGGGCGGCATTGTGTGTTTCACGCACCCGTTGTTGGCGCGCAGCGTGTACACCGACGCGATGCGACATGAGCGACGCGCGATGCACCGCTCGCTCGCCGAGGCGGTGGAGCTTCCGGAATTGCGGGCCAGGCACATGGCCCTGGCCGCCTCGAGCGCCGACCCGACGACGCTGAAGGCGCTCGACACCGCGGCCGACACCGCACGAACGAGGGGTGCGCCGGCCGCCGGCGCCGAATTGATCGAACTGGCAATCGGTTTGGGCGGCGACACCTCGAAGCGACGGATCCGGGCTGCGGAGTACCACCTGCAGGCGGGTGACCTCGGACGTGCGCGACGGCTGCTCGACGGGCTGCTCGGCCGGCTGGGGCCCGGGTCGGACCGGGCCAGGGCGTTGATCCTGCTGGCGCAGAAGCGTATTCATCACAACGACTTCGGCGAGGCGGTGCGCCTGCTGGAGGAATCCCTCGAGAACGCCTTACACAGCGCCGAGCTCCGCATCCACACGCTGCTGTGGTTGTCCTGCGCGCAATTGAACGCCGGTGATTTGTTGGCCGCACTGCAGAATGCAGAGCGCGCGGTCACCCAGGCCGAGGACGTCGACGACCCCAACCTGATCAGCCACGCGCTGGGGCTGCGGGCCAGCGTGGCGTTCATGTGTGGGCGCGGCGTCGATCTTGTCAGCCTGCGTCGTGCGGTCGCATTGGAAGATCCGAACAGCGACGCGCCCTTCACCTTCCGAGCCAGCGCGAACAGTGCCCTGCTGTTGTCGTGGTCGGGGCGGCTCGATGAAGCATGCAAACAGCTCACCGACGAGCGACGGCGCTGTGTGGATCGCGGTGCCGAAACCGACGTCCTTTTCGTGGCTCTGTTCATGGTGATCACCGAAATCTGGCGAGGCGAGTACGTCGAGGCAGCGCGCATCGCCGAGGAGATGAAGGAGCGGGCGCAACAACTCGGTGGTGAACACATGCAGGTGCTCGCGATGACCGTGAAGACCGTCGTCGCCTCCTATGCGGGCCGCGAGGAGGAGACGCGCAGCACGGCGGTCGCGGCGATCGAGCGCGCCCATCGCTGTGGTTCGCCGCGGCTGACGGAGTGGGCGGTGATCAGCGTGGGCTTCCTGGAGGTGTCGCTCGGCCGTCATGAACAGGCGCTGCAGGCCCTGCAGCCGCTGCTCGATGTCTTCGGGTTCATCCCGGGGACCGAAATCGTCACGGCGGGTTACATTCCCGATGCGGTCGAGGCGATGATCGCGCTGGGGCGGGCGGCCGAAGCCGAACCGTTGATCGAGGCACTGGAGACAAACGGGCGCATGGTCGATCGGCCGTGGATGTTGGCGACGGGTGCGCGGTGTCGCAGCTTGTGGTTGGCCGCGCGCGGACAGGTGACCACCGCCGCGGAGATGGCGGAGCAGGCGCTCGTTCACCATGAGCGGCTGCCGATGCCGTTCGAGCGGGCCCGCACCCTGCTGGTGCTCGGTCAGTTGCGGCGCAGGCAGCGCCAGAAGGAGACCGCCCGGGCGACGCTCGCCGAGGCGCTGGAGGTCTTCGAGACGTTGGGCGCGTCGCTGTGGGCGGACCGAGCGCGGGCGGAATTGGATCGCGTCGGCTTGTCCTCGACGGACGAGTGGGGTCTGACGCCTTCCGAGCAGCGGGTGGCCGAGCTCGCGGCCACGGGCATGACGACGCGCGACGTCGCGTCGGCGCTGTTCATCAGCCCCAAGACGGTCGAGTCCAACCTGGCGAAGGTGTATCGCAAGCTGGGGATCAGGTCGCGCGCCGAACTGGGCCGGGTGATGAGCGAGGGCTGATGATGGCGGACCTGGCCGTGGCCTCCGCCGGATTTCACCGCGGCGGGTGGGAGCGGACCGTAGGCTGTGGCCGGGAGCGAGTCGACTTGGGGGGCTTGATGAGATCGTCGCTGCGGGCCAATAGGGTCATCGCGGCCATGGTGGCTGTTGTGCTGGGGCTCGGGATGGCGGCGTGCGGTTCCGACGACGAGACGGCAACGTCGTCGCCATCACCGCAGACGACCGGCGCGCCGACTTCTGC
Source organism: Mycobacterium sp. IDR2000157661 (assembly GCF_022317005.1). Classification (NCBI taxonomy): domain Bacteria; kingdom Bacillati; phylum Actinomycetota; class Actinomycetes; order Mycobacteriales; family Mycobacteriaceae; genus Mycobacterium; species Mycobacterium sp. IDR2000157661. Next base: position 756,492 of record NZ_CP081006.1, read on the forward strand.
TCCTGAGCAGGCCGCTCCGGAGATGACGATCGCCGAGTACATCCAGCGGAACAACATCACGGAGACGCCGGTTCGCCGCGGCGACCCCGGGGCGCCCACAATCGAATTACCGGTGCCGCCGGGGTGGCGAGACGCGAACACTCGCGCTCCCGAAGGTGCCTACACGGCAATGGATTACGCGGATCCGGCCGGGGCGGCCGACACGGGCACGATCATCGCGTACGTCTCCAAGCTGACCGGGAATGTGGACCCTGCCAAGATCCTCGAGTACGCCCCCGCCGAGATCCAGCGGCTGCCGGGCTACGAGGGCCCGAAGGTCGGCGGGCCGACCAAGGTGGGCGGATATGACACGACGCAGATCGGTGGCGCATACACCAAACTCGGTGCCAAACGAGCCATCGGTCAGATGACCACGGTGATCCCCGCCCAGGACGGTACGTACGTCCTCCAATTGAATGCCGAGAGTCCCGGCACGCCGGAGCAGGTTCAGGCTCTGACCCTTGCGACGGCCTTCCTGGCCCAGCAGGCCAAGGTCACGCCGTAGCGTGCGCCCCTGCTCGAACCATAGGGAAACGCCCTATTCCTATTGCACCACTCGCCTGCGAAGCTACTTGCGGAAGAAACTCAAATTTGGGGGAATCATGACTGGTGCTTCGGGTACTGCCGCCCGCTTTCGACTTGCCGTAGCAGCGTCGGCTGTCGCGGCCGCTGCCACGCTTGCGCCGGCGGCGGTCGCTTATGGGAGCCCACTGACGCCGGCGCCGCTGGCCTCGATCGGATCGACGCTTGGCGGCGACACCGTCGCTGCCTGCGACCCGAGCATCTCGCTTTGCGCCCCTGAAGTGGCGTCCATCGTGGGTGACTCGAGCCTCGCGGCCGCCCAGAGCCCGTTCCAGAACTCGCTGTTTTGGTTCGGCCCGGCCAACCCGAACTTCGTGCCGCTGTTCGGCATCGTCTTCCCCAACTTCTTCGGGCTCAACTTCGAAGCCTGCATACTGGGCGGCGCCATCCACCTGTCGCCCTACGGCGGAGGGTTCATCGGCCTCGGCGCCGGCTGCTGACCGAAGAGGGCTGACGGTAGGAAATCAGGTCACGTCAGCAAAGCGCTAGGTGATGAGCGCGAACCGAGTTGATTCGCATTCTGGTATTGCAGGCCTTCACGGTCCACTCTTCAACCGCGCGCGCCACACGAGGCGAGCACAACGCGCCCGACCTGCTAGCCTCGCTCGTCGCGCCGCATTTAATCCACCGTCAATATTTGGATCGGTGGTTGACAGCGTGTCGGAAGTCTGCGAGGCTCACAGTTAACTCTGGGAGGGGGGAATTTGATGTCTACTAGTGCATCGAAAATTCGTATGGTCACTGCGGCCACCGCTGTCGCGGCCGCTGCTACTCTTGCGCCTGCGGCGGTAGCACATGCGAGCCCACTGACGCCGGCACCGCTGGCCTCGATCGGTTCGACGCTGGGCGGCGACACCGTCGCTGCCTGCGACCCGAGCATCTCGCTTTGCGCCCCTGAAGTGGCGTCCATCGTGGGTGACTCGAGCCTCGCGGCCGCCCAGAGCCCGTTCCAGAACTCGCTGTTTTGGTTCGGCCCGGCCAACCCGAACTTCGTGCCGCTGTTCGGCATCGTCTTCCCCAACTTCTTCGGGCTCAACTTCGAAGCCTGCATACTGGGCGGCGCCATCCACCTGTCGCCCTACGGCGGAGGGTTCATCGGCCTCGGCGCCGGCTGCTGACCCGGCAACAGCCCACCAAGCGGTTGCTGTTTCACGCCAGATCACTGTTGTTGTCGGGTCTGCGACGTGCTGCCCGAAATCGAGGACGGAATCATCCCTAGGTGCCGAACTTTTCGCGACGCCCGTTCCGACGGACGCCAGACGGTGATGACGCACCGATCGACAGGGAGTACGACAGCGAGACCCGCGTAAGTCGGCTCCGCGAGGCGCTCAGCCGACGAGAGGTGAAGTTCGGCGGCGTACTGCTGTTATTGATTGTCGTCGGTTTGGGTTGCTGGCTCGGTATTGCTGCCTTTCAGGCGAAGTCAGGACTCGAACAAGCCCGCAGTAGCGCGCAACAGGCGAAAGACGCGCTACTGCAGGCAGACACCGCCGAGGCGTCAAGGTATGCAGACGAAGCCCGGTCTCAAGCGCAATCGGCACGCGACGCGACGCACTCACTGCCGTGGAGCATCGCAGCGGTGGTTCCGTGGCTGGGTAGCCCCTTCAAAACGGGCCAGCAGATCTCCGATGTCGTGCTCGGCTTAGCGGCCGACGTGCTGCAGCCGTCGGCGAATGTCAGCGCGGCGCTTTCTCCAGACCGGCTGCTTCATGACGGGCGAGTTGACGTACAGCTGCTTCGTGAGAACGAACCGGCACTCAGCCAGATAGCGGACAGCGCGAACAGGCTCGACGCTAAGGCCGAAGCTATATCGGATCCGACATATCTATCGCTGATCCGCGATGCGCGCTTAGAACTTCAGAATCAGACGCTCGAAGTTACGGCGTTACTTGAAAACACCGCGCTGGCCGCGCAATTGGCTCCGTCGATGATGGGCGCCGACGGCCCGCGGACATACTTCATGGCTTTTCAAACGAACGCAGAACTGCGCGGCACCGGTGGATTGTTGGGCGGGTTCGGGATCCTGCGAATGGACAACGGCAAGCCGACCGTTGAGAACCTCGCTCCGAACACCGAACTAAGAGGATTATCAGCGCCCGTCGATCTCGGGCCGGAATTCGTGAAGCAGTACGGCCAGAGCTCTCCCTTCTCCGATTTCCGGAACAGCAACCAAAGCTCGCATTTCCCCTACGCTGCGCAGATTTGGCGAGCGATGTGGGCGCAGGAGTCCGGCATGAGCGTCGATGGCGTGATCGCCATCGACCCAGTCGCTCTGAGCTACATCCTGGGCGCGGTTGGCCCAGTGAGGATGCCCGATGGCGAGGTGGTCACGCAGGACAACGTCGTCGAACTGACCGAGTCCACTGCTTACGCTCGCTTTCCAACGGATCAAGTCGCACGAAAGCAATATCTTCAGGACATCGCTAATGAAGTCGTGAAGACGACCACGGGGCCAGTAAAATCGCCGAGTAAGTTGCTCGATGCCCTCGGCAAGGCCGCTGGTGAACGGCGCATCGCGGTGTGGAGTTCGTCGCCGACAGAACAGAAGCTTCTCGAGGAGACAACGCTCGCCCACGTGGTTCCCGACGATTCCACACCCTACGCAGAAGTCGTGATCAACAACCTGGGCGGAAACAAGCTCGACTACTACCTCCAAACAAAAATCGAGTACGCGGCCGACGGTTGCGACGGTGAAAAGAGAATGTCCACCGTCACTGTAAGGATGACCAACACACTGCGAGATGGGCGACCACTATCGGACTATGTGGCGTCCGCAGGCGGCCTGCCGGCTGAAGTTCAGAACACAGTGCCGAAGGGCGTAATGATTTCCTCGGTTCGTCTCCTAGCGACGACAGGCGCGACATTGGTGAGCGCAATCGCCGATGGCCGGCGAGTTACGGTCTTCCCCGGCACGGAACGCGGTCACCCAACCTTCGAGGCGCAGGTCGCCGTTCCGCCGGGGCAGTCCGGTGTATTGACTTTCCACCTCTCTGAGCCGACCGCTCCAGGCGCTCCGCGCGTCCCGGTTCAGCCGTTGCGGGAGACCGTCGCGCCGACAGTTTCGGTACCCGAATGCTCAGAATGAACGTGAAGGTGTGATATGTGTGGGCATGCGACGCGGCGCCATGGGTGCACGAATTCGCCGCAAACGAGGAAGAGTATAGATGTCGAATTGGCATGTCCTACGCAGCAAACTAGTGTTTCGGCGATCAGCATGGTCCACTAGCGATAAGCTTTCGCGAATCACCCAGTCACCTAGCGGACCGGAAAATCTCGAAGAACTATATTGCAGGGGCGGACATTGACAATCCAGGACTATGTGAAACTCCTGCGCGGTCGGTGGATCATCATTTGCGTCACCGCCACCCTCACCTTGCTGGGAGCCGTCGCATTCAACTTACTTTCGACCCCGCTCTACGAGGCTTCCACGAGGCTGTTCGTCTCCACTACGTCTGGCGACTCGGTCGCCGAAATATATCAGGGAAATCTTTATTCTCAACAACGCGTCGTCTCCTACACGCAACTACTTATGGGCGAGACTTTGGCACAGCGCACTGTGGACAAGCTCGGCCTGGACATGACCGCTAGCGAACTCCAAAAAAATGTCAATGCGACGTCGAAAGCCGATACGGTCCTGCTAGACGTCACAGTCGTTGACGAATCACCGGTACGCGCGCGGGACATCGCGGACGCATTGTCTGACGAGTTCGTCGTGATGGTGCGGGAGCTGGAGACGCCCCCAGAGGGGACGACACCCGATGCGCGGGTGGTCGTCGAACAGCGCGCGTCGATTCCCTCCAGTTCCGTGGTTCCACAGACTAGGCGCAATCTTGCGATCGGCCTTGCACTTGGCGTGGTGCTGGGTATTGGACTTGCGGTTTTACGAGACATGCTCGACAATACGGTCAAGGAACGACAGACCCTAGAGAACATTGCCGGCGTCGGGGTTGTCGGGAGCATTCCGCTCGATAAGGAGCGCCGGAGGGTACCGGCGATACCCTTCGAAAGCGACAGTTCGGCGATCGCTGAAGCGTTTCGCAAGCTTCGAACCAACCTGCAATTCCTGTCCGTTGATGACCCGCCTCGCGTCATTGTCGTCACTAGTTCGATGCCGAACGAGGGCAAAAGCATCACAGCAATAAACCTTGCGCTGGTCTTGGCGGAAGCTGAACACAACGTCGTGATAGTCGATGGAGACCTGCGACGCCCTCGGCTCAACACCTATCTGGAGCTGATCGGCTCAGTAGGTTTCAGCACCGTACTGGCGGGCGGCGCCTCTTTAGATGAGGTGGTGCAAAAGACGCGGTTCAAAGGGCTGTCCGCCGTTACCTCGGGAACGATTCCGCCCAACCCGAGCGAGCTCCTCGGGTCAATGGCAGCCAGGAAGGTCTTAGACGAACTGCGCTCTCATTTCGACTATGTCATCGTGGACTCATCCCCGCTCTTAGCCGTAACGGATGCCGCAGTTCTGGCAACCCACGCCGACGGAGTACTTGTCATAGCGCGGTACGCGCATACCAAGCGCGATCAGCTCGCGCAAGCGCTGGAACATCTCAGGGACGTCGGCGCTCGAGTACTCGGTGCGGTCTTCACGATAACGCCGACTCGCGGCGGGTCGAGCTACAGCTACACGTATTACGGAGAGGGCCGGCGGGCGTCGAGCGCTGATCTAAAGGCACATCCCAGCGATTCTGCGCAGTCTCAGCGACGGGACGGATGGGGCTCATCGCTAAGGCGCATCGTCTCGAGACAATGACGTTCATCGAAGATCGGGCGGGAGCGCCAAACCCAATCGCAAACGAAATCCACGCTGAAAGAGACCTTCTGCGACACATGCATACCGGCCAAGTCGCAGCGGCGACCAATCGTCGGTCACCGGAACGCGATGCTCGTCGCGGGCGCCTTTCAGCCGAACCCATGATCGTGCGACAACGACGGTCGGATGTCGGCGGGAGCGCGCGTCGCCAGTACGCCGCGCCGGCCGTCTTCGTCGCTCCCGCCGATACGCTGACCAGTCCGCAGCCAGAATGTCACGTTGCGCGGTCACGAGCCTGAACTTGCTCCACCGCGACTTGTTCCGGCGCACCAGGAACCACATCGCGCGAACCTTCTGCCGTCCTCTGGACGGCAAGTCCCAGCCCGGCATCCCGTGCTTCGGCCCCTAATCTAGTTTCAAACCGGGTCCTCGAACCCGGCCACACTCCATTGCGACTCTGCGAATCCCGTTCGATCAAGAACCCATAGAACGCTGCGACCGCGGCCATCCGATGATTGACCGTCCGAGCAGCGCGTCGATCGATACCACGACCAAATCCCACTGCGAACTCCTCGAACATATTCACCGACCGTCGAACGCCGCCACAGCTACCCCGGTAACATCACCCGCACGGAGTTCGAAACGTTCTGCACGTCTACCATTCGACCCCCCGACTCGCATAACCACCGCTCGAAACGGGCGGGTACAGATCAACTGGACCACTACGAGGGGCTCACCCCACGTGTAATTTCGCACCACTGTGCCGCTCTTATGCGACCCCTACCCCCCACTCATAGAATCGCACGGAGCAATTCGAATTCGGGAAGAACATCCTCGACGCCTCCTACACCCAGAGACGCTCTACTAGTTTGGTGGGTCGGGGTAGGCGACATCTACGCGCCACCAATGGTGGGAGAGTCGCCGCTGTTGCGATCGGAACCTCTAAGGGCGAGTTCAGGACCCCTGCGGCAAATCCAAGCTGTTGTTGACGACGGTTGAAAACTAGGCCAGTTGTGTCGCCTGCCAGGGTGATGGGACCTCTGGTTTGCCATGAGCATGGGACCGGGTTGTTCCGGTTTCAGGCCGTGCGTTGATAGTGGCCGAAGGGGTGGTTGCCGGTCAATCCGACGAAGTCGGAGGGGCCGGCTTTCGTGTCCCTGGTTTCTGGCGTTGCCGGTAGGACTCGCCTTCGACGACGAGTTCGTAGGCTGCTGATTGCAGTCGGTCCATCGCCGATTGGGCCAGCAGCGGGTCGGCCATCATGGTCAGGATCTCGGGTGGTTCGCGGTTGCTAGTGATGACGGTCGAGGCGGCGCGGTGGCGTTCGACGATGATCTCGTAGAAGTCGGTGGTCTCGGTGGCCTCCAGGCGGTGCAGCGCCAGGTCGTCTATGATCAGTAGGTCGACGCGGTGCAGTTTGCGCATCTCGTCTTCGTAGCTGCCATCCAGTCGTGCCCCGCGTAGGCGTTTGAACAGTTTGTCGGCCCGTTCGGTGTGCACGCTGTGATGTTTGCGTACCGCGATGTGCCCTAAAGCGTTGGCCAGGAACGTCTTTCCCACTCCGACCGGTCCCATGACGAGCACGTTGTAGGCATCGGCGAGAAACCGCAGTGAGGTCAATTCGGCCCACAACTGTTGATCGAACGCCACCGCAGCGGAGTCGTCCCAGGCCTGCAGCTGCATCGCCGGGTCCAGGTGGGCGGCCTTGGCGCGACGGGCCGCGGATTCGCGGTCACGACGGGTGACCTCGTCGGCGAACAACAACTCCAGGAAGTCGTGATGGGGCAGCCGGTTGGTGCGGGCCAACGCCAGCCGTTCGGGCAGCGTGTCGAGCAACTGCCCGAGCTTGAGGCGACGCATCAGGGCTTTGAGGTCAGCGGAGACCTCGATCGGCTTGACCGCCGGTGCGGCATCGGGACGGGCGGGGCTCATGAGGGTCTCCGCACCGCGAAATCCGCGCCGTCACGGACGAACCGCGACGCCTGCGCCGGTGGTGTGGGCATCAGTGGCAGTTGTTCACCGCCGCCGCGGGTCACGATCCGCTCGATGAGCCCGACGTCGATGACCTCGGTGTCCAGGGCCCGGCGGCACGCGTCATCCACGGCGTCGGCGCCGTGACGGCGGACCAGCCCGAGCAGCCGGTAGACCTGACGCATCTTGGTCCACGGCAGCGGATGCTCCAACACAGCGGTGGCGTAGGCGCCGACATGGGTGCCGTGCGCAGCTGCCTTGCGCTGCAGGGCTTTCAGATCCCGCATGGCATAGACCGAGACCTCCGAGGGGAGATCGGCCGGATCGGTGTGCCGGCGGCCCGGCGCCATCACCGGATGCACCTTGATCAGCTCACCACGCCAGTACAGCTTGACCGAGTGGGCATCAGCGCGGGCCTCGATGCGCTTGCCGACCAGCTCTCCGGGCACGCTGTAGAGCGCCTTGGCCACCTGCACGTGGCGGTCGGGTGCCACCTTCGGATGGGTCCAGACCGGAACGTCGAATACCGTCTCAGGCACGGGCTTGAGTGCGGGCAGTTCGTCGGCGGCGAACACCTCGGCCGGGCGCTGCCGGGTGGTGCCGTGGATCCGCAGCCCGGCGATCTGAGCGCACCACTGCTCGGCGCGGTTGCGGCAGTCGTCGAGATCCCGGAATGCTTCTCCGGCATAGAAATTCGACCGCACGTAGGTCACCATGCGTTCCACTCGCGGCTTATCGCGCGGGCTGCGGACCCGCGCCGGGTCGATGGCGAACCCACGCGACTGCGCATACTCACGGAAGGCATCGTTAAGCCGGGGCTCGGTCGCATGCGCGGTGGTGACGATGGCTTTCATGTTGTCCGGGATCACCACCGCGAACACTCCGCCGAAGAACACCCACGCGGCTTCGAACCCAGCGATCACATCACCCAGGGTCTGACGGTAGGTGGGCCAGACGAACATGTGCCGCGAATACACCGCGGTAAAGATCAATCCCTGCACGACTCGGCGCCGGCCGTCGGCGGCATCGGTGAGCATCCCGAGGCGCCCAAAGTCGACCTGCACCTCCGCACCCGGTTCGCAGTCGGCCACCGGCACCGTGGCTTGGCGGCGGCCGAAATCCAACTCGGTTGTGGCGTAACGATTCAACGTCCGATACGACACCACCACACCCCGGCGCCCCAACAGCGTATGGATCTTGGTCAGCGTCAACCCGTCTTTGAGCCAGGCCTTGATCTGCTCGTGCTCGGCGGCGATCGTCTCCCACGCCAAGCTCTTGCCGGCCGGCCGGTGTGGACGCACCCCGGCAATCACCGCCGCGATCAACTCATCAGTGAGCTGACCGTCTCCGCCATCGCGGTCCAGCCCACTGGCGCGGGCTCGGTCGACATACCTGCGCACGGTCTTGCGGTCGGTGCCCGATAACCGGGCCACCTCCCGCAACCCCAACCCCTGCAGCCACAGCCGCAGCATTTCCACGATTTCGATCACCGATACCTCCCGGTAGCTCATCAGGCCAATACAGCGGCCCAACAACCGGAAGAACCCACGCCACGCCGAGGTGGTCCCAGAACTGGCAAACCGCCAGCCAGATGGTCCCATCAATGGCAAACAGGTGGTCCCATGCTCATGGCAAAACCAGCTCTGAAGTGGTCCCATTCACCTGGCAGCCGACAAGTTGCGACGGTCGAAAAGTAGGCCACCCATACAGATTGGATGGGTGATCTCCTTGGAAGACTGGGCCTTCATTCGGCATCTTCACCGCAGCGAGGGTTTGTCGCAGCGGGCCATTGCACGTCAACTCGGCATCGCGCGTGACACGGTGGCTAGTGCGCTGGCCAGCGACGATCCACCAAAGTACGAGAGGGAATCGCCGGCCTCGGCGATCAACGAGGTGGAACCGCGGATTCGGGCGTTGTTGTCGGCCTATCCCCGGATGTCGGCGACGGTGCTCGCCGAGCGGGTGGGGTGGACGGGCTCGATCTCCTGGTTTGGGGAGCGGGTCCGGATGATCCGCCCGGAGTACCTGCCCGCTGATCCGGTCGACCGCCTCGAGCATCCGCCGGGTCGGGTGGTCCAGTGCGATCTGTGGTTCCCGGCACCCAAGATCGCGGTCGGGTTCGGTCAGGAGGCGATGCTGCCGGTGCTGGTGATGGTGGCCGCGTTCTCCCGCTTCATCGCCGCGGTGATGCTGCCCTCGCGCCAAACCATGGATCTGGTGGCCGGGATGTGGCAGCTGCTCTCACAGAACTTCACCGCGGTGCCGCACGAGTTGTGGTGGGACAACGAGGCCGGGATCGGACGCCGCGGCCGGTTAACCGATCCGGTCACCGCGTTGATCGGGACGCTGGGTTCGCGGCTGGTGCAACTCAAACCCTATGACCCCGAGTCCAAGGGCATCGTGGAGCGAGCCAACCGGTATCTGGAGACTTCGTTTCTGCCCGGGCGCAGCTTCACCTCACCGCAGGACTTCAATGATCAACTGGGACTGTGGCTTCCGACCGCAAACCGTCGTCGGGTGCGGGTGTTGGATGGTCGCCCGGTGGACTTCTTGGCTGCCGACCAAGCCCAGATGCTGACCCTGCCACCGGTGGCGCCGACAGTGGAGACGAAGACGTCGGTGCGGTTGGGGCGTGACTACTACCTGCGGGTGGCCGGCAACGACTACTCGGTGGATCCGAGTGCGATCGGCCAGCTCGTCGAGGTGAGGACCACCCTGGCCCAGGTGACCGTGATGCGGACGGGGCGCCTGCTGGCTGCTCACGATCGCTGCTGGGCAGCGCGACAGACCCTGACCGACCCTAAACACGTCGAGACCGCTGCGGTGTTGCGTCGACAGTTCCAAGCCGGGCCGCCACCGGCGACCGGTGACCAGCTGGTGCGTGATCTGGCAGACTACGACCGGGCATTCGGCGTCGACTTCACCACTGCCGAAGTCACTTCTGATGGTGAGGTGGCATGAGCATGGCCGAGGATCCGATGAAGGCCGTCCTGCACTACGCCCAAGCCCTCAAGGCGCCACGCATCCGCGACGCCGCGGCCCGCCTGGCCGAGCAAGCCCGCGACGCCGGCTGGACTCACGAAGAGTATCTGGCGGCCGTTTTATCGCGGGAGGTTGCGGCTCGTGAGGCCTCCGGTGCGGCGACCCGTATCCGCTCCGCCGGGTTCCCGACCCGGAAGTCTTTGGAGGACTTCAACTTCGATCACCAACCCGCACTCAACCGGGACATGATCGCCCACCTCGGCACCGGCGCGTTCCTGGCCAAGGCCTCCAACGTGGTCCTGCTCGGGCCACCCGGAACTGGCAAGACCCACCTCGCCATCGGATTGGCGGTCAAGGCCGCGCAGAGCGGGCATCGCATCGCGTTCGCCACCGCGGTGGACTGGGTCGCTCGCCTCAAGGCCGCCCACAACGCCGGGCGGCTCCCGGCTGAGCTGGCCAAGCTGCGTCGCATCGGGTTACTCGTTGTCGACGAGGTCGGCTACATCCCCTTCGAACAGGACGCGGCGAACCTGTTCTTCCAACTGGTCTCCAGCCGCTATGAACACGCCTCGCTGATCTTGACCTCGAACCTGCCCTTCGCCCGCTGGGGCGACGTGTTCGGTGATCAAGTGGTGGCCGCGGCGATGATCGACCGCATCGTGCACCATGCCGACGTCCTGACCCTGAAGGGATCCAGCTATCGGCTCAAGGACACCGGAATCGACACCTTGCCCTCCGCACGCGCAGACAACACGGCACAATAACCACAACCACGTGGCCTACTTTTCGACCGTCGCTTCTGGCCTACATTTGGACCGTCGTCAACAGCTGTTCTAGAGAACCTCGAGGCCCGCTCGGTACACTAGCGTCATGCCCCAGAATGTACACGTAAACATTGCGGACAAGAACACTGGTTATCGCCCATACCACCAGGTTGTTGCTCGACTTGTTGCGAAATATGGCGATCCCTCGCTTCCACTATTGGACGTTGGAACTGGCGCGGGTAACATTCCGCGGCTCGTACATTCGCTGGGCTTTCAATCTATTGATGTGGCGGACGCGTACAAAGAGTGCCTGCAAAGCACTGCCGAAAGCGTGCCTATTCGCCAGTCGTACCTTATCGACGAAAACACTTTCAACATTTCAGATGTCATCCCGCCGAGTTCATATAACGTGGTCACCATGTCCCACGTCCTCGAACACTTATTGAACCCAGTGAAGGGACTCCAAGACGTTTATGATCTAATCGCTCCCGGAGGCGTAATGGTTTTGGCGGTTCCGAACCCTATGCGGCCGATCGGCGTCATCCAAGCAATCCGGCGAAAGCGCTACTCTAACCTAGGGCACGTCGTTACGTGGGACCGATCGCACTGGATGAACTTCCTTGAGCGAATCATGGCCTACGAGGTCGCCGAGTACGCAAGCGATTCGGTACCCATTCTCCCGAGGAGCAGTGGACGCTTTGAAAGAGCAGAGATTAAGCTCGCACGAGTCCTACCGTGGCTCAGTTTTACTAATATTGCGGTAATTCGTAAGCCGCTTCACCCCCATTAAATGGCAATTGCAAGTCGAGTCATGAGCATTTAAGCACAAAATTCGCATTTTGCGAGCCGATTGTAGTCGGGCGCGTGTCAGACCGAGTTCGTCAGATTAGCGTTGTAAGCGGCATCTTCGATTAGGTGGTTTCACTTCCCGGCAGCGGTCGGCGAACGTGATCGCGACGGCGTTCACCGCTGGTTTCCAGCGCATGGTCCATCGCCTCGGTCCGGTTCCAGGTCGGAGCCCAGCGACCGGGTGACACGCCACATTGGGCGGCGCAGTGCCCGCCGTGGCCTTAGCGAGGGACAGCGCCGGCCTAAGCGCTCGATGCCAATCGCGGCGAGCCCAATTTACCTGGATATCACAGTTCGGCGATCCGTTTGCTTTCGCGCTCACTGGTGGCGGTGACTATCGCCCTACGGTAATAAGCCCACCAGATTGACGCGCTGATGGGACTTGAGATCGCCAGTGCAACCACGGTGCCAATTGCGCCGTTGATCAAGGCTCCGGCGACCTGCGAACCGACGAAGATTGCCGTTGTATAGATACGCGCCCGCACTGTTCGAGATCCGTCTGCGAGTGACCTAAGGCCCACCATTGGCGCGATTGTGCAGCTGGAGACAATCTGCGCAATGGCGAGATACGGAAGTAGTGGTTCGGCCGTCTCCCAAGTATCGCCAAGCACGGCGACCCCGACAGAGTCGGGCAGCGCCAACACCACCGCAGACCAGACAATGCTGAGCGCGGCTAGGAGGCCGGCGGTCAGTAGTATCTCTCGCTGAAAACGGCTGATTGAACGTCTAGCCGATCGGACGAGCTCTGGGACAACAGCGCTTTTTACAGCCATCGAAAAAACCGAGGCTGGCCGGAACAAGGTAGTACCGCCGTTGAAGGCGCCTACAGCGCTAATTGGCGCCACAGCCGCTAGCGCGAGACTTCCAGAATGTTGGCCGAGTTGAGTAATGAGGTTGTCTGCGGCAAGGCGCCGAGGCAACACACCTTGCCTATCGAACCATCTGCGCATGCCACAAAGGTTGGGCCGCACCCGGAGGTGTGACGCCGAGAAGGCGCCTGCGATCCATGCGGACAACCCCCATGCTGCCAAGATCTGCCAAACAGCAGTATCGCCTCCTAGCACCAGGAAAGCGATGCCGACAGACTGAAAGAGCAGCTGTATGCAGTCATTTAGCGCAGCCGCTCGTGGGCGACGAGCCGCCAATGCGGCGTACCTCATGAAGTCCTGAAGTAGCAGGCCTGGCAGCAGTAGGCCAAGGGCGCATACCGCCTGGCCAAATGAGCCTCCGACCAACCAGCCGCCAAGTGAGATTGCTACGCCGACAATAACCCCCATTGTGGCCGCTGAGCCTGCGCCATTTTTTGCGGCGTCTCTCCAATCCGATTCAGACGAAGTCGAATGGGAAACCGAAAATGTCTCTGCAACGAGGCCGCGCGCACCTCCTTGTACAACGAGAAAGACGACATACGCGAGTGAGAAAGCTCCAAATTCCGCCGCAGTCGACTCGCGCGCCACCATTACCGTCAGCATGAAATTGGAAAGACTGAACAGCAGCTGGTCGGCCATCCCGACGAGGGTTCTACCAGCTCGGCGTGACGACAGTCTCACCTTCGCGTGCCGTGCATCAATGGTTTCGCGCTAACCCCTGCTCCTACCGAAGTAAGCTTACCTGAGAGGGAGGGAAGGTCCATTATTCCGAACTGGCACTTCCGTCTACGGACCACGAGCGGCGTGACAGAAGTCGCGCCGACCAGCGGTAGATGGTAAGTGGCGCGAATTGCCCGTTTAGAACGAATAACAAACGAATCGTGCCAAGTTTCGAGCACAGTCGAAACTCGCGCGGTTGCTGCTATTGCTTCGACCTCGGCAATTGTGCGTGACGAAACAATTTGATCGCCGCTGTGATACGCGCGGTTTTCTGGGCGCAGGGTGATGACAAAATTTTCTTCGTTGGTCACACAGTCCTCACAAACATCGGTGCAGCCCACGGGTTTGCTCGGCGGTGGCGTCGCGCAGCCTGCCGATGATGGCCTGGAGCCATGCGCCGCGCGCAAACCGATGGCGGGGAACGCGCTACGATCTCGCAACAATCTTACCTGGCGTCGTATTGGGAGGTTTGCGATGTGGTTCCCGAATGAGGGCCCACGAAATCAGAAGTGCCAAGGTGCAGTCGCGCAGGAGCGGAAACCAGAATCCGACGAAGTCGCCCGACGATAGCGACAGCGCTGTGTGCAGCATAACGTAGGCTGTCGCAACCCCTCCAGCGATTGATATCTCGGCGAGCCTTAGCGTGCGTTGGCGCACCCAGGCGAACAGCCATCCGACCAGAGCGGCGGCGAGGGCGAGTCCTGGCAGCCCAAAGTTGAGATACGCCTCGCCAAGCAGGCCCGGAGGGCGCCCCGTAATTCGATCGGTTCCAAGGCCGAATATTGTTGCTCCGTATTCCGGACCAAGCCTGACGTTCGGCTTGTCGGGCCACAGACTTCTCGGAACTGGCGCAGCGAGGCCCTGAAGGTATGTCCGGCCATTCATATAGTCGACCACCTCAGGGACGGCGGCCCGGACAGCCGCCAGTTTGGCTGCGTTGTAGCCTTCTCTGCCACTGGCAAAGTCGCCGAGCGCCGCGAGTGGGGCGACGTCAACCCCTACGCGCTCTTCGTTGCCGACTGAACGAATCCCGCCTGCGATTGAGGCCGTCACGGCGAGTGCCAACACGACAACTACGACCCGGCGGACTCGAACCTTCCTTGCGGTCCACATCATGATGACAAGTAGTAGCGCCCAGACGAAGAGCGCCTGAGAGCGGGACCCGAGAAGCATTCCGGAAACTGTGGACACCACAGCAAATAGGGCCAGCAGCACGCGCGCCGGACGGGTTCTCATCGAGGGATACTTGCGCATGGCGTAATAAATCACGCCGGCAGTTGGCGCCGCAGCAAGCGTGAGTAGGCGTGCGAGACCGCCGACGCCTAGCGCGGGCGATCCGGCTTCGTCGATCAACACGCGCCGTTTGGCGATTGGCCGGGCGAGCACCTCTTCGAGTCCGTTGACGCCCGATTTGCGTAATGCCAATACCACACCAGCTGCCGAGAGGGCTAGCAGCGCAATCGCTATCCCTGAGTAGTGCTTGCTCCAGGTGACAGGACGACTGGGGCTATCCTTTAGATCCCAAGAAGCTGCGGACGAGCGACGGTTGTCAGGTATTCCTGAAGCCGCAGCTTGAAGAGCACGCGTTTGCCGGTGGTGCGTGCGTGGCTCGTTCTTTTCGCTGCTTTGTTTCCTGGACATGGACAGGTAGAAGAGGACTGCGAGTGCCATCCACATTGCCTGGATGGTGACGGCGTGCTGCCAATCTGCCCCCGTGGCGCGGGACAGATCAAAATATGTCGGACGTCCGCCGTTGAATGTCCAGTAGGCAACATGGAGGACCGTACCGACGAAATACGGGTACATCAGGAAGGGGAGGGGTGACAGATTGCGTTTGCTTTCCGTGACGTAGGCAAGGAGCGGAACCACAGCGCCAGCCAAGGCGACGAGTAGTGCGATCACGACAGGCCTCGGCTCTTTCGGTGAAATAGTTCATTGGCCGTTCGGCTGGGCCGTGCTGACTGTTTGTCGACAATTACATCGGCAAGCTTTTCGATTGACGACACGGTGTCACAAGCCGCACGGGAATAGCTGGCACGTGCATCCGATCGGATGAGTGCGATATCGCCCCTTAGTACGTCGATCACCGCCTCAGAAAATGCTCGATCGCTCGGGACGATGCAGAGGCCCCCGGTGTCGGCAAGTTCCGGGATAGCGCCAACGGCAGTTGCGATAACCGGCGTACCAACGGCTAACGCTTCCCAGATCACAAGGGGCTGAGCTTCGTTGGCGTATCGCGAAGGAAACAGGAGCAGATCGAGCTGCCTAAGATAGTCAAATTTTGCCCTGTCTTGCAGGGGGCCCACTCTCTCGAGGTTCGCGGCCGGTTGGGCTGACAGATATTCGTCAGCATCCTTCGCGATTGGCCCTGCCAGGGTCAAGGTTGCAGCTATGCCTTCCGACTCAAGCGCGCGCAACGTGCTTACCGCGACGTCAACGCCCTTGTCCAATGTCAGATTGCCGAGCATTCCTAGCTTGACCCTGCGACCGGTGGTTTCAGCGGGCGCATCAGTCATGTCGGGCGGAGAAATCAAGCCCGCGTTGGAGACCACTTGGGTTCGGGCGGGGTACGAGCCGGCGAATCGGAGTGCCCTCGCCATGCTGTCCGATAGGACGATGTGCATCGTCCGTTTTCCCCCAACCCGGACAAGTAACGAGAGCACAACGTTCTCTCGGCCCAGGTAAGACCACGCGTGATGGTGGGCGAGAATCCGACGGCCCTGAACACGGGCTAGGGCGATAAGAACCAGAGTACCGATCATGCCACGCCCTGAATCAACAACAACGTAGAGAGCACCACGGGAGGTCCATGGATACCGCCGCAGCAGCGCAAGATGTTTTCGAAGGCCCCATCGAAGACCGGTCTGGCCGTGAGCGGCACTGACGTAGCGCCGCTCAATTTCGATTTCGCCGAGTTGCTCGAACTTCTCCGCCATGGCCAAGGACGCCAGTGTCATCCCAGTGGTCGGCGGAGGCACTACCACCAGAAAGTGAATCTTGCTCATCGCGCCAGAATTCGGTGGTAGAGGTCGTCAGCCCTACGCAGTAGCTCGCTGGCCTCGGTCGTCTCGAAAAGAGGCGCTAGTCGGGCACTTTGCTCGCTGCGCTTCGCCGTGGGAATCGATAGTTTCTGCTCCGGGATGGAGCCGAACCTGCGATCACCGAGCGCCTTCACCGCGTCGAATAATTGGGCTTCCTGCGGCAGAGTCTTTGGCCTGTCAAGAGCCAAGCCGGTCGCGTCGCTAAGCGCTGCAACCACTTCCGGCATGTGCGCGCGTACATCCTCGAAGCTCGCGACATAGACGAGCGGGTTGGCCAGGTGAGTGGAGGAGTAGTAGTCGATCCATCGGCGAATGGCTGGGATGACCGCATTCGAACCCGAGTAGACCAGCATCGATCGGATGGTCTCTGCTGGTGGACGGGCGATAACGAGGCTCGCCACGCCGAGTTGGTTGGCGCGCGCGACGTGGGCTGGGTGATGCACGTGCGACGCAACGACCAAATTGGGCCAGGCCAGTTTCGCCCACGCTATGGCATAGGTATTTCCGGATCGCGGGTGGCCCTCAATCACCAAGTCAGTGTGCTTATCCACCACGTGCCGGTTGCGCCCCCGCTTAAACTGCGCGATCGCGCAGTACAGGCGTGGGTACCGCGCGACTATCGCTCGACTATGTTCTGCTATCACCTCGAGTACCCCCAACGTTGCCCAAGCGGCAAGCCAGTCAATTCCTCAAGCAGCGCAACCTCATTCCGAAACTCGCTACGGAGGTCGCTAGCGAGCTGTGCGTCAGGTGAGGGTCGTGTTACATCCGCGTAAAGCATCTGGTCTCTTGTCGTGCGCAACTTGCTGACGATCAGGCTCGGGAGAGCTCGTTTTGCTCCCCGCGTGACTTTTCGGAACCCGGGCCGTCTGAGGAGGCCCGGCAGCGGCCCACGCGCACGTCGCGCTCCGTTGTGCGCCGTTAAGTCGACTTCCCTATCTGGCACGCCAAGCCAGCCGGTCACTTGCGCGAAGGTACCGGCGGGATCTGCCTTGAGGTCCTCGAAGACTACGAATCGCACGCGGTCGAGCCCGACTTGGTCTCGAACGAGGGAGAGTTGGCTTCCGATGCTGGCGATCGAGTGATACTCGAGTAGGCCGGAGTCAGGACATAGCTTGGTCGGGCCGGTGAGCCGCGGGTTCATTCGCTCTGCCCAAGCGTCGCTGAACGTCCGCAGGTCGAATCCCTGGAGGGCCATCTGACCATGAAATGATTGCGCGATATCGACAGGGTTCCGAAGTAACGCGATCAAGATCGGATCAGCGCCAAAATCAACGAATCTCATCGCCGCCCCGCGGCTTGCGAGATACAGCGACGACGCTTCTCCGACCGCTACATGACGTGGTCCCGCGCGGTCGAATAACCGAGAATATGAGGTCACATCGGAAACTCCCTGGAGGGCGCGCAACCCGGGGAAGTCGTCGGCAAAGAAGAAGGGCTCTTTAGGATCCGTGAGATATACAGCAGGGTGCGACTCTAGCCAGCGTGCGAGCGAGGTCGTTCCACACCGGGGCGCACCGATTATTGCAAAGTTTGGTTGAGTCATCTTCTCACGTGGCCGCGTGGACTATCGCCGCGCGCAGGTCGTGCGCGACTGGAGGCCGCATTGTATGCCGGTTGAGGGGCCACCGTACTATCGCCGGTGGCGCAGTTAGTGAGCGCACCTTCAGGCGGGCCCATCGTCGGATTCGTCTCGCCAATCCGCTTATTCGACAAAATCAAACCGGATCTTTCCATAACGGGTTGCTGCCTACACGTGCGCCATCAACCACGCGAGTTCATTCTGGCGCTCGTCTTCCAGATAGGCCGGGTCGATCGACACCGGCCGGTTGCGTATATCGCCACAGCCGACGCGGTCGAAGAGCGCTGACCTAGCGCTCGGTGTGAACAGCATCGCCGGACTGCCATAGGCGAGCGTGACGACGCATGCATGCACGCGGTCTGCCAACGTCATACACGAGTTCGCATATACCGTGAAGTATGTCCACGGCTCGTCAGACGCAATTGCGTTCTCGTGTTGGTAGATTTTGTATGTCATATGCGGGTTAAAACGGTGCTCCGGCCGGATGATCTTCCTCCCATTGAGTTCTTGTGGAAGCTTGCGGCGATCAAGCGCATGACCAATGTATGCCTGTACCTTCGAGCGGTGCGCTAGCCGGGACACTACTGGGGGAACTCGCAGGTTCCACATCACCCCTTCAGCTTCGAACCGGATGTCTGAAAACCTTTTCTCTGGGCCAAGGGTGATCGAAGGCTCGGGATACCGGTCGAAATTGAACGCGTAGTAGTCCAGGTCCGCTGTCCTGAACGGTACGTAGGTTTTCGGCGCGAAAAACGCACTGTCCAAACCGTCGTAGAGCGGAACGCCTAGATCCCACGATTCCAAAATTGAATAAGATCTGGAATCTCGGGTAGAAATCAAGGCTGGCGGGAATTGCTCAAGAAACTTACGAACCGCCGCAAGCTCATGATTGGTGAACTTAAAGAATGCCGCTCCAATCAGAAGGAACTTCGTGCCTCGCTTCGAGAGAGCAGTAATAGTAGCTGCCCACAACTCTGCGATATATTCAGAAAACACCGGACCCTGCAGGACGATGTAGTCTACATCTAGGTACTGTATGAATCCGATGTCGTTTTTCGGGTTTCCTCTTGCCGCGTTGTGGAACGTACGATAGCCGGGCTGGTCCTGAATGAACTCCACGACACCCAGTCCGAAAATTTGCTCCAATAGCCATTTTCCGCCAACATTAAAGAAAGCATTGCCGATGTTCTGACCCCAAAATCCACTTACGAGTGCAACACGGGGCCTCGGCGACGTCGTCATCGATTCAAAATCCTCTGATAAGATGCCACGGGTCACCTCTCTGACGATCTTTGTCAACCGCCTTTATCAACGTCTCAAACCGAAAACGTGCCATGGTTACAAGATTCGAAGCTACTCACTAACCTAACAGTGATCATTATTGACTCTTCTCAGAGAAGTGGGGCTTAACCTTGCCTTAGCCTGCGGCCCGTACGCCTCTGTGCGTGGACAGTTGGTCGAAGATCCATTGGTAAGTCTTCTCAAGGCCATTAACGAGTCGTGTGGATGGCTCCCATCCGTAAACGGACTTGATCATCGTATTGTCGCTGTTCCGGCCGCGGACGCCTAGTGGTGCATCCAACTTATAGTTGCGCCTGACCGTAATCCCAGCAATCTTCTCGATGATGTCGACCATTTGGTTGATGGTCACGAGTTCAGAACTCCCCACGTTCACCGGTTCAGGACTATCACCCTCGGCCACTCGGATCGATCCCTCGACGCAGTCATCGACATACATGAAGCTGCGTGTCTGCTCGCCGTCACCCCAGATCTCGATTTCGTGCCTACCGCTGAGCACTGCCTCAGCGACTTTGCGGCATAGCGCCGCTGGAGCCTTCTCACGGCCGCCCTCAAAGCTCCCAATCGGTCCATACACGTTGTGGTAGCGCGCCACTCGAGTTTCGAGGCCAAAGTCCTCAAGGAAATGGCGACACATGCGCTCACTGAACAGCTTCTCCCACCCGTAGCCATCTTCAGGCATGGCCGGGTAGGCGTCACTTTCCCTCAGCGCCGTCACATCGGCAGCGACCTGCTTGTCGGCAGCGTAGACACACGCTGAGCTGGAATAGAAATAGCGGCTCACGCCGGCATCCCGGGAAGCAATCAGCATATGCGTGCTCGTCAGCACCGACAGCATGCAGTCCGCTTTATGGGTTTCGATGAACCCCATTCCCCCCATGTCAGCAGCCAACATGTATACGATGTCGACTCCCTCAACGGCACGCCTGCAGTCTTCTATCTTCGATAGGTTGAGTTGCAGTGTCTCCACACCCAAGGGAGCCTGATACCAATCGACTGTCGACTTGATATCCGCACCACGGACCGTGGCACCTTTCTGAGCCAGATTCCGCGCCAAGTGGCCTCCGATGAAGCCACCGGCCCCGGCGACGAGCACCGTTTCCTTATTGCTGGCCATGTCTGTTCCTCCCGTGATCACTCGTCCATCGCGAGTGTCGTCGTACTTGTCTCGTCGGCCAGTTCGGCCGGTTCAAGTTCTTTATGCAGCGGGTCCCCTAGGCCGGCTGCATACAGAATCACTTCCTCGAAGCGGTCACAAATATTCTCGATGTGAAAGACACGCTCCGCGTAGCGACGGCCATTCGAGCCCAGCTTGTGGCGAAGATCCGGCCTGGCGATCAGGCGGAGAAGCGACGACTTGGCGCCCTCCGCGTCGCCTGGACGCCGGACAATCCCGGCTCCTGCATGCTCGATCGTTTGAGCGGCAGCATTGTCCAGCGGCAACAACGCCAACACCGGGCGTCCCGCGCATAGATAGTTCAGGATTTTTGAAGGTACCGAGTAGCGGCTCGCGTCAGATTCAAGCAGCGCGAGGAACACGTCGGCGCTAGCGAGCATGTCCGGAAGCTGTTCATAGGGCTGATAGTCCAGTAAGACCAGTTTATCGGTGTCCCGGCAACTCTCCTCCAGCCACTCCCTGCCCTTACCCTGAGAGACCACGACGATTCGGCAATCGTCGGAAACCGCATGTGCCAGCTCGGCAATTCTTGAGGGATCATGTTTCAGCCCAAGGGTTCCCGCGTACATCACCACAGTGGAATCACACAGTCCGTGCGCCTTCGACCATAGGTTGGTCCGAGGCCTAACGGGGACCTCGTCCAATGCTCCCCAGTTGGGGATGACCCGAACTTTTTCGTTTGCGATGTTCCATGTCCGCAAGCGCTCAACGAAAGCGTCGGCGATCGGGATGATTGCTGCCGCATTGCGCGCAACTGCAGATTCCATCCGATCTGCAAGCCAACCTATCGCGGCGCCGACCGACCCAAGCTTTCGGCGGGCGGCGGTGCCCACCGCCTCGCTATACACATCCTGCCACCAAGAAATGTAGGGAATCCTTCGCAGCCGCAGCGCTATTACGATGATGAGCAGCGGTATCACAGGGACATTCGCGAAGATCACCGCATCTGGATGCGCCGCGAAAATGGCCCTTACCGAGAGCCAGCTGTACTTGAACTCCTGCGAGATACGCCGAACCGGCGAGTACCGCGCAAACTCCTTCTTTAGCCCTATGCCCAGTATTGAGAAGGAACTTGGGTCATCAGGCCGGCGATCCGTGGCACCTTGGCCGGTGGCAACTGATGAGCAGTAGTGGTGCTCGACGACATGACCGCGTCGCGCGAGTTCGCGACTGAGCTGCAGCTGCCCAGGGTGGCCTGCGAAGTCATGGACGACAAGCGTCAAACGTGGACCATTCGTAGGATGCATCTAGGTGGCGGTATCTCGACGGTGTCCGCTAGCTCTGGGGACACTCGGTAGCGACGGAAAGACGGAGGTTAATTGCACCTCCAGTGCGCTCGTGCGACTCATGCGGGCGTCTTCCGCCCACCAACAGCCGAACCACGTACCACGTCATACCCCCAAGTGGCCGCCTGGCAGCGGCACCATCACTGAGAACTCAGGATCCCCCGACCGAGCGGCTCCACGGTGTCACTCCGTCGTGCGTGCCGGTCGTCCTCACTTGATAGTGAGCATATTACCGAGCGCACTTCGAGGAATCGGGGGTTTCCCTAATGTTCGTGGCGAACGAGGAACTCATGGTCGAGTCAGTCCGCCTCACTGGAAGGGCCGAGCGATTCCCACCCAGGCCTCGCGGCTCAACGCGCGCTAGGTCGACGGTTTGTTGGTCAGATCTGCCGGTCAGGCAAGCCCAATCCATTAAACTAAAGCGGAAAGAACATAGGAACCAACGCCGGCGTAGCCAGCAGAACGAACAAGGTCAATGGCGCACCGAGTCGTGCGAAGTCGGTATACCGATAGCCTCCCATCGCCCACACCATGGTGTTCGTCTGGTAACCGATTGGCGTAAGGAATGACAGGCTCGCGCCGAATATCACCAAGACCGCGAAGGGCAGAGGGTTGACTTGGGCCTGTTCGGCTACCGCGATGGCAATTGGGAACATCATCGCGGCCGCAGCAATGTTCGATATCACCTCTGTGACAAGCATCGTGGCCGCAAGGACGGCGACGAGCAGGCCGTAGTTCCCGAGCCGATCAGAGGCGGCCACAACGAGATCGGCCAGCGACGAGGCGAGACCACTCTGCTCAACAGCGGTTCCGAGCCCGAAGCTAGTTGCAATCAGGAGCAGAACATTGACATCAATGAAGCGCCGAGCATCTCGCAGGGTCACGATTCTCGCGATGATGAGACCGAAAGCGATGAGTAGCGACACCTTCATCAGATCTAGCGCGCCGGTGCCAGCAAGCAGGATCAGCGCCGCTATCGCCAACTCAACAGTCCTCGAATGTTCGCGCCTAATCGGCATGTCCTGGTTCAGGGGAGAAACGACAGCGAAGTCGCGGTGCTCACGGTAACGCTGGTAGAAATCGGGGCCGGCCAAAACCAGCAGCACGTCACCTGCCCGTAGGCGGACATCGCCCAGCTTGCCCTTCAGCTGTTCGCTAGCCCGATGGATTGCTACAACGGCCGAGCCATAACGGCGGCGGAATCCCGAGGCCTTCAGGCTGGAACCGATCAGCGGGGAACCGGCTCCTATGACGGCCTCCACGAACTGACGCTGCGGGTTTCGCGCCAGATCAGCGAAGTGACGGGCCTCAGCCGAAACTAGACCGGATATCCGCTGCAAATCCAGCACCCGAGTGAGGTTTCCGACGAACACTAGGCGATCCCCTGCTGCCAGTGGCTCTTCCGGACCTACTGCGGCGATGACCTTCTCTGCCCGCTCTACCTCTATTAGGAACACCCCATCGAGATTGCGTAGACCCGCTTCGGCAACGGTCGCTCCGGCAAGTGAGCTATTGGCGACGACAGTCATTTCCACGGTGAACTCGCGCTCTGTGCCGGCGAGTACTTCACCGGGCGCAGTGCGATCCCTCAGTAGGCGAGGCCCCAACAAAACCATTAGAACTATGCCGCCGAGGGCAAGTGGGAGTCCGATCCCCACAATCGCGAACACATTGAGTCTGCCCAGACCGGCCTTATCGATAAGGTCGTTGACGAAAAGGTTGACCGAGGTGCCGATCATGGTCATACACCCGCCGAGAATCACGGCATAGCTCAACGGCATGAGATAGAGCGAGGGTGACCGGCCCGTGCGCCGGCACCAGCGCAAGACCCGAGGAGCAAGCATCGCGACTAAAGGCGTGTTCGCAATAAATGCCGACGCTGCAGCCGACGGACCACACACACGCATCAACTCTCCCCGAGGCCTAGTCCGGGACGCGCCACCAAGGAGTCTCGAGGTGAGACCGTCAAACGCACCAGTGATATCGGCTGCTCCAGCCAACACATACAGTGCGGCGACGATCACCAAAGATTCGTTGGCAACGCCGGCCAACAACTGGTCTTGGTCAATGACGCCGAGGGCATACAACGCCAGAACAGCGCCGCCCATAACCAGCGTTGAGTTAAACCGGTCCAGTATTAGCAAACTGACGGTAGCGCCGACGACGGCGAGCGTGATCCATGCATCAATCGTCACAAGCCGCCTCCGCTAGACCCGTCAACCGCAATCTCGCATAGTCGTGCAAGCGAAACCTATAACGCCCTTGGAGACCGTAGCGTCGAAAGCTCGTCACTCGCGGCGTTGAGTACGCCCGCGAACGGTCATTCGCGGTGCTTCGACGAAGCGACATCACCAAAACGCGGCCCACACTGAATATTCCAGCGCGGAGCCTGCACGGCTTCGCACGCATTCCCGGTGGCATTCAATTGTCCGTGCCTCGCGATGCCAACGGCTATTGCGTCGGCTGGCGACCGCAGGAACTGAACTACTCGCCGGGATCGACAGCGGTTAGCGATCGCCGATTGTGCACGCCGCACGTCGGTCAAAGCTGCTGAGCAGCGATACGACGTGCGCCTCCGAGCTGTCATGGCGGACCCGCTGTTACCGCGGATGAAGCTGGGACTCACCTTTCGCGATAGAAAAGCACCTCGCGGAAGGTTCTGAGAATGATCTTTATATCCAGCCACAGGGACCAATTCTCGATATAGAAGTTGTCGTAGCGCGCGCGGTCGGCGATCGACGTGTCCCCTCGTAATCCACTCACCTGAGCGAACCCAGTGAGCCCAACCTGCACGCGGTGACGATGCATGTACCTGTCGAACTGTCCGGCGAATTGCTCCACAAAGTGCGGCCGCTCTGGCCTGGGTCCGACGAGAGTCATATCACCGCGCAGGATGTTCCACAACTGAGGCAACTCGTCAATCGACGTGCAGCGCAAGAGTCGCCCGACCGCACCGACTCGGTCGTCATTGGCCACCGTCCATTGGGTCTGTGACTCATGGACATTTGCCGGACGCATCGACCGGAATTTGAGCAGTTCGAAGTGCTTACCGTCGCGCCCGACCCTCACCTGGCGGAATATCACTCCCGCGCCACCTTCGATCCTCACAGCGAAAGCCGTTAGCGCAAGGACCGGCAGCAAGAGAGTCAGCGCTGTGACGGCGACGACGATGTCGAAGCCGCGCTTGAAGAGTCGGGCAGGACCATGAAGGTTTGGGTTGCGGATCCGCATGACCGGGATCGAGCCGATGTGGTCAGCCATGCCCGTCTGCGTGTGGAAGTAATGCATCCGTGGGACGACGAGAAGTTCAATGTCCTGACATACCTTCGTTCGAACGGCGTCCATCAGTGCCCGTTCCTCGAACTCACCGTCTGCCACCAGCAGAGTAACCGCACCGGTTGTGAGGACTGCGAAGTCGAGATCTGCGAGCCTACCCAGGCGTCCAAGATGCTTGTAAGCCGGCGCCTGCTCACCGTCGTCGACGAAGCCGACAAGCTTAATGCCGTATTCACGATGTGCCGCAACGATTTTCGCTATCTCAACTGCGAGATGACCTCCACCAATCAGGATCGTGCGATGCTCGACGATGCCCGCCTTACGGCCGATGGCGATCAGACGTGTGGTGATGACGCGGCCGAGGATGACCAGTGCGACCGCTTGGCATGCCGTCTCCAGGAACGTTAGAACCTGTGAACGCTGATGGAGATAAAGGATGACCGCGCAAACGACAGCCACGGCGGTCATCAGCCTGGTGATGATCGACGGCAGTTCATCCAGAACACTCAAGTGCAATCGCGAGACGTACCGCCCCCCTCCACAGAGGAGAAGCGTCGCCAGCAACGCCAAAGTGAGTATGGAGTAGATCTGCGGCGGTCGCCAAGCCATGGGAGCGAGGATCAACAGGAAGTCAACGACTGGCACCACCATCCACGCCCGGACCCGGCGCAGGTGGCGGACCAGTCGGCCTGGCGAATCGGCTTGCTTGACGTCGTCGGCGACTGCAATCTCAGTGTGCGCCGCCCGGGCCGGTGAGTCACGAAAATCCAGCACGGGCAGATTTCTTGGCACACTTCTGATCGGATCCAGCCCGCCTGCAACGAATGGCGAAATCGGATCGACAACCGTCATGGCTTCCCCCCCGCCGGACAATGAAAGCGACATCCCGCGTCGCAACGGCTCATAAGAGCGCCCCCCAACGTCACAACGACCCCCCAAACAGCGGTCGAGCCGCTACTGTCCCCTGCTTCGAGTCCGACGACGTTCCGGCCCTACCCCCGGGTCACGGCGCGACGTCCAACTCGTCTCAAGTAGATCACAGCCTATTAACTGACGTCCGTGAAAGGAATAGGGACTTTCCCTACAGTTGGACCCGATAGAAACACGCGCCGTTGGGTGAGTGTTTCGTATTCGGCTCTCACGTCACGGGCGAGGCCATTCATGAAGCCCTGTGTTCGGTCTATGGGCGCGCGAGGCAAGTGGTCTGACAGCCGCGGCAGATCTGCTATTAGCTGCTAGTGCCTTCAGTTGGTTTTGAGCTGATCGTTCGCGCACAAGGCTCGTAGCTGACTGTGTGTCCGCACCCTTGGCGTGTAGCTCGCTTGACGGCTCGAGAAGCCAGTCCACAGCGGAGGCGATAGGCGTCCAACTCGAGCCACCCAGAGGTTGCGACCACCCATTCGCGTTAGGTTCAGACGTCGGAAGCTGGGAAAGCTCTGCATACGCTTCCGACCCAGAAGAAGGGTAGCTATGCACGTTCTATTCGTTTGCACGGGCAACATCTGCCGGTCGCCCATGGCTGAACGGCTCAGCAGGAGTTATGGCGATCAGCCAGCAGGCGCAGAGATCACTGCATCGAGCGCAGGAACCCGTGCGGTCATCGGTCACCCGATGCACCCCGACGCAGCGGCCGCGCTCGAGGACCTGGGCGGCGACCCGTCCCAATTTGCAGCACGACAGGTCACGCAACGAATCGCTTCGGAGGCCGATCTCGTCGTCACCATGACGCGAGTCCACCTCGACGCCGTGCTCGAACTTGCCCCTAAGCAACTACACAGAACCTTTACCCTGCATGAGGTCGCGCGGCTCGTGGATGTCTGTGGCGCGACAACCGTCGAAGACCTCGCTGCGCTACGCCCTCAGCTGGCCACCCAGGCTATGCCCGATGTCGCCGACCCCATCGGGCGGAGTCCTGACTTCCACGCGATCATCGGCCGGGAGATCGCCGACCTGGTGCCCTCGGTCTTGAAACTTCGACCGGCGCACTAAGACCACGGCCCGGCGTCGACCACTCGAAGTCCGATCAGGATGGAGGGCGCAGGCCAACTGCCCTACAGCACAGGCTTGGGTAGGACCTCGCGCATAATCGGGCGTCTCATGCTTCCACGACATCTCCATCAATTATTCGCCGCGAACAAATCCGGCCAACCGCTGATCGGCACCGCACGACTACTTCAGGGCGCCAATGTGCACAGAAGTAGAGACCTAAGCGAGCGCCATCAACGGCAGTAAATCGGATTGGCGGCCCTGATGAATTCTTGAGTCTCGGTCGCGGTCCAGCCCATATGCAGTGACAAATCCTCGACCGCAGTCCCCCTGGGCGTACCGCGTCCTTCGGGATTAGGCGAGCTCTGCCTGATACTCGCAACGCAGAAGTCTTTCGCAGCGCGAATCGCTTCTGTCCGGTTGGCGTAAGGCACGTGCTCAGAATCGAGTTGGGCGATGAACTTGTCGTCCTTCTCGTCGGCATTCGCGGGCGCGACGGACACGAACCCACCTGCCGCCAGTAATAGAGTTGCGAGCCCTGCACTCGCAAGACGGCGCAAAGCCATTCTTTTCATTTCTCCCCCTGTGAAACATCCCCGTAGCTCTGTCCGCCATGCCTTCCGCGTTCAGGGCTATCAACAAGCACCGTACCGCAAAAAGCCTTAGTTCATCGGAGGATCCACCGGTCGCACCAGGAGGAGCTTCCCAAACCAGACATTGGCGGTTGTGCCTTCTTCCGGTGAGAAACGCCGAAGCCCCCGCCAACGTATGGCGAGGGCTTCGAGCTTTGGTACTTACGCCTCGGTGAAGTTGCGCGTCACCGCGGGGTCGACCGGGATGCCCGGGCCGGTGGTCGTCGAGACGACGATCTTCTTCAGGTAGCGGCCCTTCGACGACGACGGCTTGGCCCGCAGGATCTCATCGAGCGCGGCACCGTAGTTCTCGGCCAGCGCCTTCTCGTCGAACGACGCCTTGCCGATCACGAAGTGCAGGTTGGCCTGCTTGTCGACGCGGAAGTTGATCTTGCCGCCCTTGATGTCGGCCACCGCCTTGGCCACATCCGGGGTCACCGTGCCCGTCTTCGGGTTCGGCATCAGACCACGCGGACCCAACACACGCGCGATGCGGCCCACCTTGGCCATCTGATCCGGCGTCGCGATCGCGGCGTCGAAGTCCAGCCAGCCGCCCTGGATCCGCTCGATCAGATCGTCGCTGCCCACCGCGTCGGCGCCGGCCGCCTCAGCCGCCTCGGCCTTGTCGCCGACCGCGAACACGATCACCCGCGCGGTCTTGCCGGTGCCGTTGGGCAGGTTCACGGTGCCGCGCACCATCTGGTCGGCCTTACGCGGGTCCACGCCGAGGCGGATGGCCACCTCGACGGTCGCGTCCTGCTTCTTCGACGACGTCTCCTTGGCCAGCTTCGCCGCCTCCAGCGGGCTGTACAGCCGCTCGCGGTCGACCTTCTCGGCGGCCTCGCGGTACGCCTTGCTCGTCTTGCTCATTCGTTTCTCCTAGTTGCTGAGTTGTGGTTCGTGATGGTTGCTCTTCGCGAGCGCTCATCGCCGAGCCGAAGCTGGCTCTCCCACGGTTCGACGCCACGGCGGCGCCGAAAGATCTATTCGACCGTGATCCCCATCGACCGGGCGGTGCCGGCGATGATCTTGGCGGCCTGGTCGATGTCGTTGGCGTTCAGGTCCTCTTTCTTGGTTTCGGCGATCTCGCGCACCTGATCCCAGGACACCTTGGCGACCTTGGTCTTGTGCGGCTCACCCGAGCCCTTCTGCACCCCGGCAGCCTTGAGCAGCAGCTTGGCCGCCGGCGGCGTCTTGAGCGCGAACGTGAAGCTGCGGTCCTCGTAGACGGTGATCTCCACGGGGATGACGTTGCCTCGCTGGTTCTCGGTTGCGGCGTTGTACGCCTTGCAGAACTCCATGATGTTGACGCCGTGCTGACCGAGCGCCGGACCCACCGGCGGGGCGGGGTTGGCCTGCCCGGCCTGGATCTGCAGCTTGATCAGCCCGGTGACCTTCTTCTTCGGGGCCATGGGTGTGTTGTTCCTTCTTCTCTCGTAGTGGGCTCGAACGCCCGCGATCAGATTTTGGCGACCTGGTTGAAGGTCAGTTCGACAGGTGTCTCGCGGCCGAAGATGGACACCAGCACCTTGAGCTTCTGCTGTTCGGCGTTGACCTCGCTGATCGACGCCGGCAGCGTCGCGAACGGTCCGTCCATCACGGTGACCGACTCGCCGACCTCGAAGTCGACCTCGATCGGCGCCCGCTCGGTCGCGCCCACGTCGGCGGCCGCCTGCGATGCCGCGGTGGCCTTGCCCGGCTTCTTTGCCACGGCCGGCGGCAGCAGGAACTTGACCACGTCGTCGAGGCTCAGCGGCGACGGCCGCGACGTCGCACCCACGAAGCCCGTCACGCCGGGCGTGTTGCGCACCGCGCCCCACGACTCGTCGTTGAGTTCCATGCGCACCAGGATGTAGCCGGGCAGCACCTTGCGGTTGACCTGCTTGCGCTGGCCGTTCTTGATCTCGGTGACCTCTTCGGTGGGCACCTCGACCTGGAAGATGTAGTCGCCGACGTCGAGGTTCTGCACGCGGGTCTCGAGGTTGGCCTTCACCTTGTTCTCGTATCCGGCGTAGGAGTGGATGACGTACCAGTCGCCGGGCTTGCGCCGCAGCTCCTTCTTCAGCGCGACCGCCGGATCCTCGTCCTCCTCTTCCGGAGCCGTCTCGGCGTCGGGCGCCGGGGCCTCGCCGGCCGCGTCCTCCACGGTCGCCGCCTCGTCGCTCACGGCGTCGCCGGCGACGTCGACCTCCTCGGTGGCAGGGTCGGTCGTGGCCTCGGTGGTGGCATCGGTCGTCTCACCGTCCACCAGGTCGACGCTCTCGGCCGAAGGCGTGTCGCCCTCGAAGCTAGTCACGTGTCAGTCCTCTCGATTTCCCGCTCGTCAGTGCCCAATGTTCCTCGCGCGAGCGCTCGTCAGCCGAACACCAGCATGACGAGCTTGGCCAGGCCGTAGTCCACCGCACCGATCAGGGCCAGCATGAACGCCAGGAACAGCAGCACCACCGTGGTGTAGGTGACCATCTGCTTGCGGTTCGGCCAGATGACCTTGCGCAGCTCGGCGACGACCTGCTTGAGGTAGTTGACGACGAACAGGAACGGGTTGCGCGCCGGCCCGTTGCCGCGATCCCTGGCCGTCTTCTTCGCCGTGCCCGAGCCGTTCTTGGTCGGTGTGGCCTCGGTGCCGGTCGCCAGGTCGACGGCGCCGCCGCCGTCCTCGCCGTCCGTGGCGCGCCGGGACCGCTTGCCCGTGGGCCGCGTCGGCCGGGTCCCGACCGCGCTGCGGCCGGCGTCGTTCTCGGTCTCGCCTGCGGAGCCGGCACCATCGCGCTCGTCGCTCACCGCATGCCTTTCGTTCGTCTGGTCTTGTGTGGGTTCACTATCCAGTGTCCACACGTTGTCGAGTATTCACTTGAGCAGGGGCGACAGGACTTGAACCTGCAACCTGCGGTTTTGGAGACCGCTGCTCTGCCAGTTGAGCTACGCCCCTTCATCCGGGACTCACACACTTCGCGCGCTCCCCGATCGGTCGATGAAACCCGACGGAAGCGCGCTGGACTGGGAAAACCCCGAGGTCCGAGTGTAGCGCGCCACCCGTGGTAGTTACTAATCCGCCGCCCGCACGCTCTCGGCGTCGTTGACCTCGATCACCACCTCGTCGTCGTCCTCGTGCGCGACCGGTTTGCGTGTCACCTGACCGGTCTCGGGATCCCATCCGGCCGAGATCGAGTTGTCGCCCTCGTGGCCCATCAGCGTGGTGAACGACTCCATCACCAGCTCGCCGTGCTGGTCGACGAGCGTGTTGCGGGTGGTGACGATGTCGGCGCCGAAGCGCTCGTCGACCGACTCGACATACAGCGTGCCGGTCAGCGCGTCGCCGGCCTTGATCGGCCGGTGGAACTTGAACTTCTGGTCCACCTGCACGATCTGCAGGGTCTCGAAACCGAGGTCGTTGTGCTGGAAGAAGTGCCGCTGGATCATCACCGCGAAGATCGACATGAACGTCGGCGGCGCGATCAACGCCTCGTGGCCCGCGGCCTTGGCCGCCTCCAGGCTGTGGCTCGTCTCGTCGTGCGCCTTGACGGCGTAGGCGTACTGGCGGATCTGCTCGTGACCCACCACGTAGGGCTCGGGGTACTTCCAGACCATCCCGCGGATGTCGATTTTCAGCGCCATAATTACGCCAACTTCGCGACGGCGACGGCCCGGCCGAAGATCTTCTTGCCGCCTGCGGTGGCGGTCAGCGCGATGGTCACCGACTTGGTCTCCGGCTCAACGGCTTTCACGCGACCGTTGAACACGATCTCGGCGCCCACACCGTCGTTGGGCACCGGCACGACGGCGGTGAAGCGCACGTTGTACTCGGTGACCGCGGCCGGGTCGCCCACCCACGCGGTGACGTAACCGCCACCCAGACCCATGGTGAGCATCCCGTGCGCGATCGCGGTGTCCAACCCGACCTGCTTGGCGATGTCGTCGTCCCAGTGGATCGGGTTGAGGTCACCGGAGACGCCGGCGTAGTTGACCAGGTCCGCCCGGGTCAGCGGGATCACCCTCTCGGGAAGTACGTCACCCTTCTTGACCGAATCGAACTCACGCAGTGGCATCTGAAAAACCCTCTTCTCCCTCACCCGTTCGACCCGCCAAGGTCGTGTAGGACTCCTGGACCACGTCACCGGCCTCGTTGGTGACGATGTTCTTGGTCACGATGATGTCGGTGCCGTGGGCCTGTTTGACCGAGTCCACGTACACGTCGCAGTACAGCCTGTCGCCCGCGAAGATCGGCTTGACGAGGTTGAGCACCTGGTCCACCTGCACAATCTGCATGTCGCTGATGCCGATGCCGTGGGCGTCGAAGAACGCGCGCTGCGCCTTGTAGCCGAACACGGAGATGAACGTCAGCGGCGCGGGCAGCGCCTTATGGCCGAGTTCGGCGGCGGCCGCCTCGTCGAAGAACACCGCGTCGTCGTTCTTGACCGCAACGGCGTACTCACGAACCTTCTCCCGGCCCACGACGTAGTGGTCGGGATAGCGGTAATGCATCCCGACATGCTTCGAAGACAACGGCACGGTTAGCCAACCTACCTAGTGCACCCTGGGCAGACGCCCGCGGGCTCGCACGTCAGCGCGACTCTTTGTGGGGTTGGTGCTTGCCGCAGTTGGGGCAGAACTTCTTGATCTCCAGGCGGTCGGGGTCGTTGCGGCGGTTCTTCTTGGTGATGTAGTTGCGGTGCTTGCACACCTCGCACGCCAAAGTGATCTTTGGCCGTACGTCGGTACTGGAGGCCACGGCTGTCGTCCTTACGTCTATGCGTTTGTGCTGTCCTGTAGCGGTGGGGGGGCTCGATCCCCCGACCTCACGATTATGAGTCGTGCGCTCTAACCAGCTGAGCTACACCGCCCCGATGGGTACGGGCGCCGCCCGTCCACCGAGCCCCCTAACGGAATCGAACCGTTGACCTTTTCCTTACCATGGAAACGCTCTGCCGACTGAGCTAAGGGGGCCTGCCTACTTCGGGTCCCGCGCACCACGGCGCGAGCCTTAAAGAGGGTACAGTCTCGCGGTTTGACGCGCCAAACCGCAGGTCACTCCAAGTCCACCGTAACCCCGTCGGAGTACTTGCCGTCGTGGAGTTCGATCGACTCGGGCCGGGTGCCGTCGGGGACGTCGAACACCACCGCGGTGTTGATGGTGCCGCCGGGGTTGAGGTCGGCCAGGGTGTTGCCGAGGTAGATCCACGCCGGTGACGACGAACGCGAAGTCGCCGTCGCGCACCTGTTGCCCGAGGGTCGGGACGTGCTCGCCGAACGCGGCGGCAGTCTCACCCAGCGGCGCGCTCGTCTCGGCCGACGATCACCTTGGCGTCGGGTCCCGTGCGCCGCGATGGGATCACGGATTCTGACATCACTGCTCAGCCACCGGGTTTGCCGAGCACGTGCACACATCCGGCTGGCAGGTGGTAGGACGTAACGGTGACCGAACCCGGCGCGACCCGTGTGGCGGTGTACCTCGACTTCGACAACATCGTCATCTCCCGCTACGACCAGGTGCACGGCCGCAGTTCGTTTCAGCGCGACAAGACAGCCGGGTTCCACAAGCACCCCGGGCGGCTGACCCAGGCGACCGTCGACGTCGGCGCCATCATCGACTTCGCATCCTCGTTCGGCACGTTGGTGCTCACAAAGGCCTACGCCGACTGGTCCACCGACGTCAACGCCGACTACCGCGACCAGCTGGTGGGCCGCGCGGTGGACCTCGTGCAGCTGTTCCCAGCCGCCGCTTACAGCAAGAACGGCGCCGACATCCGCCTGGCGGTCGACGCGGTCGAGGACATGTTCCGGCTGCCCGACCTGACCCACGTGGTGATCGTGGCCGGCGACTCGGACTACATTCCCCTCGCCCAGCGCTGCAAGCGCCTCGGCCGCTACGTCGTCGGCATCGGCATCACCGGCTCGATCAGCCGGTCGTTGACCGCGGCCTGCGACGAGTACGTCTCCTATGACGCGCTGCCCGGCGTCCCGGCGCTCAAGACCGAGGCGCCCAAGCGACGCCGCACCAAGGCCGAGGCAGAGGCCGAGCCCGAGCCACCCGACCCGCAGGCCGCCGCGACCGCCCTGCTGGAGCGCGCGCTGCGGATCAGCCACGGCCGCGACGACGACTCCGACTGGCTGCACAACTCGGCGGTCAAGGCGCAGATGAAGCGGATGGACCCGTCGTTCGGGGAGAAGTCGCTGGGCTTCCGCTCGTTCAGCGACTTCCTGCGCTCGCGCACCGATCTCGTCGAGCTCGACGAAAGCAGCACCATCCGGATGGTCCGGCTGCGCGGCAACGACTGAGCCGTCGATACGCTGACGGCCATGGCTGACACCGACCGCCTCTACTTCCGCCAGCTGCTCTCGGGCCGCGACTTCGCGACCGACGACATGATCGCCCAGCAGATGCGCAACTTCGCCTACCTGATCGGCGACCGGCAGACCGGCGACACCGTCGTCGTCGACCCCGCCTACGCCGCAGGCGATCTGGTCGACGCGCTGGAGGCCGACGGGATGCACCTGTCCGGTGTGCTCGTCACCCACCACCACCCCGACCACGTCGGCGGCTCGATGATGGGCTTCGAGCTCAAGGGGCTGGCCGAGCTGCTGGAGCGCACCAGCGTCCCCGTGCACGTCAACGCCCTTGAGGCGGATTGGGTTTCGCGGGTCACCGGCATCGCGCGCAGCGAGCTCACCGAGCATCAGCACGGCGACGTGGTCAACGTCGGCGACATCGACATCGAACTGCTGCACACCCCTGGCCACACGCCGGGTAGCCAGTGCTTCCTGCTCGACGGCCGCCTGGTCGCCGGCGACACGCTGTTCCTGGAAGGCTGCGGGCGCACCGACTTCCCCGGCGGCAGCGTCGACGACATGTTCCGCAGCCTGCAAGCACTGGCCAAGCTGTCCGGCGACCCCACCGTCTTTCCCGGGCACTGGTATTCGGCCGAGCCGAGCGCGTCGCTGTCGGAGGTCCGCCAGACCAACTACGTCTACCGGGCGAGCAACCTCGACCAGTGGCGCATGCTGATGGGCGGCTGAGCTCTCCAGGGCTTCTCTAGGCTCGGGCCCGTGGCCGACACGCTGTATGCCGACGTTTCCGAATGGCAGGTCGGCGTCGACGACAGCTACCCGTATCGGGTGTTGTGCATCCGGTCCAACGACGGCACCTATCGGGACCGACGTTGGCGGCACAACTACGACTGGTGTCGCCGCAACGCCGACAGCGGACGGCTCACCTTTTTCATCTCGTATTTCGTGTATCGCGTCAATTGGCGGCAAACCGTCGAAACATTTCGGACGCAGATCGGCACGCCGCATCCGAGAATGGCGGTGATGCTCGACGTGGAATCCTGGGGCGGGCAAATCCGCGGCGACCAGTCGGCGGGTCTCAACGCGACGTGGCGCGCGGTGGGTGAGTTCGTCGGGTCCACCGCCCGGGTCCTCGGATACGGCAATGAGGCTGACCTCGACAGTCTCTGGCCGCACCGGCCGCCGGGCCTTCGCCTCGTGGTCGCCGCCTACGGTCATGACCCGCGCTGTGTCGGCAAGGTTTCGCACCAATACACCGACGGTTCGGGCCACGGCGGCGGCCTGCCCGAGGGCGCGGCACCGTTCGGGAACTGCGACATGAACTCCGCGGACGGACTGACACATGTGGAGTTCGCCCGTGCGTGTGGCATCAACCTGCCGCCTCACAAGCCCGAACCGGATGGCGCTGACACCGTGTAGCAACCTCTGGCAACCCGATCCGTGCGACCCGGTAGTTTGCTCTTGCGACGGTGCATCGTCGTGAAGAAGCCGTGACCAGTGTTGTGCCAGCAAGGTTTTCCGACGGCCCTGGGCAAATGAGGTATCGGCGGGCGAGCCATGGTATACAGCGGGGCATGGACTGGGACAGCACACTGTTCGGGGTCTCGGCGGGCATGTGGACGGCGCTGGCGGCGTGGCTCGCCGTCGTGGTCGGCATCGTTGCGCTGATCTACGCGTGGCGGCAGTCTCGGCGGGCCAGACAGCAGGCCGCCGAGATGATGCAGCCCAACGTGGCCATGTTCATGGAACCGGCCGCCAACGACTGGCATCTCGTCGAGTTGGTGGTCCGCAACTTCGGCCGCACCCCGGCCTACGACATCCGATTCGACTTCGCCAACCCGCCCACGGTCGCCAAGTACGAGAACGTCTACGACGACGGCCACGTGGACATCACCCCGCTGAACCTGCCGGCCGAGATTCCATACCTGGCGCCCGGTCAGGAGTGGCGGATCGTGTGGGATTCGGCGCTCGACCGCCGTGAACTGGGCGAGAGGATCGCGTCGCGGTTCGACGGCGCCATCACCTATCACGACAAGCCCGGCGCCGACGGGAACAAGCGTGGCAGTCGCCGGTTGCGCACGTCGACGATCCTGGACTGGTCCACGCTGCATCCCGTCGAGCGACTGGAACTGCTGACCACCCATGACCTGGCCCGTCAGGAGAAGCAGAAGCTGGAACTGCTGCGCCATCTGCTGACCTACTACCACTACGCCGCCGGCGAGAGCCGCGAGGACATGTTGCGCGGCGAGATCGAGAAGATGCGCGCCGCCTCCGATGAACTGCGCGAACTGCGGGACCGCTACCGGGCCGACGCCGCCCAAGCGCCCCAGGCCCCGCCACAGCCCACGCCCCAGGCTCCACAGCCGCCACAGTTGCCACAGGCGGACTCCTACCAGGACAGCGATCCGGACTTCGACGAAGCGCACACCCAGGTCATCGATACCTCCGCCCGCCACCGGCGCGGCTGAGCACGCGACCCGACTCCCGCGGTGGACCACCTCGGCCATGTTTCGTAACATTGATCCGATTCGACACCCAAGGAGAAGCGATGACCGTTGACTACGAATTGAACGACGACTCCGTCGCGACGATCCGGCTGGGCGACGGCAAGGTCAACGTGCTCGGGCCGGTGATGCAGACCGCGATCAACGAGGCGTTGGACCGCGCGGAGAAGGAGTCGGCAAAGGCGGTGGTGATCGCGGGCAACGGCCGGGTGTTCAGCGGCGGCTTCGATCTGGCGGTGTTCTCCTCCGGCGACGCCAAGGCCGCCCACGACATGCTCGCGGGCGGGTTCGAGTTGTCGATGCGGTGCATGACGTTCCCCGCGCCGGTCATCATGGCCGCGACCGGTCCGGCGATCGCGATGGGGTCGTTTCTGCTGCTGTCCGGTGATCACCGCGTCGGCCAGCAGAAGACCAAGTGCCAGGCCATCGAGGTGGCGATCGGCATGACGATTCCGCTCGCCGCGCTGGAGATCATGCGGTTTCGGTTGACGCCCGCCGCGTTCCACCGCGGCGCCTCGATGGCCGCCACGTTCGCCGGCGACGAGGCCATCGCGGGCGGCTGGCTCGATGAGATCGTCGAGGCCGACCGGGTGGTGGCGCGGGCGCAGGAGGTGGCGGCCGAGGCGGCGGCGACGCTGCACACCGGCGCGCACAAGGCGACCAAACTGAAGGCGCGCGAATCCGCGCTGCAGGCGATCCGTTCCGGGATCGACGGCCTGGCAACGGAATTCAGCCTCGGCTAGGTAGCCGTCCGATGCCGAGGGCGAAGCAGCGCACGCCCGAGTTGCGCGACCATCTGCTGGAGGTGGCGATCACCACGCTGTCCGAGCAGGGCGCCGCGGGCCTGACCACCCGACGGGTGGCCGAGCGCGCGGGCACGTCGGTGCCCGCGGTCTACGAGCTGTTCTCCGACAAGGCCGGGCTGTTGCGGGCGATGTTCTTCGAGGGTTTCCGGTTGCTCGGGGCACAGCTTGCTGACGTCGCGGTTACCGACGACCCGATGGCCGACCTGGAGCGGCTGGTGCCGGTGTTCCGCCAGTTCTGCCGGGCCTATCCGCGGCTGGCGCAGCTGATGTTCTCGCGGCCGTTCGCCGACCTCGATCCCGGTCCCGACGAGCTGGCGGCAGGGGCGTCGGTGCGCGAGGCGTTCACCGGGCGCATTCAGCGGTGCGTCGACGCGGGCTTGCTGGCCGGCGACGTCGCCGACATCGCACACGTGCTGCTTGCGCTGGCGCAAGGGTTGGCGGTGCAGGAACTCGGCCGGTGGCTGGGCCCGTCGGGCGGGTCGGTCGAGCAGCGGTGGGCGCTGGGCGTGGAGGCGGTGCTGGCCGGCCTCCGGCCGCCGCGATTTGGGCGTGATTCCGTGCGCTGAGCGCATGTTTCACACCCGAATCGCCGAATTGAGGCAGTTGCCTCATGTGCCGGCCGCATCCCTCGTCGAGTCTCGACACCATGACCATTACACCTGCGGCCGCAGCGGCCGCCACGAAACACCTCCCCCTGCCCGACGGTGACGGCGAACGCGTCGTCGGCTTCGGCGTCATGGGCCTGCCCTTCGCCAACGGCCACTACCTGGCGTTCCGCGACTTCCCGGAGACGTCGTTCTCCCCCGCCTATCAATCGGTATGGCATCGCACGCCCGATGGGGTATGGACGTTCTACGCCACCACACCCGGGCCGCAGAGCTGCTCGCGGTACTTCAGCTCGGCCACCCACGTCGACCCCGTCGTCTGCGACATCAGCGCACACTGGCCGACCCCGTGGTCGCTGGCCATTTCGATTGCGGGCGTGCTGGATTGGCGCATCGACATCACCGAAACCCCGGCCACCCGCATGATGACCGCGATCGCGTCGCGCATGCCCGCCGCGGTTACCCGCAACCGCAGCACCTTACGTGCCATGGGTCCGGCCGTCGGCCCGCTGCTGGGTCTGGGCCGCGTCCAGCTCACCGGCAAGCTGCCCAACGGCCAGGAGTTCCGCATCGCACCACGCCAGCTGTGGAGCGTCGCCGACTCGACCGCCGTTCTGCACGGCGTCGACCTCGGACCCGTCGGCCCCCACGCCGAGCAAGGTCATCTGGCCGACTTCCAGTTGCCCCAGCGCGGCATCTGCGTGGTGGCCCATGGCCTGTTCGAGGCGTTCGACGTCGCCAGGCACCGCGACGCCGACCGGCTTGGCCTATCCCGCTGATTCCAGGGCGACGGCGTTGCAGAATCAAGCCGTGCCGACCCGGTCCGCACCACCCGAGCTCCCGACCCGCGCGGAGCTGCTCGCGGCGCTGTCGGTGGCCGTCGACCTCGGGCTGGGCCAGCCGGCCGAGCACATGCTGCGCTCGGCGCTCATCGCCACGCGGCTGGCCCACCGGCTCGGCCTGACCGAGCGGCAACGCGACGCCGTCTACTACTGCACGCTGATCATGTGGATCGGCTGCCACGCCGACTCCCACGAGTACGCCCGGTGGTTCGGCGACG
Source organism: Mycobacterium sp. IDR2000157661 (assembly GCF_022317005.1). Taxonomy (NCBI): domain Bacteria; kingdom Bacillati; phylum Actinomycetota; class Actinomycetes; order Mycobacteriales; family Mycobacteriaceae; genus Mycobacterium; species Mycobacterium sp. IDR2000157661. The sequence continues at coordinate 795,563 of NZ_CP081006.1, forward strand.
ACATCGCCGTGCGCAGAAGCTCCTACTTCGTCGACTGGTCGGGTCTGCCGTACCAACGTTTCCTGCTGGCCAACATCGGGCGCGGCGAGTCGCTGCTGGCCCGGCTCAAGACCACCGCGACGCTGTACGCCAATGCGCGCGGGCACATCTCGCAGCTGATCCACTCGCACTGCACATCGGCCGGTCTGCTCGCCGAGCACATCGGGCTCGACACCGGTGTGCAGGATGCGATGCGCTACACCTTCGAGCGCTACGACGGCGGTGGCCTGCCCGACGGCGCTGCCGGCGAACAGATCCCGATCGAGATGCGGGTCGCCCAGCTCGCCGACATGGTCGAGGTGCACGACCGCCAGTACGGGGTAGACGGTGCGGTGGCGATGGCGCGCAGCAGACGCGGCGGCCAGTTCGACCCGGTGGTGGTCGACGCCTTCGTCACCGATCCGGCCGCGGTGCTGACCACTCCGTCCGGCGACGTCTGGAGGACCGCGCTGCAGAACGCGCCCGACCGCCATGTGCGGCTGGACGACACGGCGCTGGATGGGCTGCTCGCCGCGCTCGGCGACTTCGTCGACCTGAAATGTCCTTTCACGCTTGGTCATTCGGGTGCGACGGCGGAGTTGGCGGCAGCCGCCGCCGCAGCCGCCGGACTGGCCGATGACCAGATCGCGCTGACCAGACGCGCGGCCTACGTGCACGACATCGGCCGCATCGGAGTGTCGAACCAGATCTGGTCCAAGGCCGGCGGGCTCACCATGGCGCAGTTCGAACGCATGCGTCTGCACCCGTATCTGACGGAGCGGATCCTGTGCCAGGTGCCCGGCCTCCGGGAGGTGGCGACGGTCGCGGCCAACCACCACGAAACGCTCGACGGCGCAGGCTATCCGCGTGGCCTCTCGGCGCGGCAGCTCACTATGCCGGACCGAGTGCTGGCCTGCGCGGTGAGCTACCGAAGCGCGCTGGAACCGCGGCCGTACCGCGAGGCACTGGGGCCGGCGGGCGCGGCGCGACGATTGCGGGAGCGGGTCCGCGACGGTGCGCTCGATCCGGCCGCCGCCGACGCGGTGCTGCACGCGGCCGGACAACCCGCGGCCGGCAGAACAAAGCCGCACGGGCTCACCGCACGCGAGGCCGAGGTGCTGCGCCGGGTGGCCCAGGGGGCCAGCAACAAGCAGATCGCGGCCGAACTGGTGATCAGCGAGAAGACAGTCCGCAACCACGTCGAGCATGTGTACGCCAAGATCGGCGTGTCGAACCGGATCGGCGCCAGCCTGTACGCCCTCGAGCGTGGACTGGCCGGCCACGTCGGCCGGTGACCGGATCTGCCGTCGAATTCCTCTGTCCGAGCGACCATTTCGTGAGCGTCGTTCCGCGGCGGCGGAAGTCTAAGCCGATGATTGTGATTCCGTGAGAATGTGCCCGCTGATTAGGCCTAGCGGTCGATGCGGGCGTAGGGTGTGCTCAGGTTGAGTTGCCAGCCGCTCGGGAAACGTCGTAGGGCCCAGGCGCCGAACGCCTGATCGAAAGCCCTTTTCGTGGCGCAACCACCTCACTTTTCTTAACCCCATGGGAGTTTCTTGCATGCCTTCGATTTCCATTGCCCGTCGGACTCCGTCGCACAAGCGGGAACGCCTCGCGTTCGCCACCGAATGGGTCGATTCGTACGTCGTTCGCATCACCGTCGCCGGTGATGTTGACGCCTCCAATGCGCAGGAGCTGCGCGAATACGTCCTTCGTCGCGCCGCCAACTGCCGCAGCCTCGTGCTGGACCTCAACGACGTCACATTCTTCTCCACGGCCGGGTTCTCGATGCTGCGCACCATCGGCGTCCGCTGCGACCGCGCGAACGTGCGGTGGACGCTGAACTGCAACCCGGCGGTGGCACGGGTCATCGAGGTCTGCGACCCGGATCGGACCCTGGCGAGCCGGATGGTCTGACCGGGCTCGTCCATCGCTGACATGATGTCGAGGTGACCGGTGTACGCGGCAGGGTGTGGCGTGGCGGCAAGCCACAAGAAGAGTTCGAGTTCTGGTCGATCAGCGACTACCTGGCTGACGACGACACGTTGGTGTGGTGTGACATCTGCGAACCCGACCATGCCACGTTCAAGGAGCTCGCGGCCGAACTCGGGCTGAACGACTGGGCCGTGGAGGACGCGATCGCCGAGTCGGAGCGCACCAAGGCCGTCGTCTACCGCACACACACGTTCTTCACGGTCTACTCGGTGGCCGCAGAGGATCCCGGCGAAGACCGGTCCGCCTTCTCGGTGCACCGCATCTCCGGGTTCGTGCTGCCCCGAGGCCTGATCACGGTGCGGTTGTCGCCCGAGTTCGACGTCGACACGGTGTCGCAGCGCTTCGACGAACTCGGCGGTCAGGAACACGGCGTCGGCGCGCTTGTGCACGGCCTGCTCGACGTGGTGGTCGACGGTCACTTCGACGCGGTGCAGGCCCTCGACGACCGGATCGAAACCCTCGAGGACGACCTGTTCGAGGACCGGCCCCAGCGGGTCGACGTGCAGCGCAAGACCTACCGGCTGCGCAAGGACCTCGTCGAGTTGCGGCGGGTCGTGCTGCCGATGCGCGAGGTGGTCAACACCATCCAGCACCGCAGACGCGACGCCAAGAGCGCACCGGAACTCGATCCGCTCTACGCCGATCTCTACGACCACGTCATCCGGGTGACCGAGTGGACGGAGTCGTTGCGCGACATGATCACCACGGTCTTCGAGACCAACCTGTCGCTGCAGGACGCCCGGTTGAACGCGGTGATGAAGAAGCTGACCGGCTGGGCGGCCATCATCGCGGTGCCGACCGCGGTGACCGGCTTCTACGGCCAGAACGTGCTGTACCCCGGAATCGAGACCGCGAGCGGCTTTCTCACCAGCACGGCGATCATCGTGGTGCTGGTGGTGGGGCTCTACGTGATGTTCCGACGACGAGACTGGCTGTAGCTCAACGGCTTCGGTTGCGCAGCAGTTGGTCGGCGCGCCGGTGGTCGTCGTCGGCGTTGAGTGTCAGCACCCCAACCACATCGCCGTGCGCCTCATAGGTGACGGTGAAGCCGTTGTGGTGGTCGACAATTCGGCTCGTCTCGTGGCCGAGGCCCCAGCCGCGGTACTTGAGCACCAAACCGCCGATGGTGCACGAGTATCCGGGCACGACGTCCCACGCCGCGGGGTACCCGGCGGCCGCCAGGCCCACGACGTAACCCTGATATGCGGCGTCGCGCCAATGCTCGGCCGGTATCGGGCGACCGGCCGCCACGTTCTCGGCCAGCGCGACGTCCCCGGCGGCGTAGACGTTCTGCGCCGAGGTGTGCATGCGCTCGTCGGTGACGATGCGGCCGTCGCGGGTGGTGAGCCCGGCGGCCTCGGCGAGGCGGATGTCGGGCCGCACCCCGGTGGCGCAGACGACGAGGTCCGCCTCGACGCTCTCGCCCGAGTCCAACAGCACGTTGCTGTCCTCGATCGCCGCCACGCTGGTCTCGCCGGCGAAACGAACGCCGTTGTCGGACAGGATCTTCGCTACGCGTTCGCCGGCTTCCACGCCGAACCGGCGCTGCAGCGGCACGTGTTCGGCAGCGACCACCATCGTCGCCACGCCCAACTCGGCCAGGCAGGAGGCGGCCTCGCAGCCGATCAGCCCGCCACCGATGACGACGGCGCAGTCGGAGTAGTGCGCGGCCATCTTCAGCGCGACGGCGTCGGCGAACGAGCGCAACGTGAGCGCGGCCTCGATGCCGGGGATGTCGGGGCGCACGGCCGTCGACCCGGACGCGATCAGCAGATGCCAGTAGGGATAGCGGTTGCCGCCCGCGGTGACGACTTCCCGGCGGTCGAGATCGATGCGCCGGACGGTGATGCCGCGCATGAGGTCGACGCGGTTGTCTCGGAACCAGCGCTCGCTGTGCAGGTTGAGCTTGGTCTCGCGGTCGCAGAGGAAGTCCTTGCTCAGCGGCGACTTGGCGTAGGGCAGCGCGGGGTCGGCGGTCAGGATGCGCACAGGTATGTCGGGGTGCTTGCTGCGAAACGTCTCGGCGGCGCTCACTCCGGCCGGACCGCTGCCGATGGCGAGGAAACCTGGTGCCACCACGCAGGTCGGGTACCACTATGCGGGATGAAGCATTCCTATGCTTAGCCGGCCGTAATTTTTTGCTGCCCTTCGTCGTGGCTATCGGATTCGACGAAATCCGTAGCCGATCTACCGGTATATGTTGGCCGAGAAGGCTGACAATCCTGAAAATTGCAGGTAGATAACTTTTCCCAAACCGCGCACGGGCTACGTAATCCGCACTATCCTCAAGCCAGGTTGAGCTCCCGGCCCAACGGGTGTCACGACGGGGGAGATGGCTAACTATGGCTGCCAAGGGGACTGTGCGGATTCATCGCTCGAACACAGCGTCATCGGACGATCTGCAGCGGAGCGGGCGGGCGACGTTCTCGGTGCGCCGCATGTCGCCGATGCGGATGGTCGTGGCCGTGCTGGGCGAACTCGACGCGGTCAACGCACGCGCCCTGGGCCGCTACGTCGAGGACCACGTCCGCTACTCCAAGCAACTGATCGTCGACCTGCGCGCCGTGGACTTCGTCGGCAGCCAGGCCTTCACCGCGCTGTACTACATCAGCGTGCACTGTGCCCGCGGCGACGTGGACTGGATCATCCTCGGCGGCCCGCCGGTGCGGCGCCTGCTGGCCGTTTGCGATCCGCAGGGCGAACTGCCACTGGCCGAGGATCTGCTCAGCGGACTGGCGCGCCTCGACCGGCTCGCGCAGTGCCACTACCACGTCGCCCCTACCGGGTAGCCAGCGCGCGACTTACCGCCACGGCGCCACGCGTTGTGGGAGCATCTGCGCATGAACCCCGAGGAGGATCCCGAGGCCCGGATCCGCCAACTCGAGCAGCCGTTGGCCGGCTATGCGGTCGAACTGGGCGCCACCGAGTCCGCCGGTGGCGCGAACCCGACGGTGCAGCTGCCGCCGCCCGTCTACACCGACCCGTACCAGCAGTCCCCCTACACCGCACCGCCGTTCGGCGTCTCCTACCCACAGATCCCCAAGAAGGGCCCGCCCATCGGGTTGATCTTCGGGCTGATCGCCGCGGTCGTCGTGTTCGTCTTCGTCGCCGTCGGCACCGTCGTGTGGACCATGGTGGCCGACACCGACATCGTCAGCACAGTGCCCACCTACGATCCGGGCGACCGCGACAGCGGCGTCGCCGGTCCCACCCGGATCGCGCCGACCGCGGCCCCCACCGACGAGCCGGGTCGTCAGGTCGCGGTCGCGCCGGCCGGCGGCCAGTACAGCGTCTCGGGTGTCGAAGAGGACGAGACCATCGAGTGCAACGGCAGCAACATCAACGTCAGCGGCGTCAACAACACCGTCACGCTGCTGGGCCACTGTCTCAGCGTCACGGTGTCGGGCGTGGAGAACCAGGTGACCGTCGACAGCGCCGACCGGATCGGCGCCTCGGGCTTCGACAACCAGGTGACCTACCGGTCGGGCACGCCGCAGGTCGACGCGTCGGCGGGCACCGGCAACGTCGTCGCGCAAGGTTAGGCGCTCCACTCCAGGATGCGGGTGGCCAATTCGGGGCCGCAGTCTTCCTGGACGAAGTGGCTGCCGTTGATGCGGGCGTGCGGCTGACCCTTCGCGCCGGGCACATGGTCGATCAGCGGGCGGTCGGCCTTGCCCAGGATCGGGTCCTTCGCGCCGAACACACACAGGAACGGCTTGTCCCACCGGCCGAGCGCATCCCACGCGGCGCGGTTGGCCGGAATCGCCGGATCGTCCTGCGACGTCGGCACCAATGCCGGAAAGGCGCGGGCCCCAGCCTGAAATCGCTTGTCCGGGAACGGTGCGTCGTAACCGGCGCGCACCGCGGCCGACACGCTCGTCGCGGTGCCGAAGCCGACGATGCGGCCGGCCGGGAACACCGGCGTGTACTTCGCGAACGCACGCCACGCCTTGAACGCGATGTTAGCCGACGCCTGACCGGCGGGCAGGAAGCCGTTGGCGACGACGATGCGCGCGATGCGGTCGCTCTGTTCGGCGGCGATGCGCAACCCGATCAGCGAACCCCAGTCCTGCACGAAGATCGTCGCGTCGCGCAGATCGAGCGCCTCGAACCAGGCAGTCACCCACTCGACATGGCGCAGATAGGTGTAATCGCTGACGCGGGTGGGCTTGTCGGAGCGACCGAACCCGATCAAATCCGGTGCCAGCACCCGTCGACCGCCTGCGGCCAGCGGCGGGATCATCGTGCGGTACAGGTAGCTCCACGTGGGTTCGCCGTGCAGCAGCACGACGGCCGGGCCGTCGGAGGGCCCTTCGTCGAGGTAGTGCATGCGGATGTCGTCGGTGTCGCCGGCGCGGACGTCGACGTAGTGCGGCGCGAACGGATAGCCCGCGAGGTTGGCGAAGCGGTCGTCGGGGGTGCGCAGAACGTCCATGTGGCCTCCTCGTTGTCGTGGGTCCAGCCTAGGAGGCGCGCCGTTCGCCTACCCGCGGGCCACCGGACGGGTCGGATCCGAGCACCACTCCGACCACGAACCCGGGAACAGCGCCGCGTCGACGCCCGCTGCGGTGAGCGCGGCGACCACCACCGCGGCCGTCACACCGGACCCGCAGTAAACCGCGACGTCCTTCCCGCCCAATCGTCGCGCCAGGTCGGCGTCGGCCGACAGGGTGCCGTCGGCGGCCAGCAGGCTGGTGCTCGGCACGTTGACCGCGCCCGGAATGTGCCCGGCGACCGGGTCGACGGGTTCGGCGTCGCCGCGGAACCGCTCGGGGGCGCGGGCGTCGAGCAGCTCGCCGGCCGTCAGCACCGCCTCGGCGTCGACCGTCGGTCGGGCGCCGGCGTACAGGTCGTCGTGGCGGACGGTCACGTCGCCGGGCGACGGCACGACGGCCCCGGTTTCCAAGCCGCCACCCGCGGCCGTCCACGCCGACAGTCCGCCGTCGAGGATGCGGACGTCAGGGATGCCGGCTGCGGTCAGCACCCACCACGCCCTGGCCGAGCCGGCGCGGTTCCAGTCGTCGTAGACCACGACCGGCACGCCGTCGCGCACACCCCAGCGCCGCGCCGCCTGCTGCAGTGCCGCGCCGGAGGGCAACGGGTGACGGCCACGCCCGGCGACGGCGTGATCGCTCAACTCGTCGTCGAGCGAGACGTACACCGCGCCGGGCAGATGGCCGCGTTCGTAGGCGGGTCTGCCGTCGGGTTCGGCGAGCTGCCATCGGACGTCGAGCAGCGTCACGGGCGCACCGGCGTCGAGCAGGTCGGTCAGCTCTGTTGCGGTGATCAGCACATCGGCGCGCGCACTCATGGCTCACACGGTAGCGGCGACCTGCGGCCCGATTTCCTCTGCGAGCGTTTCGATCACGCGCGCCAGCTCGTCGACCAGCCAGCTGTCGCTGCGGCTGCGGTAGACCTCGAGCAGCGAGCGGTAGTACCAGAGATGCTGGTGCGGGTCCTCGTTGTTGAACCGCCGCCAGACGTCGGGCCCGAACCGGCGTAGGTCGCGCAGTATCGCGCGGGCGTTGTCGAGCTTGTCGGCCGTCGACACCCGGATGGCGCTGTCCGACGCCGTGCCCAGGTGCGCGATGTAGCGCTCCTTTCGTTCGCGCCACGGGGGCTTGGGGGTGATGACGGTGTCGCTGCACTCCTCGACGATGTCGGCGACCTCCTGGCCGAACCGCTCGGTGATCTCGACCAGCGTGACGTCGCCGCCCTGGTCCTCGGCGGCGTCGTGCAGCAGCGCGGCGATCGCCTCGGTCTCGGTGCCGTCGGCCTCGATCACCAGACCCGCCACCGACAGCAGGTGCCCGACGTAGGGCACGTCGCTGGCCTTGCGGGTCTGGGTGCGGTGCAGTTCGGCGGCATACGTCAGGGCCTCGTGGAACTTCGGGCCGAGCCGCGGCGACGTCGTGGTCTCGCTCATCCTCCCGGCATACCCCGCCGACTGCCGCTGCTCACCTCGGACTCGCGGCGTCGCTCTTCGGATCGATCAGGATCTTGGCGTGGGCTTCGGGATCGCCCAGCGCGCCGAACGCGGCGTCGACACCGGACAGCCCCACGGTCCCAGTGATCAGCGGCGCGGCGTCGATCTTGCCGTCGGCCAGCAGGTACAGGGTGTCGCGGAACTCCAGCGGGGTGTAGCCGAGCACGAACCTCAGGTCGATCTCCTTGTTGATCGCCATCGACGGGCGGAAGCGGTCCGCGCCCATGCAGACGCCCACCACGACGACACGGGAGAACACCGGCGCGCTGCTGACGATGCTCTCGATGATGCCGGGCACGCCGACGCACTCGAAGACCACCGGATGCTTCGGCGTGGTGGCGCCCGCCTTGTCCGCCGCGCGCCACACGTGCCACCAGGGGAGCCGCAGCTTGGTTATCTTCTCTATCGTCGTCAACGCGAGATCACCTGCGGCGGCGAAGGATTCGAGGAAGCCGTGCTCGCCGGCGAACGGCGAGTCGGCGGCGGGGTCGACGACGACGTCGGCGCCGCAGCGGGTGGCCAGGGCACGCCGGCCCGGCGAGAAGTCGCTGGCGATCACGGTGCGCACGCCCTTGGCCTTCAGCGACAGGATTACAGCCAGCCCGATGGGCCCGCAGCCGATGACGATGGCGACCTGGCCCTTGCTCACCTCACCGCGCTGGACGGCGTGCCAGCCGACGGCCATGGGTTCGGTCAGCGCAGCGATCTCGGGGGCCAGCCCGTTGGGCACCGGGAACGTCAGCGCCTGCTCGACAAGCAGCTGTCGGCGTACGCGCCGGGCGCCTTGGTGGTCAGGCCGATGCCGTGCACCGCGCCGTCGTTGCGCAGCAACGGCATGGCGACCACCGTTGTGCCGGGCTTGGGCGCCTTGCGGGTGCGGGGTCCGTGGTCGAGCACGGTCCCGCAGAACTCGTGGCCGAACACGACGTGCTGGGACGAGCGCATGAAGGCGTCGTATCCCGACTCGGCCATCACGTCGGCGAGTTCGTCCATGTGATGGCGGGCGTGCAGGTCGGACCCGCAGATGCCGCAGCGGACCACGTCGACGAGCAGCTGACCTCTACCCGGCGTCGGGGTGGGCTGGTCGACGACATCGAGGACCGCGTCGGTACAGGTGACGGCTTTCACCGAAGTGAGCCTAAACGTTTGCGCCGAAATCAGGTTCCGGTACACGAAAGCGGCCGGGGGCACCCCTCGCCTCAGCGCGCTGCCGGCGGGAGCGCCCACGGTCGTGACGACCGGTGAATTACAGCCCTGGGTACTCTTCGGCGCGCTTTCGGCCACACTGGCAGTCCGTGTCAGTGCGAACCTTTAAGGTGGCGAGCGATGGCGCTTCACATCCATCGTGCGGAACGCACCGATCAGCTCGCCGACGGACTGGGTGCCCTGCTCGCCGATCCCCTGCCCGACCCCCTCGCCGAGGAACTGGTCATCGTGCCCGCCAAGGGTGTCGAGCGGTGGCTCAGCCAGCGGCTGTCGCACGTGCTCGGCCGCGGAACCGGCGGCGACGGCGTCTGCGCGGGCATCGCGTTCCGCAACCCGCGATCGCTGATCGCCGCACTCGCGGGCACCGCCCGCGGCGACGACCCGTGGTCACCCGACTCGATGGTGTGGCCGCTGATGGAGGTCATCGACGAGAACTGCACCCAGGACTGGTGCAAGACCCTGGCCACCCATCTGGGGCACTTCGAAGCCGGCGAGGAGAAGGAGCTGCGCCAGGGCCGCCGTTACGCCGTCGCGCGGCGGCTGGCCGGCCTGTTCGCCTCCTATGCCCGGCAGCGGCCCCAACTGCTCGTCGACTGGGAGAACGATGTAGTCGGCGACGTCGCCCCGGACCTGCGGTGGCAGCCGCCGCTGTGGCGGGCCCTCATCGACCGCATGGGCGCCGACACCCCCCACATTCGCCACGCGAAAGCCGTTGCGCGTCTGCAGGAGTCGCCCACCGAGCTGCCCGCACGCCTCTCGCTGTTCGGCTACACCCGGCTGCCCGGCACCGAGATCGAACTGCTCGACGCGCTGTCCACCCACCACGACCTGCACCTGTGGCTGCCCCATCCCAGCGACCACGTGTGGCAGCGACTCAACGGCGTCACCGGTCAGATTCCCCGCCGCGTGGACACGTCACATCGCCAGGTCGGCCATCCGCTGCTGGCCACCCTGGGCCGCGACCTTCGCGAACTGCAGCGCGGCCTGCCCGCCGCCCGGGCCACCGACGAGTACCTGGGCGGCACCGGCTATCCGGCAACGCTGCTCGGCTGGCTGCAATCCGACATCGCTGCCGACGCGCTGAGGCCGGCCGGTCGCGTGCTCGCCGAGGGCGACCGCTCGGTGCAGGTGCACTCCTGCCACGGCCCCGCCCGCCAGATCGACGTCCTGCGGGAGGTGCTGCTCGGCCTGCTCGCCGACGACCCGACACTGGAACCGCGCGACATCCTCGTGATGTGCCCCGATATCGAAACCTACGCACCGCTGATCGTCGCGGGCTTCGGCCTCGGCGACGTGATCAAGGGCGTCCACCCCGCGCACCGGCTGCGCGTCAAGCTCGCCGACCGTGCGCTGACCCAGACCAATCCGCTGCTCGGTGTCGCGTCGCAGTTGCTGACGCTGGCCGCCGGCCGTGCCACCGCCAGCGAGGTGCTCAACCTCGCGCAGGCCGGGCCGGTGCGGGCCCGCTTCGGCTTCACCGACGACAACCTCGAAGACATCACCCGCTGGGTGCGCCAGGCCAACATCCGGTGGGGCTTCGACGCCGACCATCGCGCGCCGTATCGCGTCGACTTCATCCAGAACACCTGGCGGTTCGGCATCGACCGGGTGCTGGCCGGGGTGGCCATGTCCGACGACTCGCACGCGTGGATCGACAAGACCCTGCCGCTCGACGACGTCAGCAGCAACCGCGTGGACCTGGCGGGTCAGTTGGCCGAGTACGTCGACCGCCTACAGCGCACCGTCCGGACGCTGACGGGCACCCGGCCGCTGCATCAGTGGCTCGACTCGCTGGCTCGCGGCGTCGAGTTGCTGACCCGGGTGGGCGACGACGACGCCTGGCAGACAAGCCAACTCGAGCGCGAGTTCGCCGACGTGCTGGCCGGCGCGGCTGCGCGCACCGACACCGAGATGCGACTGCCCGACGTGCGCGCGCTGCTGGACCGCCACCTGGCGGGCCGGCCCACACGCGCCAACTTCCGCACCGGCACGTTGACGGTGTGCACGATGGTGCCGATGCGGTCGGTGCCGCACCGGGTCGTCTGCCTGGTCGGGCTGGACGACGGGGTGTTCCCGCGCCTCGGCGTGGTCGACGGTGACGACGCGCTGGCCCGCGAGCCGATGACCGGTGAGCGCGACATCCGCTCCGAGGACCGGCAACTGCTGCTCGACGCGATCGGCGCGGCCACCGAGACCCTGGTGATCACCTACACCGGCGCCAACGAGTACTCGGGCCAGGAACGCCCACCGGCGGTTCCGCTAGCTGAGTTGGTGGACACCCTGGACCGCACGACGGACAAGCCGGTGCACGATACGGTCGTCGTCAAGCATCCGCTGCAGCCGTTCGACACCCGAAACGTGCTGCCCGGCAGGCTGGTCTCCGACGTATCGTTCTCCTTCGACCCGAGCGTCGAGCGGGCGGCGCGCGCGCGTCTCGGTGAGCGCGCAGCGCGGCCGAACTTCATCAGCGGGCCGCTGCCCGCTCCCCCACCCGACGACGTCAACCTCGCCGACCTCGTCGCGTTCTTCCGCGATCCGGTCAAGGGGTTCTTCCGCGCCATGGACTACACGTTGCCGTGGGAGGTCGACGGCGTGGCCGACGCGATGCCCGTCGACATCAACGCGCTCGAAGAGTGGACGGTCGGCGAGCGCATGCTCACCGACATGCTGCGCGGCATGGACCCCGACCAGGCCCGGCACGCCGAGTGGCGACGCGGCACACTGCCGCCAGGAAACCTCGGGTGGCGCAAGTCCAAGGAGCTCTGCGACCAGGCCACCGAGATCGCCACGGCCGCCGCGCCGTATCGCGGAGCCGAACCCGAAGCCGTCGACGTCGACATCGACCTCGGCGGGCGGCGGCTCACCGGTACCGTCGCGCCCTTCTTCGGTGATCGGCTGCTGTCGGTGACTTATTCGAAGCTCGACGGTCGACACCTGCTGCAGCCCTGGATCCCGTTGCTGGCCTTGTTCGCTGACGACCCCAGCCGCAACTTCACGGCGGTCTGCATCGGCAGGCCCAGGCGGGGCACCACGCCGCGGGTGGAGGTGATCGGCCGGCCCGAGGCGTCGCCGACCGCGCTGCTGGCCGATCTCGTCGCGATGTACGACGAGGGCCGCAGACGACCCCTGCCGTTGCCGGTGAAGACGTCCTATGCCTGGGCTGAAGCCGTCCACAGTCACGGCGACCCCGACCGCCTCGCCGGTTACAAGTGGCGCAGCAGCGACTACTACCCCGGCGAAGATGCGGACAAGGCATACGTACTCGCGTTCGGGCCGGGCACCTGGCTGAAGCATCTCGTCGAGCGGGGGCTCGACACCTACGCGAACCGGCTGTGGTCGCCGATGCTGCGGGCGATGGAGACCTGATGCGGCCCTTCGACCTACGCGGCGATCTGCCCGCCGAACGCAAGACCACCGTGCTGGAGGCCAGCGCCGGAACCGGTAAGACGTTCGCGCTGGCCGGTCTGGTCACTCGCTACCTCGCCGAGGGTGCGGCGACGCTCGACCAGATGCTGCTGATCACGTTCAGCCGAGCGGCCAGTCAGGAACTGCGTGACCGGGTGCGCAGGCAGATCGTCGACGCCGTACGGGCTTTCGACGACCCGCAGGCGGCCGGTGACAACCAGGTCATCGAGCACCTGCTGACCGGAACGGCCGACGAGCGCGCCGCCCGCCACCGCAACCTGCGCGACGCGTTGGCCGGCTTCGACGCCGCCACCATCGCCACCACGCACCAGTTCTGCCAGCTGGTGCTGCGGTCGTTGGGCGTGGCCGGTGACACCGACAGCGGGGTGACACTGGTCGAGAGCCTCGACGAGGTCATCACCGAGATCGTCGACGACCTCTACCTGCGCCACTTCGGCCGCGAGCGCGAGCAGCCGCTGCTGGCCTACCGCGAAGCGCTGCGCCTGGCCCGTGAGGTCGTCAACCATCCGGCGACCGAATTGCGTCCGAAGGACCCGGATCCGGATTCGCGCGCCGCGGTGTGCCTTTCGTTCGCCGAAGACGTGCTGTCCGAGCTCGAGACACGGAAGCGACGCCGAGGCATCCTCGGTTACGACGATCTGCTGGTGCGTCTGGCCGACGCCTTGGAGTCCGACGACTCCGCCGCGCAGGTGCGCATGCATCAGCGGTGGCCCATCGTGATGGTCGACGAGTTCCAGGACACCGATCCGGTGCAGTGGCGCGTCATCGACCGCGCGTTCACCGGCCGCTCGACCCTCGTCCTCATCGGCGACCCGAAGCAAGCCATCTACGCCTTCCGCGGGGGCGACATCGTCACCTACCTGTCGGCCGCCGAGACCGCCGACGCGCAGATGACGTTGGACACCAACTGGCGCAGCGACGAAGCGCTGGTGACCCGACTGCAGGCGGTGCTGCGCGGGGCGCAACTCGGCCACCCGCGCATCGTCGTCCACGACGTCGCGGCACGCCACACCGGCACCCGGTTGGCGGGCGCACCGTGTGCCGAACCGTTTCGGCTGCGGGTGGTGCGCCGGGAACCGTTCGGCCGCAGCGGTACTGCGCCGATCTTCATCGACCAACTGCGTACCCACATCCCTAGGGATCTGGCGGCAGACATCGGTGCGCTGGTGCGTTCGGGCGCCACCTTCGACGGCGAGCCGCTTCGGGAGGGCCACATCGCGGTGATCGTCGAGAAGCACCGCGACGCCAGGGTCTGCTATCAGGCGCTCTGCGACGCGGGCATTCCGGCGGTCTACACCGGCGACTCCGACATCTTCAACTCCGACGCTGCCGAGGACTGGCTTGCGCTGCTCGAGGCGTTCGACCAGCCGCACCGCCCCGGCGTCGTGCGGGCCGCGGCGGCGACGATGTTCTTCGGCGAGACCGCCGAGTCGCTGGTCGCAGGCGGCGACGAGTTGACCGACCGCGTCGCAAAGACGTTGCGCGAGTGGGCCGGTCACGCGCGCGAGCGCGGCGTCGCGGCGATCTTCGAGGCCGCTCAGCTCGCCGGGATGGCCGACCGGGTGCTGTCGTGGCAGAACGGCGACCGGTTCATGACCGACCTCGCGCACATGACACAGCTGCTGCAGGAGGCCGCGCACCGCGAGCGGTTCACGCTGCCCGCACTGCGCGATTGGCTGCGCGCCCAACGAGAGGAACGCAGCGGTGCCGCCGAACGGTTCCGCCGCCTCGACAACGATGCCGCCGCCGTACAGGTGATGACGGTGTTCGTCGCCAAGGGTTTGCAGTTCCCGGTGGTGTACCTGCCGTTCGCGTTCAACCGCAACGTCCGCGACCAGGACCTGGTGCTGTTCCACGACGGCGACACGCGGTGCCTGCACATCGGCGGCAACGACAGTCCGGACTTCACCGCGGTGGCCAAGCTCGGGCGCGCCGAGGACGCCAGCGACGACAGCCGCCTGATGTATGTGGCGATGACGCGGGCGCAGGCCCAAGTCGTCGCCTGGTGGGCGCCGTCGAAGGACGAACCCAATGGCGGGCTGTCGAGGTTGCTGCGGGGCCGGCGGCCGGGCGAGCCGATGGTGCCCGATGCCGTTGTGCCGTCGAAGGTTAGCGACGACGAGGCGATGGAGCGCCTTCGGGAGTGGGCGGCCGTCGGCGGCCCGGCCATCGAGGACTCGGTGCTGGTGCCCGTTCCGGCACGGGCCCCGGCGGAGGTGCCGCCCGAGGTCACTGCCCGCCACTTCCACCGGTCGATCGACACGGCGTGGCGCCGGACGTCCTACAGCGGGCTGATCCGGGTGGCCGAGACCACACCGGTGAGCAGCGAGCCCGAGCTCGTCGAGCTCGACGACGAGGTGGCGGAGGTGCCGGTGGTGTCGTCGCCCGCGGGTGAGGACGTGCCGTCGCCGATGGCCGATCTGCCGACCGGCGCGAAGTTCGGCACGCTGGTGCACGCCGTGCTGGAGAGCGCCGATCCGTTCGCCACCGACCTGGCGACCGAACTCGAGGCCCACATTCGCGAGCACTCGCTGTGGTGGCCGGTCGACGTGGCGCCCGCCGACCTGGCGGCGGCGATGGTCCCGATGCATGACACCCCGCTGGGGCCGTTGGCCGACAACGTGACCCTTCGCCAGATCGGGCTTGCGGACCGGTTGCGTGAAATGGAGTTCGAATTCCCCTTGGCCGGCGGTGATCTGAGCGCATCGGCACCCGACACCCGGTTGGCGCATGTCGGCGAACTGCTGCGTGGCCACCTGGCTGCCGATGACCCGCTCGCCTCGTACGCAGAGCGGCTGACCGGCGCGGCCCTCGGCGGGCAGCCGCTCAAGGGCTATCTCACCGGCTCGGTGGACGTGGTGCTGCGCGTCGGCGGGAAGTACATTGTCGCCGACTATAAGACGAACTGGCTCGGTGACACCGGCCGGCCCTTGACCGCCGCCGACTATGCCGCCCCACGGCTGGCCGAGGCGATGCTGCACTCCGACTATCCGCTGCAGGCGTTGCTGTACAGCGTTGTGCTGCACCGTTTCCTGCGGTGGCGGCTGCCCGGCTACTCGCCGGATCAGCACCTGGGCGGTGTTCTGTATCTGTTCCTGCGCGGGATGTGCGGCGCGGCCACCCCGGCGGTGGACGGCCACCCGGCGGGTGTATTCGGCTGGCGGCCGCCGCCGTCGCTGATCACCGCGATGTCGGATCTGCTGGACGCGGGCAGGAGCGCGGCGTGACGAGCGTGGAGTGGCGGCGGGCGGTCGGCGCCTCCGGACTGGTACGCACCTTCTCCGAGGCGGAGGTGCTCGACGCAGCCGATGTCCATGTGGCCCAACGACTCGGCGAGCTGGCCGGTGGGGTGGATGAGGCCGTCGCGCTGGCGGTGGCGCTGGTGGTGCGTGCGGTGCGCGGCGGGTCGGTCTGCCTCGATCTGCGGTCGGCCCAACGGCAGGTGGGTGTCGACGGCCTGCCGTGGCCGGCGGTCGACGAATGGCTGGCGGCGATCCGGTCGAGCAAGCTGGCCGGCTCGCCACCGGTGCTGCGCATCGACGGGGACCTGCTGTACCTGGACCGGTACTGGCTCGAAGAGCAACAGGTGTGCGCGGACATCCTGGCGATGGTCGCCGCGACACCGCTCGGGTCGACCCCGACCATCGACCGGTTGTTCCCGCCGGGCTTCGAGGAACAGCGGGCCGCCGCCGAAGTCGCCCTCTCCCAAGGCTTGACGGTTCTCACCGGCGGCCCGGGAACGGGCAAGACCACCACCGTGGCACGACTGCTGGCGTTGCTCGCGGCCACCACACCGGGTACCCGGTTGCGCATCGCGTTGGCCGCGCCGACGGGCAAGGCGGCGGCCCGGCTGCAGGAGGCGGTGCAGATCGAGGTCGGCAAGCTCGACGGGGCCGACCGGCAGGCGCTGGCCGACCTGCACGCGACCACCCTGCACCGGCTGCTGGGCCCGCGACCCGACACGTCGGCCCGGTTCCGGCACCATCGGGGAAATCGCCTGCCGCACGACGTCATCGTCGTCGACGAGACCTCAATGGTGTCGCTGACGCTGATGGCGCGCCTGCTCGAGGCGGTGCGGCCGGACGCCCGGCTGTTGCTCGTCGGCGACCCCGACCAGCTGGCGTCCGTGGAGGCGGGCGCGGTGCTCGCGGACCTGGTCGACGGGCTCGGTGCGGGTCGGATCGCCGAGTTGCGGACCTCGCACCGGTTCGGTGCGGCAATCGGCGAGCTGGCGGCCGCGGTCCGGGCCGGCGACGCCGACCGTGTCGTCGAGGTGCTGCGCGCCGGCGGTGACAGCATCGAGTGGATCGACACCGACGAACCCGCCGACCCGTTGCGGAAAGTGCTGCTGCCGTTGGCTGTCGAGCTGCGCCAGGCGGCCGTCCTCGACAACCGTCGGGAAGCGCTGGCCACCCTCGACAAGCATCGGTTGTTGTGCGCGCACCGCCGCGGGCCCTTCGGAGTGCGCTACTGGAACCATCAGGTCGAGCGGTGGCTGGCCGAGGCGACCGGTGAGCCGGTCTGGTCGACCTGGTATCCCGGCCGCCCGGTCCTGTTGACCGCCAACGACTACGGGCTGGGCCTCTACAACGGCGACACCGGCGTGACGCTGCTGCGCGACGGCGTTCTGCGGGCGAGCATCGCGGGCAGCGGAGAACTGGAGTTCGCGACGAGCCGACTCTCCGACGTCGAGACCATGCACGCCATGACGATCCACAAGAGCCAGGGCAGTCAGGCCGAGGAGGTCACCGTGCTGCTGCCCACCGAGGATTCGCGATTGCTGACGCGCGAACTGCTGTATACCGCGGTGACGAGGGCCAAGCGCCGGGTCCGCGTCATCGGCACCGAGGCCGCCGTGCGCGCCGCGACCGAGCGCCGGGTGGTGCGCGCGAGCGGGCTGGCCCGCCGGCTTTCCCGTTGACTCTGCGCCCAGGGCGCGATTCATCCACAGGTTCGCGCCGTAGACGCAGAGTCAACGCAAAGGTGTCGGGAATGTCGGAGGTGTCGGCCAGTCTGCCGCCATGGAGCCGATCCATGGACCCTTCATCGGCAGCGAGGCGCTGGCGGCCGGCGCGCTGAACCGATACCACCTGCGCCGCCACCACCGGGCGATCATGCCGAACGTCTACCTCGACAACCGCGTGGAACCGACGCTGTACGACCGAACGGTCGCGGCATGGTTATGGTCGGGTCGCCAGGCCGTCGTCGCCGGCCTGGCCGCCGCGGCGATCCACGGCGCGAAATGGGTCGACGACGACACACCGGTCGAATTGATCTGGCGCAACGGACGATCGCCGACCGGCGTCGTCACCCGCGACGACCTCCTGCTGCCCGACGAGTACCGGCGCTACGACGGCCTACCCGTTACCACGCCGGAGCGCACCGCGTTCGACTTGGGCAGACGCGCCAAGATCGGCACGGCCGTCGCGCGGCTCGACGCTCTCGCAGCGGCAACAGGATTCAAGGTGAATGACGTCGAGCCCATCGCCGCCGTGCACCGCCACACTCGCGGACTGCGCCAACTCGAACGGGCCCTTGACCTGATGGACCCGGGCGCGCAGTCACCGAAGGAGACCTGGTTGCGGCTGCTGGCGATCGGCGAGGGATACCCGCGGCCGTGTACACAGATTCCGGTGTTGGGTCCGGATGGCTGGCCGCTGTACTACCTCGACATGGGTTGGGAGGACATCAGACTTGCTTTGGAGTATGACGGCGGGCAGCACTGGGACGACGCCAAGCGGGTCGCCTACGACATCAAACGCGCCGAATACCTCGCTGGCGTCGGTTGGACCGTCGTACGCGTGACGAAGGGGCACCGTGCCGCCGACGTTCGGGCCCGACTGCGACGGGCCTGGGAGCGATCCACCCGTTGACTCTGCGTCCAGGGCCCGATTCTCTCGCACTTCCGCGCCCTCAACGCAGAGTCAGCGCCGCAAGACCGGGGGACGGAGCCGACCGACGTCGACAAGGCGCTGCTGGGTTCTGCGACCTACCGCAGTCTCGGCGAACAGCGACTCTCGCCCAAGGAGGAGCGGTTCGAGAAGGGCAGACGCACGGTCGGACTGTTCCTGGCACCACTGCTCGCGGTGGTCATGCTGGTACTGCCGCTCGACATCCCCCGCGAACAACAGGTGCTGGCCGCCGTGTTGCTCGGCGTCATCGCGCTGTGGATCACCGAGGCGGTGCCCATCCCCATCGGTGGCCTGCTCGGTGTCGCCGTCGCCGTGTTCCTCGGAGTGGCCCCGGTCGACGACGTCCTCGGCCCCTTCGGGTCGTCGACGATCTTCACGTTCATCGGCGCGTTCATCCTCGCCCAGGCGATGCTCAAACACGCTCTGGCGCGGCGGTTCGCGTTTCGCATCCTGTCGCTGCCGCGCGCCGGCGGGTCCACCACCGGCGTGATCCTCGCGTTCGGCGCGATCACCGCGCTGCTGTCGGCGTTCGTGTCCAACACCGCGACGGTGGCCATGCTGCTGCCGACCGCCATGGGCATCCTCGGTGTGATCGCCAAGATGATGCAGCGCCGCGGCGATGTCGAACCCGACTTCGACCCGCGACGGCTGCGGGTCGGCACGGCGCTGATGCTGATGCTGCTGCTGGCCTTGATCCTGATCCGGCTCAACAAACCCGAGATCAGCAGGATCGAAGGCGTCGAGGAGTACGTGGCCGGCGAGCGCGAGAAGCTGGGCAAGCTCACCCGGGCCGAGAAGAACACGCTCATCGCGTTCGGCGTGACGGTGACCCTGTGGCTGCTGCCGGGCATCTTCGCGTTGGTCACCGGCACCGATTCGACCACATACGAATTCGTCAGCGACCGCCTCGACGAAGGTGTGGTCGCGGTGTTCGGCGCCTCGCTGCTGTTCCTGTTGCCGACCGACTGGCCGCAGCGCGAGTTCACGCTGCGGTGGCGCGATGCCTCCGAGATCGACTGGGGCACAATCATTCTGTTCGGCACCGGCATCATCTTCGGTTCGCTGATCTCGAGCACCGGACTGGCCGAGACCATCGGCACCTCCGTCGACGACGCGCTCGGCCTATCCAGCGTCGTGCCGATCACGATATTCGCAGTGCTGCTGGCGATCATCGTGTCGGAGACGACCTCGAACACCGCGTCGGCCGCGGTGGTGGTGCCGATCGTGATACCGGTGGCGGTGGCCGCCGGGGTCAACCCGTTCGTGCCCGCATCGGCGGCGACCTTCGCCGCGTCGTTCGGGTTCATGCTGCCGGTGTCGACGCCGCAGAACGCCATCGTCGACGGGTCCGGCGTCGTGCCGATCACCAAGATGATCCGCTCGGGCATCACCTTCGACATCGCCGGGGCGATCCTGATCATCCTCCTGTTGCCGATCATGGTCGGCCTGCTGGGCCTGGGCTCGTGAGCGAAGCTTGCGAGCGAACGGTGAACAGATGACGAGCATCGCCGTCATCCCCGGCGACGGAATCGGTGGCGAAGTCATCGATTCGGCCCGCGCGGTGCTCGACGCCGTCGCCTCCCGACACGGAATCTCGTTGTCCTACACAGAGTTCGACTGGTCCTGCCTGCGCTACGACCGCGAGGGAACGATGATGCCCGCCGGCGGCGTCGAGAGCCCGCTGCGGCAGTTCGACGCGATCCTGCTGGGCGCCGTCGGCTGGCCTGGCGTGCCGGACCACGTGTCGCTGTGGGGGCTGCTGATCCCGATTCGCCGAGAGTTCCGCCAGTACGTGAATTTGCGGCCGATCCGGGTGTTCGACGGCGTCGAGAGCCCGCTGCGCACCGTCGACGACGTCGACTTCCGTGGTGGTGCGCGTGAACGTCGAGGGTGAGTACAGCGAGATCGGCGGGCGGCTGAACCGCGGCTTCCCCGACGAGATGGCCGTGCAGGAGTCGGTGTTCACCCGCGTCGGGGTGAGCCGCATCGCCGACTATGCATTCGAATTGGCGCGCAGCCGCCGCGGATACGTGACATCGGCGACCAAGTCGAACGGGATCGTGCACACGCTGCCGTTCTGGGACCAGGTGGTCGCCGAACGGGCCGGGCAGTTCCCGGATGTGCGGTGGGACAGCGAGCACATCGACGCCCTGGCGGCGAAGTTCGTGTTGGCACCACAGCGGTTCGACATCGCCGGGCAGGGTATCGCGAACCCGGTCGGTGCGGTGTGGTCGGCGGCGCTCATGCTCGAACACCTGGGCCACCGGGCAGCCGCGGACGACGTGATGGCCGCGATCGAGGCGACGCTGGCCGATCCGCAGACCCGCACCGGCGACCTGGGTGGCCGGGCGTCGACGGCCCAGGTGACCGAGTCCCTCGTCGCACGCCTGCGGTAGCGCGGCCGCGGCGCGGGGGGGCGAAAATCAGTGCACCGGGGTGGTTCCGGCCGGTGGTAGCGGCGGGCCGACAGACAAGGACAGTGCCGATGGGTTGCAGCTGGTGTCGAACCAGAACATCACCGTTGCCGGCGCCGACGCGGGCCTCGAGCCGGGCGAAGTCGGATATGTGACCCCACCGTCTTCACCGAAGCACTCATTCCCCGGATCGGTTGATCGCGGGCGGTTACCGTGGGGGCCGTGGCCGCCATCGACCGCACCCGCAAGATCGCCGCCACCGCGGCACAGATCTGGGACATCCTCGCCGACTTCGGCGCGCTCAGCGGTTGGGTCGACGGCGTCGACCACTCCTGCATCCTGACCGGTGACCCCGCGACCGTCGGCACCACCCGGCGCGTGCAGGTCGGCCGCAACGTTCTCGTCGAACGCATCAGCGAGTTCGACCCGCAGGTCGCGCTCGGCTACGACATCGAGGGGCTGCCGAAGCTGCTCGGCAAGGTCGGCAACCGCTGGAGCCTGGCGCCGACGAGCGGCGACCGGACACTGGTGACGATCACCAGCACCGTGGACGTCGGGCCCCGCCTCGACCAACAACTCGCCGAGCGCGTCGCGTGTCGCGTGCTGGCCCGACAGTCCGACGGGATGCTCGCCGGGCTGGCCGACCGATTGGAGAACGCCAATGTCTGACCCGCGGCCCGACATCGTCGTCATTATGACCGACGAGGAGCGGGCGATCCCGCCTTACGAGACGCCCGAGCTTCTCGACTGGCGATCACGAAAGCTGACCGGGCGCAGGTGGTTCGACGACAACGGCGTCAGCTTCGCCCGGCACTACACCGGCTCGCTGGCGTGCGTGCCGAGCCGCCCGACGATCTTCACCGGCCAGTACCCCGATCTGCACGGAGTCACGCAGACCGACGGCCTCGGCAAGAGGTACGACGACTCCCGCCTGCGCTGGCTGCGCCGCGGCGAGGTGCCCACGCTGGGCAACTGGTTGCGCGCGGCCGGGTACGACACCCATTACGACGGCAAGTGGCACATCTCGCACGCCGATCTGCCCGACGAGTCGGGACGGCCGCTGGCCACCAACGACGACGACGGCGTGATCGACCATGCGGCCGTGCAGCAGTATCTCGACGCCGATCCGCTTGAGCCGTACGGCTTTTCGGGCTGGGTCGGACCGGAGCCCCACGGCTCGGCGCTGGCCGACGCCGGCATCCGGCGTGACCCGTTGATCGCCGACCGGGTGGTGGCCTGGCTGGACGATCGCTACGCGCGCCGACGCGCCGGTGACCAAGCGGCGATGCGGCCGTTCCTGCTGGTGGCCAGCTTCGTCAACCCGCACGACATCGTGCTGTTCCCCGCATGGGCCCGGCGCAGCCCGATCCAGCCGTCGCCGCTGGATCCACCGTCGGTTCCCGCGCCGCCGACCGCCGAGGAGGATCTGTCGACGAAACCGGCGGCGCAGATCGCGTTTCGCGAGGCCTACTACTCGGGCTACGGCCCGGCGCCGGCGATCGACCGCACCTACACACGCAACGCGCAGCGCTACCGCGATCTGTACTACCGGTTGCACGCCGAGGTCGACGGCCCGATCGACCGGGTGCGCCGGATGGTGACCGAGAACGGGTCGTCCAACGCGGTGCTGGTGCGGACGGCCGACCATGGCGACCTGCTCGGCGCGCACGGCGGGCTGCACCAGAAGTGGTTCAACCTCTACGACGAGGCGACGCGGGTGCCGTTCGTCATCGCGCGCATCGGCAAGCGAGCCACCGCCGCCCGCACGGTGAGCGCCCCGACGTCGCATGTGGACCTGGTGCCGACACTGCTGGGCGCGGCCGGTGTGGACGTGGACGCGGCGGCGGCCGAACTGGCCGAGTCGTTCTCCGAGGTGCATCCGCTGCCGGGACGCGATCTGATGCCGGTGATCGACGGGGCGCCCACCGACGAATCGCGTGCGGTGTACCTGATGACGCGCGACAACGTGCTCGAGGGCGACAGTGGCGCGTCGGGTCTGGCGCGCAGGTTCGGCCGGATCGCCAACCCGCCTGCGCCGTTGCGGATCCAGGTCCCTGCACACGTCGGCTCGAACTTCGAGGGCCTGGTGGTGCGCGTCGACGAGGCGGGCGGGCAGGGACACCTGTGGAAGCTGGTGCGCACCTTCGACGATCCTGCGACGTGGACCGAGCCGGGGGTGCGCCACCTCGCGGCGAACGGGATGGGCGGCGAGACGTACCGAAGCGAACCGCTCGACGACCAGTGGGAGCTCTACGACCTGACCGCCGACCCGACCGAGGCCGTCAACCGCTGGACCGACCCGGACCTGCACGAGTTGCGCCAATACCTGCGCATGCAGCTCAAGCAGGCCCGCGCCGGCTCGGTGCCTGAGCGCCACCACCCATGGCCGTACGTGAATCGTCAGGCGCCGAGCACCCAGCCGGGGCCGGTTCGCCGGCTCGTCGGTCGAGTCGGGCAGCGGGCGTCCCGGCGGCTCCCGCACTGACGCCGAAACGACGGCCGGGCGCCCTAAACGCCGACGACCGGCGACACACGGGGTACCGTTGTCGCCGGGTTGACTCTCCAGCCTTTGCGGAAACGTCACGGTGGCGATGCCAGCTCCCCGCCGACAGGATGATCAAACCTGACGTCAGCCGCAGAAATCGGTGTGGTGTGACGAGCTGGGGATGCAGTGTCACGGCTTTACCGCGGGACGCTGCGTGGTTAGCGGCGCGCTGCCGACGGCGGCGACGACCCGCCCGGTACAGTCATGGAGCCCGAAACTCTCTACATCTCGCTCCGGCCGGGGTGAGGGATCTACTGGAGTGGACTTGAAGGAGCCTCGCTCTTCCGCAGTAGTCGTTTGCCCGACCGGGGCGGACGACGGTCGACCTCCAGCGGCTTTCGCCCCCGCCGGCGCCCCTACATCGCCTGGCGCATTACCCACACCATCTCAATACGGCGTCCCGGCGCCGAAGGCCGAAGGGTTGAAGTGAGCCTTTTTACCGAAACGATGTACCGAAACGCCCGGTGGAGCACCAACGGCATGGTGACCGGCGAGCCGGCCGTCCCGGTCCGGCACACCTGGGCAGAAGTGAACGAACGTGCCAGCAGGGTCGCCGGCGGCCTCGCCGCGGCCGGTGTCGGGCACGGCGACGCGATCGCCGTGCTGGCCGGCGCGCCGGTGGAGATCGCCCCGACGGCGCAGGGCTGCTGGATGCGTGGCGCCAGTCTGACCATGCTGCATCAACCGACCCCCCGCACGGACTTGGCGCGCTGGGCCGAGGAGACCACCGCGGTGATCAACATGATCGCGGCCAGGGCTGTCGTCGTCTCCGACCCGTTCATGGCCGTCGCGCCGGTGCTCTCCGAGCTCGGAATGACGGTGCTGACCATCGAGTCGCTGCTCGCAGGCAGCCCGGTCGAGCCGATCAGGACCGACGACGACGACGTGGCCCTGATGCAGCTGACGTCGGGTTCGACGGGGTCGCCCAAGGCGGTGCAGATCACGCACGCCAACATCGTGGCCAACGCCGAGGCCATGACCGCGGGCTGCAACTTCGACATCCACACCGACGTCATCGTGAGCTGGCTCCCGTGCTTCCACGACATGGGCATGACCGGCTACCTGACGGTGCCGATGTTCTTCGGCGCCGAACTGGTGAAGGTCACGCCGATCGACTTTCTGCGCGATACGTTGTTGTGGGCCAAGCTGATTGACAAGTACAAGGGCACCATGACCGCGGCGCCGAACTTCGCCTACAACCTGCTGGCCAAGCGGCTGCGACGCCAGGCCACCCCGGGACAGTTCGATCTGTCGTCGCTGCGGTGGGCGCTGTCGGGAGCCGAGCAGGTCGACCCGTCCGACGTCGAAGACCTCTGCGAGGCCGGAGCGCCGTTCGGGTTGCGACCCGAGGCGATCGTGCCCGCCTACGGGATGGCCGAGACGACGGTGGCCGTGTCGTTCTCCGAATGTGGCCGCGGGATGGCCGTCGACGAGGTGGACGCCGACCTGCTGGCGGTGCTGCACCGCGCCGTGCCCGCGACGAAGGGGCACACCCGTCGGCTCGTCTCGCTGGGCCGACCGTTGCAGGGCCTGGAGGTGCGGGTGGTCGACGAGGACGGCGCGGAGATGCCGGCACGCGGCGTCGGTGTCCTCGAAGTGCGCGGTGACCCGGTGACCCGGGGCTACACCACGGTGGCCGGTTTCATCCCGGCGCAGGACGAGCGGGGCTGGTACGACACCGGCGACCTCGGTTACCTGACGGAGTCGGGTGAGGTGGTGGTGTGCGGGCGGCTCAAGGACGTGATCATCATGGCGGGGCGCAACATCTATCCGACGGACATCGAGCGGGCCGCCGGCCGGGTGGCAGGCGTGCGGCCAGGTTGTGCCGTGGCCGTTCGGCTGGATGCGGGGTTGTCGCGGGAGACGTTCGCGGTGGCGGTGGAGTGCAAGAACTTCGCCGACCCCGACGAGGTGCGCCGCGTCGAGCGGCAGGTCGCTCACGAGGTGTTCGCCGAGGTCGACGTGCGGCCGCGCAACGTGGTCGTCCTGGAGCCCGGCATGATCCCCAAGACCCCGTCGGGCAAACTGCGCCGTGCCCATGCGTTGTCGCTGGTGAGCTGATACCGACGCCTCGAGGCAGCGAGTACATTCGGTACTCACGATGGATGTCTACGACGCCCAGCCCGGTCGGCGATCGGTCCCCGAAGCCGAGCTGTCCGCGGCCCAACGCGACGCCGACGAGGCTGACCTGTACGCCGGCCTGACGGGGGTGGCCGAGCTGGTCGCCGGTGCAGGGGCGATGACCGAGCTGATCGCAGAGGTGGCCGAGTTCGCGGCCCGGGCCATTCCACGGGTGGACGGGGCGGGCGTCGCCTTGTCGCAACAGCGGGACGGGTCACCGAGCATCCAGAATTGGGCGGCGACAGCCGACTTCGTCGACGAGATCGACGAAGTCCAGTACCAGGAGCTCAACGAGGGGCCCTGCATCACGGCCATGCTGTCGGGGCGCCCGGCGGTCAGCGGCTCGCTGGGTAGCGACCCGAGGTGGTCTCGGTTCAGCGGGCGGGTGGCCCGCATGGGGGTGCATTCGGCGCTGTCCCTGCCGTTGATCGTCGGCGACCGGGTGATCGGCGCCATCAACTCCTACTCCCGCGAGCGCGACGCTTTCGGAGAGCACGCCGTCGAGTTGGGGATGCGATTCGCCGGACCGGCAGCGGTGTCGGTGCACAACGGCCAGCTGCTCGAACACGCCCAAGAGCGGATGGCCCAGCTGCAGCGCGCCCTGGGCAGTCGGGCGGTGATCGACCAGGCGATCGGGATCATCCGCAGCCGTTCCGGCGCGAGCGCTGAGGAGGCGTTCGAGAGGCTCACGCGGCTCAGCCAGGCCGAGAACGTCAAGCTGCATCTGGTCGCGCAGCGGCTGGTGGACGAGGCCGTCCGCCGCGCCCGCGCCCGCGCTCGGCCCTAGTTCGCCGCGCCCGCCGCGAATTCGGAGATCGCGGCAACCACAGCGGGCCGCCGGTGCCGGTCGGTCATCAGCCGGCGAGCCACCTCGGTGAGGTGTTCGCCGTTGGCCCGCGCATAAGAGCGCAGCACGACGAAGGCGTCCTCGACGGGCACATTGAGAACCTCGCGCAGGAAACCCTTGGCCTGCTCGACCACCACCCGCCCGGCCAGCGCGGCGCGAAGCTGGGCCAGCACGGTGTAGCGGGTCGGGGCGCGTTCCTGCAACACCGCGACGCAGGCGACGTGGGCCAGCGTCTGGCCGGTGAGCAGGTCGGCGTCATCGAGTTCCCCGGGCCGGGTGCCGAACAGGCCGATTGCACCGAGCGCGGTGCCGGCCGCGCGCATCGGCACGGCGTGCACGGACGCGAACCCGGCGTCCAGCGCGGCGGGCACGAACCTCGGCCAGCGATCGGCGGCCCCGCTCAGATCGGCCACCGTGACGGGCAGCGAGGTCGCATAGCAGTCGACGCATGGACCCTCGTCGGACTGGAGTTGGAACAGTTCGAGTTCCCGGGCCCGCTCGGACGTTGCGGCCAGCACTCGCAGGCGGTCGAACGGGTCGGCGAGCAGCAGTCCCGCGGCGTCGACGTCGAGCAGTTCGGCGCAGCGGTCGGTGAGGTCGGTCAGCAGGTCTACGACGTCGTAGTCCTCGAGGAGGACGCCGACGAGGGACACCACCGCCGCCAGTGCGCGGGATTCCGGGGCTGTGTCAGTCACGCTGCCTCCATTGTGCGGTCGCGGTCAAGGTCGGCATCAGCCCGTGTCCAGCCGCAGGCCGCGGTCGAGGATGTGGCGGGCCACATCGCTGGTGCTGCGCCCGGTCGAATAGGCGTGTGCCCGCAACCTGACCAGCGCCTCGGCCGGTTCGACGCCCAACTGCGCGACCACCATGCCGGTGGCCTGGCTGACCTCGGCGCGCGACAGCGAGTGCAGGTCCGCCCAGGCGTTGCTGCGGGGATCCGCGACGGCGGCCCGCAGGTCGGCGTCGAGCAGATCGATCACCGGCACGCCGGCCATCTCGGCGGCACTGATCGCTCCGGCGAGTTCGTCCTCTCCGAGCGCCCCGGGCCGGTTACGGAACAGGTCGAGTGTCCCGACGTACTCGCCGGCGACCAGGACTGGCATCGCGAATACCCCGCGGATCTTCAGGTCGAGCATGGCGGGGCTGTACAGCGGCCAGCGGCGCTCACTCGGTGCGGCCAGATCGTCGACCAGCACCGGAGCACGACGCGCGATCGACTCCAGGCACGGCCCTTCACCGAAGATGAATTGCTGTTCGTCGTACCGGCGAGCGGCGGGGCCACTCGACCCCAGGGTTGCGGTGCTGACACCGTCGAAGATCAGGGAGATGGCCGCCGCGTCGATGTCGAGCAGCCCGACGCACGCCTCACACAGCCGGTCGGCCGCGTCCGAACCGCGGCTAGCGCCAACGGCGGCGAGCAGTTGCTCGTGCATCGCCATCGTCAGCCGCACCGCACGACATGAAGGTCGCCCGATTTACACGACATGCGCGCGGCAGCCCGCAGATGATTCACACTGCTCCCAGCTCGCTCAGCGTCGGCGTCTCCGGCAGGAGCGGTTGCTCACGGGCTCAGCGGGAGATCGGCTGATGCAGCCCCGGACTGGCTGGGTTCCCAACACCTCGACGCTACACCGTTCCACCGCACGGGAGACCATTCCCGGCGTCGGTCCGATGGAGCGCACTAATGGGGCCGCCCGCGTACGGTTGAGCCATTGGGACCATCCGAGGCCCCACAATCAAGGGGCAACTGATGTCTGACAAATCGCCGCGACAAGCCATGTCCAAGAAATCCGGCAAGTCGCTGAAGGAGAAGCGGGCTGCCAAGCAGGCCAAGAGCGCCGCCAAACTCTCGGCCGTCGAGTCGGTGATCGAGAACAAGAAGCGCTGAGGCGCATCGGTCAGCGCTGCCAGAACCGTCCCTTTTGGCCGCCCTTCTGGTCGCCTTCGACGCCGGTCCACTCGCCTGCCTCGTACCGGTGCGGCTCATTCGACCCACCGCGCAACACGTCGAGCGTGCCGTCGTTGTGTTCGAGGTAGGCGTCGCCGAATCGGCGGTAGTTGTCGGTAGTGCCGTCACGCAGCGTCACCGTTACGGTCATGATGGAATCCTCCAGACCACCGGCCTTACCGGCGGTGCAGCATCGACACCCTTGCCAATCAACATGATTGCGGCTGCGATACCTTCCAGAGTACGCCGCCACACGAAGGCTTAGGGCCGCCGGTCGACGCGGACCGGAGGGTCAACCGCAGCCGATTCAAACGCGTTCGGGCAGCGCGAGTTTCAATATCGTACGCAGAGTCTGAAGATACTGGCGAGCCAGTGAACCCGTGGTGTAGGGCAGGTCGTACTTGTCGCACAGGGCTCGCACCCGTACGGCGACCTCGGCCAGCCGGTTGCTCGGCAGATCCGGGAACAGATGGTGCTCGATCTGGTAGCACAGGTTTCCGCTCGCGAACGCCAGCACCTTCCCGGCATTGAAGTTCGCCGCACCCAACATCTGGCGCAGGTACCACTCGGCACGCGACTCCTCGGCCAGCGTGTCGGCGGTGAATTTCTGCGCGCCGTCCGGAAAATGCCCACAGAAGATAACCACGTAAGTCCACAGGTTCCGCAGCAGGTTGGCCACGACGTTCGCGACGAGAGTTCGTCGCCACCGGGTGCCGCTCAGTGCGGGAAAAAGGACGTAGTCCTTGCCGGCTTGCCGCGCGATCTTGCCGATCAGCCGGCGTCTGGCGCGGCTCACCTCGGCGGCGTCACCGGCGGCGCGATCGCGTTCGGAGTGCACACCGTGCAGTGCGATGCCCCACTCGAAGATGACGGCCAGCAACAGGTTTCGCAGCGGCTGCACCAGGTGCACCGGTTGCCACGGCACGTCACGGGTGACGCGCATGATGCCGAAGCCGAGGTCGTCGTCCACTCCGACGACATTGCTGAACATGTGATGGCGGTAGTTGTGCGAGTACCGCCACTGCGACGAGACCCCGACCATGTCCCACTCCCAGGTGTTCGAGTGGATCTCGGGGTCGTTCATCCAATCCCATTGGCCGTGACCGACGTTGTGCCCGATCTCCATGTTCTCGACGCTCTTGGCGGAGGCCAGCGCCACGGTTCCGGCGAGCCGGCCGACCCGCGACCGGCTGCAGATCAGCAGTCGCGCGGCCACCTCGAGCCACCGCTGGAACGCGATCGTGCGCCGGATGTACGCCGCGTCCTTCGCCCCGAGAGACTCCTCGACATCACGGCGGATCGCGTCGAGTTCAACGCCGAGCGCCTCGATGTCCGCACGGTCCAGATGCGTGTAAGCAGCGATGTCCGCGATTGCCAAGGTCCGTCGTCCTGCCTGGTTCGTGTGGATGGTGCCGATGGGCTCGAGTGAGAACCCGGACTTTGCGGACCACCGGCCGGTATCGCGAAGACGACGGCAGCGTGTCGGCGTGAGTCCACCATACTGGACAGCGATCGCTCGCGTCCACGTCGCGCGATGTGGCCCACGGTGATTCAACTGCGGCTCAGCCGAGTGACACCAACCGGTCGATCGAGTCATCCGGCAGGTCACCGTCGACGACCGCGGTCACGTGCATCTTCTCCAGGGTGACCACACCCCCGTGATTGGTCAGGAAGGCGGTGTCGGCGGCATCGCGTCCGGTCGCGATGCGGATCATCGATGCGCGGGGCGCCAGCAGGCTCGCGTCGACCACCCGCCAGCGGCCTGCGACGAATGCCTCGGCGACCGCATGGAAATCCATCGGCGAGAGGCCGGGCGCGTACACCGACACGACGCGCGCAGGCACGGCTACGGCACGCAGCAAAGCCACGACCAGATGCGCGAAGTCGCGACACACTCCCGCACCGGCCAAGAGGGTGTCGACGGCACCGTCGATGGAATCGCTGGAACCCGGGACGTAGTTCAGCCGGGTGCCCACCCATGAGGACACGTTGCGTAGCAGGGCCGCCGAGTCCGCACCGGCACCGAACTCCCTTGTCGCGAAGCCGTGGAACTTGTCGGCTTCGGCGTACCGACTGGGGCGCAGATACATCGAGAGGTCGGAGTCGGTCACCGGCGCCGGATCGGCACGCCCGGTCACGGTGGCGGCGTATTCGACCGTGAGGCTGCCCGGCGGCGCCGTCAGCTTGTGTATCCGGTTGCCGTGCGCTCCGAGGATCTCGACCGGCTCGACGGGGTCACCGTTGAGGACGAACGACAGCGTCTCGGAGAGATCGACGCCCGGCTGCGACGCGACGGCGAGCTGGAATTCCAGAATCGTCGGGACTTCGATCTGCAACTGGAGCTCAGCGCTCACGTCACGCTTCATCGGCGGCGGGCTCCGTTCGAAGGGCGTCGGCGACAGCACGATCCGGATGGCCGCGTGCGAGGGATTCACCGATGCCGCCACTCTACGCCCCGGCGACCTCGACCGCCGGGTGTGCGTCCTCGTCGTGCACCATGGCTGCACCACTTGAGGTTTCGCCGATCTTCTGTGGCCGCGCAACCGGGGCCACCGATCGACTCACCGCGGTCGCGTCGCCCCCGGGTGTAGGGTCGGTTGCGAACCGCTTCGATCTCGGCCTCCGGGCCGACGCGATCCGATTCATCACCTGACTGCGCCGGCGCGCGGCGGGTCGGCTTCGACGTGAGGATCAGCGGTTGACCGACTCCATCCGATTGACACTGGCACCCGGACTCGGCGCGGAGATCTGCGGGGGCTGGTGGCCGTACACGGCCTCGATGGCGCGCGAGCTGCCCACCTTGATCGATGCGCTGGCTGGGCCGTTGGGCAAGGTCGTCGACATCAGCGTGAACTGGACGTCGTTGGATGGGGTGCCCGACCTCGACATGTTGAGTCGCCGGGTCGCCCTTCCGCTCCCACAGCGAGAGCCGCATCACCATCGCGTAATGACGGTCACCGGTGGGCTCGGACGAGCGAACCTGCTCGTCGTACCGTCGGACACCGCCAAGAGCCTCGCGGTGATGGTGCTGCGATGCGCAGCGGATCTCCCGGTCCTGGAGGTGCATCGGGACACCAGCGTCTATCGAGCCGCCGAGTCGATCGTGCGCGCCGCTCGCGAGCAGCGCGGCGAGCACGTCGTCGGCTAGACCTCTTAGACCCTGGCGTCGGCCCGGCGGCGGTTCCGGTTGCCGCCGTGGCTGTTTCGCTGGCCGTTGCGCTGACCGTCGCGCGATCCGCCGCCGGCCTGTCCGCCACCCGAGGGGCGACGATGCCGAGAGCCGTTGGCCTTCTGCGGCTTTGCGGCCACCTGGACCTTCGGGGCCGGGGCCTGGTGGGGAGCGCGGTCTCCGACCAGCGCCGACACCACCGGCGAGTCGGCGGCCACCTGTTGCGGCCGGACCGACAGCCCGGCCCGTCGCATCAGGGTCTGGAGTTCACGCCGCTGCTCGGGCAGCACCACGGTGACGACGTCGCCCGCGTTGCCTGCCCGCGCGGTCCGGCCGGACCGGTGCAGATAGGCCTTGTGCTCGGCGGGCGGGTCCACGTGCACGACGAGTTCGACGCCGTCGACATGGACACCGCGCGCGGCGATGTCGGTGGCCACCAGTACTCGCGATGCCCCCGAGGTGAACGCCGCCAGGTTGCGGTCGCGGGCCGGCTGAGAAAGGTTGCCGTGCAGGTCAACCGAGGGCACACCGGCCTCGGTGAGCTCGCGAGCCAGCTTGCGTGCCTGGTGCTTGGTGCGGGTGAACAGGATGCGCCGCGAGCGTCCCGATGCGAGGTGTCGAACCAGCGCCTTCTTGGCGCCGGCGCCGTCGACCTGGAACACGTGGTGCGTCATATCGGGCACCGGTGTTTCCACTTCGTCCACCGAGTGCGTCACCGGGTGGCGCAGGAACCGGTGGACCAGTTTGTCCACGCCGTTGTCCAGCGTGGCCGAGAACAGCAGCCGCTGGCCACCCTGCGGTGTCGCGGCGAGGATGCGGGTGACGACCGGCAGGAAGCCGAGGTCCGCCATGTGATCGGCCTCGTCGATCACGGTGATCTGCACCGCGTCGAGGCTCAGAACACGCTGCTTCATCAGATCGTCCAGCCGGCCGGGGCAGGCCACGACGATGTCTACGCCCGACCGCAGCGCGCTGACCTGACGGCCCTGCGGGACGCCACCGAAGATGGTGGTCACCTTGAGCCCGTGCGCGGACGCCAGCGGCTCGATCACGGCGGCGATCTGGGACGCCAGCTCCCGGGTGGGCGCCAGCACCAGACCGGCTGGGCGCTTTTGCCGCGGCGCCTTGGCCAGCCTGTCGACCAGCGGGATCGCAAACGCGAGCGTCTTACCGCTGCCGGTCTTGCCGCGACCAAGGACATCTCGACCTGCGAGACCGTCGGCCAGCGTCAGTTCCTGAATCGGGAACGGATTGTGGATCTCTCGC
The DNA here is from genome assembly GCF_022317005.1 of Mycobacterium sp. IDR2000157661. Lineage (NCBI taxonomy): Bacteria > Bacillati > Actinomycetota > Actinomycetes > Mycobacteriales > Mycobacteriaceae > Mycobacterium > Mycobacterium sp. IDR2000157661. The sequence goes on from NZ_CP081006.1 coordinate 828,416, forward strand.
GCGGCGAGCGCTGCGAGCAGCGGCCGGCTCACGCCGAGATCGGCGAAAGTGTTGTTCACGTGTGTTTCGGTGCCTTTCGGGCATCGGTGGTGCCATGCGGGTGTGAATGGGGTGCAGGCACGAGGGTGGCGAGATTGCCGGTGGGCAATATCGATCGCCGCAAAAGTCTTGTGCTCAAGGAGAACGAGAAGCGTTCCACGACGTGTCGGTGTCGTGTCGACGACTCCAACGTTGGGATCAGCCTACAGCAGCACCGCCCCATCCGTGCCATCGGCCGTGGGTCCCGGCCGGCCGAACCCTGCTTGGAGTGCGGCTATTCCTTGGAATAGTCGGTGCTGAGCCAGCGTGTCGGGCGCATCCGGATCACTATCGACGTCGGCGTCAAATTCTGGTCGGCGAACTCGTTGCCTGCGCCGTCACCGAGGTAGCGGATCGCCAGTGCACGCACGTCGGCGTCGGTCGCGGGACCGATGCCGGTGACGTCACCTTCGGCCGTGACGTACTTGTAGGGCGGCTGCTCGTCCTGCACGGTGATCGCGAACCGGCCCGCGTCGCTGATCAACCGGTGTTTGAGCGAACCCGACTCGGTCCACAGCAGGACTTCGCCGCCGGGCTGGTAGCCGTACCAGATGGGAACGCTCAGCGGCGCACGGCCGGGCCGCTCGACCGCTATGACGCCCACGTGGACGTCGGAGAGATACTTCTGGCGCTCGTCTGCGTTCATCGTCGGCATGCTTGGGGCAACCGGCGCGAGCCGCGCCGAATTCCCGGGTCCGCATGGCCTGCCGATCCGGCGTGGACCGGCGGAGCATCCGAGCAGCGGTCACGACCGCCTGCTGGCATGCGAGTTCAGCTCCGAAACCACCGAACGGCCCTCGCCGCGTGGTGATTTCGTCGCTGACCTCACCAGCACGTCGATGGCGTCGGTGATGCCACTGCAGAGGTACTCCACGTCCGGGACGTTGTCCGGGCACGCGGTGACGCATACGTCCAGCACGTCACCGTGGCCGATGATCCCGACGTTGAGCCCGCAGCCCTCGGCGAGCGGGGCGACGGAATACATCGCGACGACGTCGGCGCCGGCGCAGTACATGGGGCCCGGCCGCTGCGACGCGAACGCCACGGCGCCGTGGCGGCTCGACGGGCGCAGGCGCGTCAACCCGAAGCGGCTGTAGGCCTGCATACCCGCATGAGTCAGCCAGGGCGGCAACAACGCCATGAGGGTGATCAGAGGCGCAGGCCGCTCGGGATACCGGTGCGCTGAGTGCAGCCGCTCGGTGGCGGTATGCAGGTTGCTGAGCACCTGCACCGGATCGTCGGTGTGGACGGGCACCATGATCTGCCCGGTGGCCGGTGCACACCCGTCCTCGGCGGCGTCGCCATCGGGGGTGGCCAGCGGGACGGTGAGCACCAGCGGGTCGTCGGGCATCCGGTCGTAGCGCAGCAGCCAGGAGCGCAGCGCGAGCGTGCACGCGGCGAGGACGACGTTACGGGCGCTGCCGCCGAATGCGTCGCTGATCGTTTGCACGTCGGCCAGCGGTATCGCCGCAAGTGCGGTGGACCGCCGCCTCGTCAGCGGGCCGGTGAACGGACGGCCGGCCCCTGGCCGCCGGGGCGCGACCGGTGGGTCGGCGGCGTCGTACAGCTGACGGCGCAGTGCCACCACCGCGCCTGCGGCCGCTTCGGCGACCAGCCAGGCTCCGATGACCTGGTTCTCGATCACCTCGGCCAGCGTGTCGGCGACGAGCGCGGCCCGTGACGGTCCTGGGCCCAACCCGGCCTCCGGCGGCGAAAGGTATTCCGAGATCGGTTCGCTGGTGATCAGCTGCTGCCACAACGCGGCAAGGCCGTATCCGTCGTCACAGAGCACCGGTGACATCTTGACCGCCAACGCCCAACGGCCACCGGCCAATCCGTCGATGCTCCAGGCCTGCCACAACGATCGGCGCCAGTCCTGCATCCCGGCGCTCAGTTGCATGACGAGCTCGGCGAGCTCGCGGCGGCCTCCCGGTGCACGCACGGTCGCGCCGTGGATCTGCGGCATCGGGTCATAGCTGTCGATCTCCGCCCATAGGGGCTGTCCGACCCCCATCGGCTTGCCCACCAGCCGGCTGCGGAACCGGGCGAGCCGCGGCAGGGACGAGGCCAGCAGCTCCTGCAGCCGTGGATGGCTGAGCTCTTCCGAGCGCTCCATGACGAGCACGGCCACCGTGTGTGCCGGCGCGGTCGTGGTCTGCCGATGAAGCGCGACCGCGTCCTCGATGCCCAACCGCAGGCTCATGACTGCTCCATCCGAAACCGATGCGAGGACGTCAAGCTCCGGTCGTGAGAAGGGAATCCACCGTCGATGCGTTGCCGGGCTCGGCGGCCGCCATGGCGATGGTGTGCGCATGGTCGGGCTCGGTGCCGGGCGGAACGATCAACAGGACGGTTCTGGCGCCGGTATTGCTGAGCACCTCGATCGTGTTGGCCGGCTGGCGGTGGTATCCGTCGAGTCGGACCACCTGGCCCTCCACCCGGAACTTCCTGGGCGCCGGCGCCCACTCCGCGAGGTTGTAGGCCACCCGCGCCACCCCTCCCAGCCGCACCGAGAGCACGGTCACGAGGTCGGGCAGTTCCTGGGCCAGGTCGCCGCTGTGCGGCCACCACGCCCCATCGACGTGACCGGACGTCGGCGCTTTGCGCTTCAACCGCAGTCGTGGTGTGTTCTCGGGACCTTGCTCGCGTGCGCCCGCGACGGCAACGCTTTCCGGTGAAGTCATGGTCGATCCTGCCCAGGCCGCTCAGCGGCCAGATCTTCGATCGGCGACGACACAATCTCGAGTGGTCGTGTGCAGCAAGCCGCCGATAGGGTCAGCCTACGCCATCGAACCGGCAATAATCCCGATCGGCCGAGTTGGAAGTGACGGGTGAGCGTCCACCCGCTGAACATCAAGCGGCGCAGGCTGAATCGCGTGCGCGACTATGACGCCCGGGCGTCGACCAGCTCGAAGATGGGGATCACCCGGTCGGTGCGTTGCTCGTATTCACCGAACCCCGGCGCGCGCTCGACGACGACTGCGTAGATCCGGTCGCGCTCGTCGCGCGGTACCTCGCGGGCCACGACGGGCCTCGGCGGGTCGGCGCCGATCTCCACCGAGGCGTTCGGGTCGGCGCGCAGATTGAACACCCACCCCGGGCTATTCTCGCGTCCGGCAGCGGAGCCGACGACGTAGACCCTGCCGTCGATGTCGAAGTAGGCGATGGGGTTGACGCGCTGTTCGCCGCTCTTGGCGCCGGTGGAGGTCAGAAGTAGCAGCGGGAAGCCCTCGAACTGACCGCCGACCCTGCCTCCGTTGCGTCGGAACTCCTCAATGTTGCGGGCGTTGAAGTCGCGTTCGCCGGCCAGATCTTCGCTCATGGGTTCATGGTGACACGCGGGGGCGCAGAAGGTGGCCCGATCGGAGCTGCCGGCGGGCATCGGAACACTCTCGGCGACAACGGAACAGGCACCGTGAGATGAGCCATCGTGCATCGCGTCCAGCGTGCCCCGATTCGTTATCAACGGGCTGTGCGACGGTGATGACGGTGGGGTACCCCATCCGCAGCTTGCGCCGTACCGAATACTCCGTGTATCCGAAGGAGACGAATTGGCGAACCGGACGAACGCAGCGCCCAGGCGTAACGCCCCCCGGGTAGTCACGTGGCGGTGGGTCGCCGCGGCGCTGGCACTGACCCAGCTGGCGGCGCCGTTCGTGGTGCGCGCGGTGGCCGGTGACTTCCTCGAGAGTGGTGCGACCAACGAGGCACTCATCACGCCGGCGGGCTACGCGTTCAGCCTGTGGGGTCTGATCACCGCGTTGAGCGCGGCCACCGCGCTGGCGGTGCTGCGGTACGGGCTGGGTTCGTGGTGGGAGACGAGCGTGCTGGTCGACGCCAGCGTGGTGTTCGTCGGGTTCAGCCTCTGGCTGCTGGTCGCCGGGCAGGACTGGCTGTGGGTCAGTGTCGTGGTGTTCGTCGTGATGGTCTCGGCGCTGGTGCACATCATGCGGCTGCTGGTGCGGCGCCGCCACGATCTAACGTGCCCGAAGTGGCTGACGGTGCTGGCCACCGCGACGTTCGGACTCTATCTGGGGTGGAGCAGCGTCGCCGTCTTCGCCAACGTCGCCGCGGCGCTGATCGACGGTGGCGTGTCGGAGTCGGTGGTCTGGTGGCAGCTCGTGGTGCTGGTGGCCGCCACGGCGTTCGTGGTCGGGCTCACAACGATGCTGCGCGGCACGCTCGGCCTGGTGGCGGGCAGCCTGTGGGCGCTCATCGCGATCGCCATCGGAGCGAGCCATCGCGACAGCACGGTGCTGTCGGTGACGGCGGTGATCGCGGCGGTACTGGTGATCGGCACGGCCGCCGCGGCGTGGCGTCAGCGGCGGCAGATCTAGCGGTCACCCGCTTCGTGGGCTTCCCGCCACGCCTGCCAGATCTCGGGAAAAACGCCGGCCGGACGTAGTCGAGCCGGAACAGTTGGGAGTAGCGCTCTTCGACGCCTTGACTCGCGGCCACGTGCCGGATGTCCGAAACAGCAGGTCACCGCCGGGCTGCGGAAGCCGTATCAGGTACGGCAGCTTGGAATCCGGGTCCGGATTGGCCGAAATCAACAACTCCACCCGACCAGTCTGAGTCAGGAGTCGCGCTCGATCGCATCGACCCTTCGGAACACCTCCGCCGGTCGACCCCTGTTGCCGGTCGCCACGGTGCCGGTCGGCGCCAGATGCGGTTCCATCGAGCGGCGAAAGGTGTCGCGCTGCAATGGCTTTCCGGCCACTGCTTCGTGTGCCAGCCGCAGTTCGCGCAGGGTGAACTCGGCGCCGAGCAGCCCGTCGGGATCGGGCTTGTCGGCATAGCGGGCACGGATGTGGGCGACGGCGAGGTCGATGATGTCGGCGTGGTCGTAGGGCAACCGCCCCGGCCGGTCGGTCGGGACCAGCCGCGTCCGGTCCGGGAAGCGCGACGTCAACCGGTCGGGCCGCACCACCTCGATGTGGGCGACCGACAGCACCCAACCCCGGTCGTCGCGGGCCGGGTCGTCGAAGACGTGTAACTGGCGGGGATGCAGGCCGCGCACGTTGGCCTTGACGCGCAGCGAGCGGTCGACCGCGTCGGCGAGCACCTCCCCCTCGTGCAGGAACGTGCCCGGCAACGCCCAGCCCGGGCCGTGGGGCCGACGTACCTCCAGCACGACGAGGCCGTCGTCGGCGTCGAGGGTGAGCACGGCGGTGTCCACCGCGACGGACGGCCGCGGATAGTCGGTCAGGCTGCGCCCACCGGGCGATTCTGCGCTCATGTCGGAGCCACAGCGTACAGTGGCAGCTATTAGCGCGGAGTTGCGCAAAATGTGCTCTTGGGAGGAGGGCGGGATGGCTTCGTACCACGATCGTGTTGAGGGAGTGCTGTTGGGCACCGCGGCCGGCGATGCGCTCGGAGCGCCGTATGAATTCCAACCGCCGCGCGGACCGGAACTCGAGGTGACGATGGCCGGCGGCGGGCCTTGGGAGCCTGGCGAGTGGACCGACGACACGTCGATGGCTCTGGCGATCGCGGGGGTGGCGGCGACCGGCGCCGACCTGCGGGACGACTCGGCGCAGGACGCGATCGTGGCGCGCTGGCTGCAGTGGTCGCGGGTCACCAAAGACATTGGTGTGCAGACCGGTTCGGTCCTGCGAGCTGCCACCCGTGGTGGCGCCGTCACGGCGGCGGATGCGCGTGCCGCTTCGGCGGAGTTTCACCGGCGCACCGGGCGCACGGCAGGCAACGGATCGCTGATGCGTACCGCGCCGGTGGCGTTGGCGTATCTGCACGACGAGGACGCGATGGTCGCGGCGGCCCGCGCGATCAGCGAACTGACGCACGCCGACCCGGACGCCGGCGACGCCTGCGTGTTGTGGTGCTGCGCGATCCGGCATGCGGTGCTGACCGGCGAGCTCGACGTGCGAATCGGATTGGGCCACATCGACCGCCAGAATCTGTGGGTTCGGCGACTCGACGAGGCCGAGTCGGCGCCGCCGGCGTCGTTCCCGAACAACGGCTGGGTGGTCGCGGCGATGCAGGCGGCGTGGTCGGCGATCGCGACGACGGTGGTGCCCCAGGACGATTCCGCGGCCGGGGTGTTCCGCGCCGACCACCTGCGGCGGGCTTTGGACGCCGCGGTGCGGGCGGGCTATGACACCGACACGGTCGCAGCCATCGCGGGCGGCCTGCTGGGCGCGGCGTACGGCGCGTCGGCGATACCCGGCGAGTGGCGCCGCGTGTTGCACGGATGGCCGGGGGCGACGGCGCACGATGTGGTTGCGCTGGCAGCGGCGATCGAGCGCGGCGGCGAGCCCGACCCGTTCGACTTCTCGTATCCGGGTTCGCCGGTCGACACCTGGGCCCGCCATCCGTACGACGACGGCGTGCTGCTCGGCGGGATCGGCGTGCTGCGGCGCCTGCCTGCCGACGTCGATGCGGTGGTGTCGCTGTGCCGGGTGGCCGACGACGACATCCGCCGCGACATGCCGCATGTGGAGGTGCGGCTGATCGATCGGACCGAACGCGACGAGAACCCGCATCTGGACTTCGTGCTGCTGGACACCGTGCGGCTGATAGAGCAGCTGCGCAGCGAGGGACGCACCGTGCTGGTGCACTGCGTGGCCGCCTACAGCCGCACACCGAGCGTGGGTGCGCTCTACGGCGCGCGGTTACGCGGTGTCGGCGTCGACGAGGCGGTGGCCGACGTGACGGCCGTCCTGCCCGGTGCGCATCCGAACAGCGCATTCCGGGCCGCGCTGCGGCGCATCGGTCGTGCGACGTGATGACCGGGCCGGGGTTGTCGGTGGCGGTGAATACAGTGCCGGGCATGCACACCGCAGTCACCGAGGAGCCGCCCTCACCGCCGAAACCCGTGGCCCGGCCGCCGCGCGTTGACATCGTGCCGGCCCGACCGCGCCCCATCATGTCGGTCGCCGTTGTGTTCGCCCGTCAACGCGGGTCCACGTTGCGCTATGCGGCATGCTCGGACCACCAGCAATGGGCGGGAACGGTCGAGGCGGACTCGTTCGAGGCCGCGGTGCTCGACGTGATCAAGCAGGTGCGCCGCGAGTGCGAGATCGAGCGGATCCGGTTCCTGGTGCAGATGCCGGCGCGCAGCACGTTGTGGGCATTGCGCGACGAAATCGCCCTGTTGATCCCCGGCATCTGCGTGGAGCGGCCGCGGCTCTCCGACGAACGACTGGTCGCGAGGGCGCAGGACGGTCTGCGCGCCACGGCGCCGCCGCCGCCGACCGGGCCGGTGTGGGTGGCGACGGACGGCTCGGTGCGGGGCAAGGTCACCGGCTACGGCTGGCTGGCGTCGTCGGGCGAATACGGACTGTTGGGATTTCGGCATTCGCGAAAGCAGATCGGGCCGGAGGTGGTGCTCGTCGCGGAGCTGCGCGCGATCGCGACGGCAGTCGAGAAGCTGCGCGGTCGCGACATCACCGTGCTGAGCGACAGCCGCCCGGCCATCGCCATGGTGCAGCGGTGGATGGCAGGCGAGGACGTACTGCCGCAGGGCTACACCGTGTATCGCGAGAACGGCAAAACACCCGGCCTGGTCAGGGCGCAGCGGATGATCCACGCCGAGCGCGAGCGCATCACCCCGGTGTGGGTGAAGGGCCATCAGGGTGAGCCACTCAACGAGGGAGCCGATGCGCTGGCGCGCCTGGCGTCGCGACATGTGTTGGGCGACAGCGGGTTGGACGCCGAGGGATACCACCGGCGCGCCGACGGGCTGGCCGAGGCTTTCGCGGCGGAGTTCAACCGGCAGCGCTCGGCGTAGCGTCAGCTCACCACAGAACTGCGATGGCGGCGGCCGCAAACGACAGCACGCCGACCGACCAGAACATCACGCCCGGCACCGCATTGCCGCTGCGGCGCTGGCGCGCGCTGCCGATGCCGAGCAGTGCGCCGATGATCACCAGGATGACGAGCTTGACGATGATCTTCGGGTAGTTCAGCTCGACACCGGCCGGCCAGGGCGCGGCGAGTGCCAGGCCGGTGAGCAGCGAGAGCAGCAGCCCGTAATCCATGGTGCGGGTGAACCGGAACCGCTTCGCCGTGGCTTCGGCCACCCAGGCGCCGAACGTCACCGCGAAGCCGACGATGTGAAGTAGTACAACTACATTTCGTAGTAGTTCCATGCATCGAGCCTAGGCAGCGAGGCTTCGACTGCACAAGCGCGGATCCGCCACCTTTGCGCAAGTCTCGTTGCGCAACGAGTTCTTCGCGTGGCCGGCGGTGCGGCAGGCCGTATCAGCCGCACCCGCCCTAGCTGGTGCCGAGGCCCTTCACCACAGCGACGCACAGGTCGGCGGCGACCGCCGCGAGTTCGGCAGGCGTTTCGGTCGGCTCCGCCAACCACGACTCGATGAGCGAGTTCGCCCCGCCGACCATGAACAGGGCGCCATGGCGCAGCGCATCGGGGTTGGGCGTCTCGGCGCCGAGGACCTCGGGGGCCAGTTCGACGATCAGCGCGGCGATGTGGTCGAGGATGCCGGCGCGGTGCTCGGCCAGCCCGGGCACGGTGCTGACGTCGCCGGTCGCGATGCGGTGGATGTGCGGGTCGGCGGCGATGGTCTCCAGGAACGCCGTCAGCGCCGAGCGCAGCTTGTCGGTCAGCGTGCCGGGGTCGCCGACACCCGCGGCGACCAGCGCGGCGAGCAGCTCGTCGCGGACCTCGTCGGCGACGGCGAACACTATCGCCTCGCGGTTGTCGAACTGCTCGTAGAAGTAGCGCGTGGTCAGACCCGCCGCGCTGCACACGCCGCGCACGGTCACCTCCGTGACGCCCGACGCGCCCCAGATCCGGCGCGCGGCGGCGAGCAGCTTGTGGCGCCGTTCGGTGCGGCGGTCGTCCGCGCTCACACCGCCGTAGTCACGCACCACCTCCGCGCGCCTCATTGACACGACCCTACCTGCACGTTAGCTTTGGACAACGGTTGTTATCAGAAGTGCTCAAGGGAGAGTCCGATGAGTCAGCCCGTTCCGGCCCGCCACCCGTCCCGACCAGGGCCTGTCCCTGCGGCCGTGAAGTTGTTCACCGCCCTGCTGGGGATCGAAGCGCCGTCCGCCGAGCGGTGGCAGAGGCTCGGCGAACACCTCAACGTGGGCGACGAGCCGATGGACCGCCTGGTCGAATGGATGTCGACGACGGGCATGGAGCAGGCCCGGCCGCTGTTCGACCGTGCGCTGACGTCCGGCATCGCCACCGTGCCCGATGCGCCAGAACCGTTGCGGGACTTCTTCACCGGGATCGAGGCGGTGCCGGAGTGGGTCGACTGGAAGTTGCTGCGTATCGGCCAGCGGGCGATGCGCCGCGGCGGCGCCGACGGCATGTACATCGCGCGTGACGTGTCGCTGTTGGGCGGCTACCAGTTCTCCGGGTTCAACAAGACGCTGATCCGGACCGGTGCGCTGGAGAAGGGCTCGAACAAGCGGTTCGCCGAGACAATGCAGTGGGCGATGGACGTCATCTCGGAGGACGGGATGGCGCCGTTGGGTGCCGGCTACCGGTCGACGATCCGTGTCAGGCTGATCCACGCGTTCGTGCGCAGGCACGTCGCGGCGATGCCCGACTGGCGGGGCGACGAGTGGGGGGTGCCGGTCAACCAGACCGACATGGCGGCGACACTGGTCGGCGCGCTCATCGCCCCTGCCGCGGGTGGCATCGGCATGGGGCTTGTGTTGTCGCCCAGAGAGTTTGACGGCATCGCACACCTGACACGGTATGTCGGGTGGCTGATCGGGGTGGATGACGAGTGGCTGCCACGTGACTTCCGCGACGGCGTTCGGGTGCTGTACCACACGGTCGCGGCGCTGTCGGAGCCGGACGAGTCGACCAAGCAGTTGGCGATGCCGATGGCCGACGACCCGATGCAGTGGCACTACGGCACGCTTGGCGGTGTGCGCCGGCGGTTGGCGCGGGCGCAGCATCTGTCGGTGACCAGCGGATTCCTGGGGCCGCGGGCGATGCGCTCGCTGGGCCTGCCAACCTATGTGCCGCCGTGGTATCCGCTCTTGAAGATGCCGGCGAACCTGATGCGGAGCGCGGCGGCGCTGACGCGGCGTGGCGGGCTCCATCGTGCGGCATCACGGGGCGAGCGAGAGCAGAAGGCGCTGCTGCGCACCATGATCGGTGACGGCGAGGCGACGATCGGCGAGTCGGCCGCCCATGTGAGCCGGGTGGCGTAACCCGTCAGTCGGCTCCGGAACGTACAAGGGGCCAGAAGAGGTCGAACAGTCGCTCTTCCCACCCGTTCGCGACGCGGCCCGTGCGGGCGCGCTCGGCGATGACGGCACCGACCACCGCGTCGACGAGTGTGGCGCCGGCGATGTCTTTGCGAAACGAGCCATCGGCCTTCGCGGCCGCGATCACCGATTCGAGTTCGGCCCGCTGGCGGGTGAGGATGCGACGGAAGAGCTTCGTGAAGTCAGGGTCGTCGTCGGTGAGCAGCGCGGCGAGGCCGCCGAATCCGATGCCGACCTCGATGGTCTTGACGGCTTCCCCGATGAGCCAGCGCAACCGGTCGGCCGCGTCCGCTTCTGCACCGAGCGGCTCAGGAGAGGCCAGGCCCGCCAGCGCGACCGACAACATGTCGCGTCGGTCGCGATGCCGCCGGTAGATGGTCGTCTTCGCGATACCCGAACGGGCCGCTACGGCTTCGACCGTCACCGACCTGGGGCCCTTGGTTCGTAGGAGGCCCAATGTGGCGTCCGCGATGCCGTCGTCGACATCGCGTCGTTGTGCCATCGCGTCTCCTCGTTCGGCCGGGAATACCTGTCGCGAGAAAAACGCTACACGTAGCGTTTTGTCTCGTGATTGGAGTTGGTAAACGTGTTGCGGAATTTCAGACGAATCTCGTTGACCGATGTGGCGTACGTCGGTCTGCTCTTGGTGTTCGTGGCACTAGGGCTGTTCGTCTACGCCCTGGCCGTCGGAAGCAAGGTGGCCGGAGCCATCGGCGCGAGTCTGGTCGTGCTGATGTTCGCCACGGTCGTGGGGTTCCGCGTCGGTGCCCGTAGGCGGGCGGAGTCCAACGACAGCGGTATCCCGATCGAAGGCGCAAACGTCTGGGCGCGACCGCTGCGCCGCGAGCAGATCGACCGCTACCTGCTGACCTATCGCGGGGTGCCCAGCGACCCGCAGCGGACCGTGTCCGTTCTGAGGGAACCGAAGAACTCGGTGGATCGGCGCGCCGCCTGATCACCCGATGGCCGCGACTGAGCACCCGCCGCTACGGACGCGTGCCACCCTGCGGCTGGCCCGGAATCCACGCGATGATGTCGCGGGTGCCGTCGTTGTAGACGACGCTGTTCGGCGCCATACCCACGACCTCGAAGTAAAGCTTGCCCGTCGAGCTGCCGCCCGGCGGTACGGGGCCGGGGCCGGCGTTGCCGACGAGGCGGTACAGAGCCCTGTTCTCGGCGCGCGCGTTGAACATGTGAAGCATCGGAGTGGCCGGGCTCCCGAAGCCGTCGACGATAAGGGTCGCTTCGTACAGCTGGCCGTTGTGGGGCACGGGGTCGGAGCTCGGCTGGAGGTCTTTCACCGTGTAGCCGATCATCGTTCCGCCGGTCACGAAGTCCAACAGTCTCGCCTGCTGACCGAACGGCTTGACGTTCTCGACCGCCGAGGCCGGGCCGGCCGTACCGGCCGCGACAGTCATTGCGATTGCGGCGGCGCCCACGCAGGCCGCGAGTTTCTTCATCATCACCAGTTCTCCCCTCCTGACGACGCTGTGAGCAGCGCGGGATTACCCGGTTGCCTGACTTTCAAACGCGAAGTCGCATCGGGGATCGGCGCTGGTCAGACCGGCGTACTGTGCGACCGTGCATGTCGACGTGATGACCACCCCACAGCCCCTCCGAGAGATCGGTGATCTGGCCCGGCGGACGAAGGCGGCGGGATTCTCGGGGATGCTGTTCACCGAAACCGGCCGGACGGCGTACCTCAATGCCGCGGTCGCGGCGCAAGCCGCGCCGGCCCTCGACTTGTCGACCGGTGTCGCGGTCGCGTTCCCGCGCAGCCCGTTCGTGACGGCGGCGACGGCGTGGGAGTTGCAGGAGGCAACGGGCGGCAGGTTCCGGCTCGGGCTCGGCACTCAGGTCCGGACGCATGTGGTGAGGCGCTACGGCGTGGAGTTCGAGCGGCCGGGTCCTCGGCTGCGCGACTACGTGCGGGCGGTGAAGGCGTGCTTCCACGCGTTCCGAACCGGACGGCTCGACCATCACGGCGACTTCTACGACCTGGACTTCATCACGCCACAGTGGAGTGCGGGGCCGATCGACGCGCCGGACCCGAAGGTCGATATCGCGGCGGTGAACCCGTGGATGCTGCGGATGGCGGGCGAGGTGGCCGACGGCGTGCATGTCCATCCGCTGGGCGAGCCGGGCTACATCGCGCGCCATGTGGTGCCGAATGTCGCTGAGGGAGCGGACAAGTCGGGGCGGTCGACGTCTGACGTCGCGGTGATCGTGCCGGTGATGACGATCGTCGGCGACACCGACGAGGAGCGAGACCGCGAGCGCGAGCTGGTGCGGGCGAGCATGAGCTTCTACGGCAGCACACCGAACTACGCGTTCATCTGGGACGAGGCGGGCTTCGAGGGAACCACGGCGCGGATCCGCGAGAAGCAGAAGGCCGGTGACTACGCGGGGATGGCGGCGCAGATCACCGACGAGCACATCGCGACGTTCGCGACCGAGTCGACGTGGGACGGTCTGGCCGACGCGTTGCGCGCGAAGTACGGCGCTGTCGCCACCCGCATCGTGCTGTACAACGCGCTGGCTGATCCGGAGCGGTTCGCCCGGTACGGCGAGGTTGCGCGCCAACTGACCTAGCTGCCGTCCTAGCGACCGTGGGTCTCGGGTTTACGCGGCGTCGGTAAGCGGATGCGTATGGGAATAACGGCGTAACGTAAGAGGTAGATCAGTCCCGCCGTCCCGGAGAGGAGCCAGCATGTCGGTAAAGCGATCGAGCGCCTTCGCTGGAGCCTGCCAGGACGCGATGACCGCCGTGCTTGAGGCCATCGCCTCCGACGGCGACGAACGCCGCGGACATCTCGCGGAGGCCAAGCTGGCGGTCGGCCGAGCCGCACACGACGCCCACAGCAGTGAAGAGTGGTATCTCGCCGAGCACTTGCGTCGGGGAATCAAGGAAGTCGAGGCGTGCTCGCTGGACGCCGCCTAGGCCAAGCACCGCAGCTCCGAATCGTTATCGGAAACAGCGCCTTTCGTTATCAGAAACACCGTCAGACCTCACCGACCCGACGGCTCAGTTGCCGCACCATTGCTATGTGAGCCGCGATGGGGGACATCGCGGCACGCAAATCGGTTGGGCACGAGTGGAATGGGGCGGAGCATGCGCCGACCAGCGACCGCAATCGCAGTCGCAGCGATCTGCACACTGATCGCCGGCTGCGCCACGACAAGGGGCGACGCCACGCTGCCCGCCACCCCGACGATGATCCCGCGGCCACTCTTCGAGCGTGAGCTGCCACAGTTGCTGCTCCGCCCGGAACAGGTGGACGCCGCGATGGGGGCGACCGGAATGACGGTCACCAGCGACCAGAGCTCGATGTCTGACAACAGCGCCACCATGGCCCCTCCGGAGTGCCTCGCGATCGACGGCGCGGCAGAGGCTCTCGTCTACGCCAACACTGGTTACCGGGCCGAGCGCGAGCAGAGTCTCAACGACGGCGACGGATTCGCGCACTATGCCAAGCAGGCGGTGGTGTTGTTCCCTACGGTTCGCCAGGCGCGCACCTTCTTCGATGCCTCCGCCCAGCAGTGGCCGGCATGCCACCACTACACCCACACGCAAAGCGGAACAGAGTGGACGGCCGGTGAAATCTCGAACGTCAACGACACGCTGAGTACCGTTGCGACACTGCAGGATGCGGCCGCTCCGGGTTGGGCTTGCGGGCGGGCGCTGGCGTTGAGGAACAACGTGATCATCGACGTGAACACCTGCAGCGCCAGCCCTGCCGACTCGGCGGTGAGGATCACCGAGCAAATTGGGGCCCACGTGACTGCGTTGTAGCGATCAGCGTTCGATCGCATCCTGTCCGTGGAAATGCCGCCACAGTCGCGCGCCACCGGAGAACGCCACCAAGACCCCGACGCCACCGACGAGGATGCCGACGAACAACGACAGGAACATCGGGTCGATCGAGTCGCCGGTCGTCCCCGCCCCGAAGGTGCCACCGATGAGGAAGCCGAAAAGTGGCCCGAGCGCGGCAACCGCCGATCCCAGCAGCGCCCGCCACAGGCCGGGCGGATTCGGCTCGAGGACCACGGGCCGGCCGGGCTCCACCGCATCGGCTTCGTCGACCACGGCGGGGTCTGGTGCGCTGCTACTCATCGGATCTCACCCTTCTGATATGTGGTACAGCGTCGCCGGGGCTGCCTGAGCCCTCCCGTCCTGCTTCCAGAAAGGGGCGGACGATGTCCATCGGGATCGGGAAGACGACCGTGGAGTTCTGGTCGGCGCCGAGTTCGAGCAAGGTCTGCAGATAACGCAGCTGCAGTGACGCCGGGCTCTCGCTGAGCGTGATCGCGGCGTCGCGCAATTCGGCGGATGCCTGCAGTTCACCGTGCGCGCTGATCACCTTCGCCCGTCGTTCCCGTTCCGCCTCGGCCTCACGGGCCATCGCGCGCTGCATCATCTCGGGAATCTCGACGTCCTTGATCTCGACGACCTCGACGACGATGCCCCACGGCTCCGTCTGTTTTGCAATCGAGGCGGCCAGGTCCTCGTTGAGGTCGGCGCGGTGGGCCAGCAGGGTGTCGAGATCTGCGCGACCGACGACCGAGCGCAGCGTGGTCTGGGCGATCTGAGACGTGGCGATCGCGAAGTTCTCCACGGCCATCACCGATTTCGTGGGATCGGTCACCCGAAACAGCACCACCGCGTTGACCCGGGCGGTCACGTTGTCGCGAGTGATGACCTCCTGCGGTGGAATGGTCAGCGTCACCGTACGCAGGTCGACGCGCACGAGCTTGTCCACGCCGGGCAGCACGATGACCATGCCCGGACCCAGCGGCCCGCGCAGTCGGCCGAGGCGGAACGCGACGCCACGCTCGTATTCCTTGATGATGCGCAGGGACGCGACCGCCGCACCGAGAACCAGGACGGCCAACAAGACCACGACAACGACCCACGCGCCCATCAGCGCACCTCCCGCCGGTCGGATGCATACGAGGAACGATGACGGATCTCGGCCTCGGCCAACCGCTTCCGGTCCTCGATGTTGTCGTCGAGCGACTGGAACACCACCCCCGCCGGCACCGCCGGGGTACGGCGCAGATGCGACCACAGCGGCAGCGACACCAGACCGGCCGCGACGGCGCACCCGACCAGCAGCAGCGCCTCGGCGACGGTGGCGGCCGCCAGCGCCATGGCCAGCGGCCAGATGACGGCGATGGCGCCGACCGCACAGGCGAGTCCGCGGTGGAAGCGGGCGGCCTCCGAGGCCGGCCAGCTGTCGATCGCCCGGATCACCTCGCGGCCGTCGTGTGAGGTGGTGCACGTCTGCTTCACCGGGCAGGCGTTGCAGATCGATGGGCTCCCGCGATAGCGCATCACGCGGTTGTCGGGGTCAAAGGACTTGGGCCACAACCACTGATCCTGCGGACACAGCCAAGCGTCGTGATCCTCGTGGTAGACGAACGCCCCCGAGCGGTGCTGCTCCACCTTGGCCGCGGCGCGCCGGGCGAACGTGTCGATGCCGTACGCGATCGCCACGAGCACCGCGGCGTACCCGACCGTCAGCCAGGCGGCGACCCCGATGCCCGCGGTCATGGGCTCTTCCCGGTGTCGTCGCCGTCGTCGAGCGTCGCCCGGCGGTCCGAGGCGTAACGGCTGCGTCCCGTCACGGCCAGACCGGTCCGGTCCTCCTCGGCCTCGGCGTGCTCCTCGACGAACAGCGTCTCGGCGGGCAGCCGGTGCGTCGTCGCCTTGATGCCGTGACGCACTCCGACCCAGGCGATCCAGACGAAAGGCAGTACGCCGCCGAGGATGAACAGGAAGTCACCGGGCATCCGCAGCCACTCCAGCACGACGTTGCCCGGCTGGGAGATATAACCCAATGTCCGCGCCTCGTAGTAGCCGTCGTTGACCGAGTGCCACA
Organism: Mycobacterium sp. IDR2000157661; assembly: GCF_022317005.1. Classification (NCBI taxonomy): domain Bacteria; kingdom Bacillati; phylum Actinomycetota; class Actinomycetes; order Mycobacteriales; family Mycobacteriaceae; genus Mycobacterium; species Mycobacterium sp. IDR2000157661. The sequence continues at coordinate 844,594 of NZ_CP081006.1, forward strand.
GTTGCAGGACACCGAGCGGAAGCAGGGTGGCGAACACCATCCACGCCAAACCGATGTTGAGCGACCAGAACGACAGCTTGGCCAGTTTGTCAGGCCATCGGTGCGGCGGGATGATGTAGCGCAGCGCGAACAACGCCAGCCCGACGGCGAGCATCCCGTAAACGCCCATCATCGCGCCGTGCGCGTGGTTGGCGGTCAGCGCGGTGCCGATCTGGTAGTAGGACACGATCGGCAGGTTGATCAGGAAGCCGAAAATGCCTGCGCCCACGAAATTCCAGAAGCCGACGGCGACCAGGAACATCACCGCCCACCGGTGCGGGAACGGTGCGCTGCTGCGGGACTGCTGCCGCGAACCGAGTTGCAGGAACGTCCACGCCTCGACGGTGAGGAAGGTCAGCGGGATGACCTCCATCGCCGAGAAGAACGCCCCCAGCGCCATGTGCTCGACCGGTGTCCCGGAGAAGTACAGGTGATGCATCGTGCCGATCACGCCGCCCACCGAGTAGAGGATGATGTCGAGGAAGATCAGCTGGATCGCGATCCTGCGCCGCACAACGCCCAGCATCACGAAGATGTAGGCGACCATCACCGTGGTGAACAACTCGAGGAAGTCCTCGACCCACAGATGCACCACCCAGAAGCGCCAGAACTCGGCGACGGTCAGGTGGGTCTCGGTGCCGGCGAGCATGCCGACCGCGTAAAAGGCGGGGATCGCCAGGCCGGCGTAGAAGAACAGCCACGGCATGTTCAGCTTGCTCTCGGTCTTCAGGCGCGACCGGATCGAGCGGAAGATGATCGCCATCCAGATGAACAGCCCCAACACCAACAGGATCTGCCAGAACCGCGGCAGGTCAAGGTATTCCCACTGCTGGTCGAAGAAGATCGAGCCCTTGGCCCAGTCGACGCCGAAGGTGCTCAACGCCGTGCCCACCAGCGTGCCGGCGACGACGACGAACAGCGCGCCGAGCAGCCCGTAGGCCAGCCACGACTGCCTGCGCGGTTCGCGCCCGGAGATGATCGGGGCCAGGAAGATGCCGGCGGCCAGGAAGGAGGCCGCGGTCCACAGCAGCGACAGCTGCACGTGCCAGGTCCGCGCCAGATTGAACGGCAGGATCTGGGCGAGGTCGAATCCGAAGAAGTCGCTCAACTCGGCGCGGTAGTGCTCGATGGCGCCGCCCAGCACCGCCTGGCCGAGGAACAGCACGGCCACGACGAGGAAGAACCATGCGGTCGCCTTCTGGGACGGCGTGATGGCCACCTCGCCGGGTTGACGGAACGCAAGCGACGGGGTCTCTGTGGCGTGCCAGCCGATCCTGCGGCTCCACCGGCCGTAGAAGGCGAACAGCGCGCCGAGACCGGCGAGCAACGCGATGAGCGACATCGCCGACCAGACCAGGATGTCTGCGGTCGGTGTGTTGTTCACCCGCTCTTCGGGCGGCCAGTTGTTGGTGTAGGAGTACGCGTGACCCTCGCGCTCGGCCGCACTGGCCCAAGCGGTCCACGCGAAGAACGCGGTGAGGTCGGTGATCTCCTGCGGGTCGGTGATGACCTGCGCGATGAGCCCGTGCTCGGTGGTGTCGGTGCCGAAGAAGTCGGCGTAATAGGCGCGGACCGCCTCGAATGCGCTCACCTGCTCGGCGGTGAACTGCAGGGTTCCGGTGGCCTCGTCGTAGCGGTTGGTCCGCATCATCTCGACGAGGGCGGCGGTCGGGTCCGGCACGCCCGAGTCGCGCAGTTCCTGGCCGACATGGTCGGCCGACAGCCGTAGATACTCCGCGGTGTAGTCCGGGCCGAGGTAGCCGCCGTGACCCATCACCGAGCCGTACTGCTGCAGCCCTCGGCGCAGGAAGATCTGCTGGCCCGCGGTGATCTGCTGCCCGGTGAAGAGCGCCTGACCGCCCGGGCCCACGACGCGCTCGGGCAGCGGCATCGAATCCGAGTACGTTCGGGCGGCCAGCATCCCCATGATCAGGAAGCCGAAGACCATGACCAGGGCGACACCCTGTACCCATCCTTTGGAGATGGAAAGCTCGGCTTTGGTCGGGACGGGCTCCAAGAACTGCTCTGTCACTGCCATACCCCCAGGCGAGACCGATTCACGACGCAGCGTGCCCGGTCAACGTATCGAAACACCGTGCTGAAAGTGGCCGTGTCGGAAACATTCGCGGGTCGACCCGTTGCGTATGCGCATGGATAAGTCGCTGCGGGGCCGGCACATGATGCGGGATGCTGGCAGCGTGAGCGACAATACGACATGCGCGATCGTCGGGGGCGGCCCGGCGGGATTGTTCCTCGGATTGATGCTGTCGCGCGCCGGTGTCGAGGTCACCGTATTGGAGAAGCACGCCGACTTCCTGCGTGACTTTCGAGGCGACACCGTGCATCCCGTCACCATGCGCTTGCTCGACGAACTGGGTTTGTTCGGGCGGTTCGACCGCCTGCCGCACACCGTCGTCGAGAAGGCCCAGTTCGACGTCGATGGCCGTCTGCTCACCCTCGTCGACTTTCGTCGCCTCCGGAAACAGCCTCACCCCTACGTGGCGATGGTGCCGCAATGGGATCTCCTCGATCTCATTGCCGATGCGGCCGATGCGGAACCCACCTTCGCGTTGCGCATGCAGCATGAGGTGACCGGGCTGCTTCGGGATCGCGATGGTGTCGTCGGCGTGCGCTACATGAGCCCCGAGGGTCCCGGCGAGCTGCGCGCCGACTTGGTCGTGGGCTGCGATGGACGCACGTCGGTGGTGCGACGCGACACGGGCCTGCCGATCCGCGATTTCCCGGTGCCCTTCGATGTGTGGTGGTTTCGGCTCCCCCGCAACCAGGACGCGGAGTTCTCTTTGATTCCCCGCATCAGGCCAGGCCGGCTGCTGGTCATGATCCCGCGTGAGGGCTACTTCCAGATCGCCTACCTGATACCGAAAGGACGCGATGCGCAACTGCGGGCCGACGGGCTCGACGCGCTGCACCGCGAGCTCGCCGAATTGGTGCCCGAAACCTCGGCCGAGGCGATCACGTCGTGGGACGACGTCAAGTTCCTCGACGTCCGGCTGGACCGGCTCCGTCGCTGGCACAGCAAAGGAGTGCTGTGTATCGGCGACGCCGCACATGCGATGTCACCCGCCGGCGGGGTCGGGATCAACGTGGCCATCGCCGACGCCGTCGCGGCGGCCGGCATTCTCGCGCAACCACTTCGGACCGGCCGGCTCACGACCCGACATCTCGCGGCGGTGAGCCGACGGCGAGCACTGCCGACCGTCGCGATCCAAACGGTGCAGCGCGTCTTGCACAGTCGCCTGATGGCACCCGTACTGGAGGGGCGCGACGTGAGTCCGCCCGCGGCGCTGCTGAAGCTGGTGGCGCGTGTTCCGCAACTGTCGGCCATTCCGGCTTATCTCGTCGGAGTCGGACTACTACCCCAAGAAGCGCCCGACTTCGCCCGACGCTGAATCTGCGTGCGTATCGACGCATACGCCTGTCCTCCTGACCCACAGAATTGGCGCGTCAGCAGCTCTCGGAGCGGTGTTAATCTGCGGCTGACACTGAAAAGGGGGGCTGCGGTGGCGCATCCGGACGAACCGCTGAAGGTCGATCCGACCGAACTGCGCATGACGGCAGATCGACTCGATGGTCAGGCCGGCGCGTTTCGGACTGCGCATCAAGCGGCTCAGTCACGGGCGAGCAAGGCGGCTCTCGGGTCGGGATCGGCGGCGACCGCGTTGCCCGGGATGCTGGCGGCATGGGAGGCCGACAGCGCGCGATTCGACAGACAGCTTCTCGAACATGCGCGAAGACATCGCGAGGCGGCGGACAGCTATGAGCGAACCGATGCCGGCGGCGCGGACGCCATCGACGACGCGGGTCCAGCACAGTGAGCTGACCACGTGGCGTCGACCTTGAAGGAGCTCAAGCAGTGGCCGCCTGAGATCGCCGACCTGGCTCAGTCAGCGCGTGATGCCGCCGAAAACCACACCGACTCCGTTGACTTCTATCGCTCGTTGATTGCCGTGTCGACCTGGGAGGGGGAAGGTGCCCAGGCGGCCAGGTTCGCGATGGCGGCCGCGGCCGGTGACCATGAGGGCGCGGCAGACAATCTCGGCACAGCGGCGAACCGGATGGAACTCGTCCATCAGGACGCCGAGAACCTCGCCGGAACAATCAAGGACATCCTCGACGACGCCGCCGCCCACCCGGCGATCCGGGTAAACGAGTCGACCAATCAGGTGATTCCGCCCGACACGAGTCACATGACACAGGAATACGCCGCACAGGTGACCGCCAAGGTCTCCGATCTCCGGGAGCGCATTGGGGCCGCGCTCGCCGACGGTGAGCGGATCGACGCCGAACTGGCGGGTGCGATAACCTCCGCCGGCGGTCGCGCCGGGCCGGCGGTGAAGACGGCGGCTTCGTTGGACGATCTGCTGCTCCCGGAGGACGGCGGTCGACGTAGCGACGCCGACCGCGGCGAGCCTCACCCCGCACCGGACGGTCTCGACAATGCCCTCGATCAACTTGCCGGAGGATCCGGCGAGGGAACCGCTTTTCCCAAGCCCGGCGAAGCCGCCGATGGCCCGGCCGCCGGGCCGGTCCCGCTTAGTCCAGCGAAGGTCGAACAGTTCAGAGATCTTGCCCGACAGACGATGCTGCGCCAAGGGGTGCCGCCAGATCAGGCGGAGCAGCGACTCGACGCGATGGTCGCCGCAGCGCAGAAGCCTCTCAGCGGGCAGAAGCCGCCCGAGCGCGCACCGATGCCGTCGCCGGGCTTTTCAAATGGCTTCGCGGATGGCTGGTTCAACGCCGAAGAGAACATCAAGGACCTCGTCGGGGCGAACGGGTGGGAAGAGCTGAAACGGGCCTGGGCCGACATGGCCGAAGGCAGCTGGGAACGAATCACCAACCCGATCGACACCTGGAGCGCGGAGGCCGAGCACTTGTTGACCCACCCCGAGCATTTCCTGGGTGAGCTCGCCGGCGAAACCTCCCTCACAGCGCCGGCCGCCATGTTCGGCGGTGAAGCCGCGCTGGGGCTACGGGGGGCCGGAGCGGCCATCCCCGACGACGTCATCGATATGCCAAGTCAGACAGGCACAGTCGAGCAGTCGACTCCGACTCCGGTCGGTGGCACCTTCGGCGGCCAATTTCCTGATGTGCCAGCGGCTGCACCACTCGCAGTCGAATCTCCGCTTTTCGACGGCTACGACCCGACACCCCCGGGTCCGGAGTTCACCAACCCCGACGGCAGTCTCATCTACCCGGATGCGAACCTGCCGAGTAAGCCATATGCGGTGCCGGGCACGATTAACCCCGACGCTGACTTACCCGCTGGCACCGTAGTGGACCGATTCGGCAGCCCGGGTGGTGCGTGGCTGTCAACTGACGGAACGCCCTTTGCCGAACGGGCGCTACCCCCAGACAGCACCTTGAAGCCCTATCATCGGTACGTCGTCAACGATCCCGCTCTGCTCCCATCCGGATACCACATCGAGCAGTCCCAGGTTGCACCCTGGTTCCATCAACCAGGTGGTGGTACCCAGTATCGGATTATCGGGCCCGACGGACGCGACGCTCCGGTGCAAGATCTACTTGACTCGCAGTTCTTCAGGAAAGCCGGTGGATAGTGGTCGATTTCTCTCGCTTGTCGAACGACTGGATCATGTGGTCGAACATGAGCCAGTTAGCGAACGCATTAGTGTCTACCGATTGCGACGGCGCACAGATCTGCTTCAAGTCTGAGGACGGATCCTTCTACCTCAGACAAGAGGCCGGTCGATGGATACTCGATCAAGTCGACGAACGTGGCCAACGACACGACGACGCGGCCAGCTTCTCGTCTTTCGAACTGGCCGAGAAGTACCTCATCTGGAACTGGGCGTCCGTAGCACGCAGCGCAATCGGCGCGCCGGGACTCGGACGTGCGCTGCACGCACTCGGCTTCAATCCCGAAGTCCGAGTAGACCAGCTACGAGAAGGCATCTATAGACTGACTTCTCCGTTCGGCGACGCGGTTGTGATGGGAGTGCCGGCGACGATTTTCAGCCACCTGATGTCGAAATCTGTGGACGACATCGAGCAGATGGTTCGTCAGGATCTGAAGTAGCGAGTTCTTCATGCCAAAGGGATTAGGCCACGTTCACCGAGACGCCACGCCGAAACGCAGCGGCCTGACGGCAAGGTCTACTACTCCACCCCGTTCGGCGACACCAGAGACGGCAAACAGAAGCTGTTCCTGCTTGAACGCGAAAGCGTTCGGTGCATGACGGTCGTTGCGGGCTGGTGATCCTGGGCCCGCATTCATTCGGCGACTTGCACGCGTCGCTCGGACCTCGACGCCTATCATCGCGTCGTGACCGCAGGAAATGAGGCGTCCTCCGAATCCCTCGCCGAAGCTCTGTCGAAAGCGGGCATTCCCATCGAGAATCACGCATTCATCATGGACGTCACAACCGCGATCGGCATCGCGGGGTACCGCACGATGCGGAACTCCCGCAAGACGTATATCGTCGCCAAGCGACGCGACGGTAAACCAGATCTGCATATCTACTGGGGATTCACGAACGGCTTCGAAGAGGAGGAGCTCAAGCGGATCGCCAATGGCGCAACTCGAAAGCGAAGCTCTCGGCGAGGAACGTGGTATGTCGAGCACCCACTCACGAAAGTGCATTCCGGCGGCGAACGCTCACGAAGCACACGCCGGGAAGCCGGCTTCTGTGACTGCGGTATGCAGCTGTCATTGACTGGTGCATGTGCGAACTGCGACTAGACGTCAGTCTCGCGGATCTGAATCGGTGAGCGAACCGCGCGTCGTCTTTACGGCGGCGTCGGAATATTCAGCCGCCGCGCCAGATCCGGTCCGCCGACCTCGCGGATGAAGGCGGGATCTCCGCACACGACGAGTCGGTCGCGCGCACGAGACAACCCGACGTAGAGCCGTTCGCGGGAGCGCTCGAACTGGCTCGAGTCGTTGACCACCAGCACCACCGCGCGCCGTTCGAGACCCTTGAAGCCGAGCACGTGGCCGTAGAACACCTGGTCGGTGTCCCAGAAGGTGTCCCAGTACGCCTTGTGCCCTTCCTTCTGCCGCTCGGCCTGCTCGGGATGCCGACTGCCGGTGGTCAACAACGCGAGATCCTCAGGCCGCCAACCCTCTTCGAGCAGCGCCTCGATCTGATCGTCACCGACGTTCATCGCGTCCTGGCGGCTGCAGGCGACGAACTCGACGGCCGGGCCCTCCCCGCCCAGGAACCGCATCGGGTGGTCGACGAGTGGCTGAAAGGCGTTGGCGATCTGGCGGGTGTTGCGCAGGTTGTGGTCGAGGATCAGCGGCACCAGCGGTACCGGCGGGGAGCCGTACCGGTTGAACACGCGCTGCCCCTCGTCGGTGAACACGTACAGGCCACCCTCGTCGGGATCCTTAAGCGCGATCAGCAGCGGTTCCCACCAGGAGTCGGCGAAGTCCTGCGCCTCGTCGACGACGATGGAGTCGAATCGGTTTCCGGGTTCGAGTTGTGTTGCCAGCTCGGCCATTTGCAGCGGAAGGTCTTGCTCCCAGAACTTGACGGTCTCTTCGGTGCGCAGCGACTCGTCGGGTCCCTCGGGCGCGCCCCACTGCACACCGAGGGCATGGAACTCGCCGACGTAGCCCGGCTGCTGGCGCCGTGGCCAGGTGGCGCAGATGCGCTCCAGATACGACGCGAGGCCGTGCGAGTAGCAGACGAGGGCCACGCGCTGACCGCGCTGGGCCAGGCGCCGGGCCTGCTCCATCGCCAGGAACGTCTTGCCGCTGCCCGCGCCGCCGCGAACCTCGATGCGGTTGAGCAGCCGGGTGGCGTCCAGGATGACGGCCTGGTGCTCGGTGAGCGCATCGGCGGCGTCCTCGTTGGCCAGGGCCCGGGCGACGACGTCACGTTGCGGCAGTCCGCGACCGCTGAGCGCGGTGATGATCTGGTCGATGCCGTCCTTGGCGAGCAGCGGCCGGTCGAGCTCCTGGCGGAGCAGAACGTAGCGCAGCTTGTCGGCGAGCTTGGGCAGGTCGGTGCGGTCGACGACCTTCCAGCGCGGGCAGTCGGGCAGCCCGAAGTCGGCGGGCAGTTCGGTGTTGGGCAGCACCACGATGTGGTCCCAGCGCAGCCGGGGCTGCGTCCAGCGGGGGTCGTTCTCGATGTAGTCGCGCAGGGCGTAGCAGGCTTCGCGGGCCTGACGGACCGGATGAATTGTGTGCTGATGCCCCCCGCGTTTCTGGCGCCAGTGCTCGCCGTCGTGCCAGACCTCGCCGCCCTTGACCTCCAGGCACGCGATGCCTGCGCCCTCGATCGCGACGACGAAGTCGACCTCGTGGTCCTTGAGGTGGTCGGTGACGCGCTGGCCGGCGATGACGAGGTCGTTGGGCTGAAGCTGCTCGAGCAGCGCCTGGTAGACGCGGCGCTCGGCGCGGTTGGCCAGCCGCGGGGTGTCGGTGGGCGTGATCGTCATCGGCGCGCTGTGCTCTCGAACCGCGACGACATGTCCAACCCCTCCCCGTGAGTGTTGTTGCCGATGGTAGCGACCGGCCCCGACAAGCCCGGTTGGTGTCCGGTCAGGATTTCGTCACGGTTGGCGACCCAGCGCGGTCAGTACGGTGGCGACATGAAGTACCTGCAGATAACCGGACTGGGATCGGTCAGTCGAATCGGCCTGGGCACGTGGCAGTTCGGTTCGCCGGAGTGGGGGTACGGCAGCAGCTACGCCGCCGGACCGGCTCGCGAGATCGTGACCCGGGCCCGCGATCTGGGTGTCACCTTGTTCGACACCGCCGAGATCTACGGCTACGGCAGGAGCGAGCGCATCCTGGCCGAGGCGCTCGGCGACGGGCGCGGCGATGTGTTGTTGGCCAGCAAGGTGTTCGCGATCGCCCCGTTTCCGCCGGTCGTCAGGCATCGCGCGGCGGCCAGTGCCAAGCGGTTACAGCTGAACTGCATTCCGCTGTACCAGATCCATCAACCCAACCCGCTGGTCCCCGATTCGGTGATCATGCCGGCAATGCGTGAGCTGCTCGACAGCGGACGCATCGGCGCGGCGGGGGTGTCGAACTACTCGCTGGAGCGATGGCGCAAGGCCGACGAGGCGCTCGGCCGGCCGGTGATCAGCAACCAGGTGCACTTCTCGCTGGCCCACCCTCAGCCGCTGGAGCGCCTGGTGCCGTTCGCCGAGCGGGAGAACCGCATGGTGATCGCCTACAGCCCGCTGGCGCAGGGTTTGCTAGGCGGGAAGTACGGCGTCGACAACCGCCCCAGCGGCGTGCGTCGATACAACCCGCTGTTCGGCACCGAGAACCTCCACCGGGTGGAGCCGCTGTTGACCACGCTGCGCGACGTGGCCGCCGAGGTCGGCGCGAAGCCGGCGCAGGTTGCGCTGGCGTGGTTGGTGAGCCTGCCCGGGGTGGTCGCCATTCCCGGGGCCTCCAGCGTCGAGCAACTCGAATTCAACGTCGCCGCCGCCGAGATCGAGCTGAGCGCCGAGTCACAGGACGCGCTGACCGCCGCGGCGCGGGCCTTTCGGCCGGTGTCATTTCGCCGCAGCTTCGCCGACACCGTCCGCGAGAAGATCGGCCGCCGCTGACCAAGCAAAGTTGACGTCACGCCGTCGGGGGCGGCGATGGCCTCGCGAACCAGGGCAAACTCCCCGTTCTTCGCACGCGGTAATTGTCGTCGGCGTAATGTCACGTCGCCACACCCGCACGCGGCGAGGAGCGCCCGATGGCTTACGCCCGACATGTTGCCCGGTTCGGCGCGTTGGCGGTCACCCTCTCGGTCGGGGCCGCGCTCGCCACCATGCCCGCAGTGGCGATCGCAGAGCCGACGGACTCCGGCTCGTCGTCGCCGTCCAATCCGGGGCCGGGCGGTGCTGGTGCGCCGGCCGGCGAGGCCGACGGCGCGAAGGAGTCGGCTCCGGGGCCGAACGCGCCACCGGACTCCACGAAGTTCTCCGAGGCCGACGCCGACGTCGACGCCGTCGACACCGCCGCCGAGGAGGCCGGGGAGGAGAGCGCCTTCGGCGGCGATGAGAACGAGCTTGCCGCCGCCACGCTTGGGGACGAGAACGTCGTCCCCGCCGCGGGTGAGGCGGGCACGTTGCCGGTGAACCAGGAAGGTGCCGACCCGCCCGTCACCGGTGACGACTCGAGCATCGCCGAGTCCGACGGGCAACCGGTGGGCCATCGCGCACGAACCTTCAGCCAGCCTGACGCCTTCGCCGATGTCCAGTCGACGGACGGCACCGAGAAGCCCTCTCCGACAACGCAATCTACAGAACTCCTGCGCACCGGCACCGCGGCGGAGGAGCCTGCACTGCACACCGTGGCGTTGGCGGCCCCGCTTGCGACGTCCAGCACGCGCACGCCGCCCGTGGCGGTGGTCACGCCGCCGCGGCCGACCTTCGCGGACATCCTCGAGGAGCCCCACACCTTCCTCGTCAATGTGACCGCGCACCTGGTGAACTCCGTGCTGCAGGCGCTGCTGGCGCCGCTGGGTCCGGGTTCCCCCGCGCAGTCGCCGGTGCTGTGGGCGTTGCTGGCGTACGTGCGCGACGAGTTCCGGCGCATCCTGCTCCCGCACACCTCGCCGACGCCGGCGAGTCCCACCCTGCTGCAGGCGCCCAACCTTCTGGTCAACCCGGGCGCCGAAATCGGTGACCCGTCTCTGTCGGGCTACAGCGCCGTGACCGTCCCGGGCTGGACACTCGCCGGCACTCCGACGGTCATCGAGTACGACACCCCACGCCGGTTCCCGGTGCCCACGCCATCGCCTGGGCCGGTGCTGCCGAACCTGCTGGCGTTTCCCGGGCACGGCGGGGCCATCCCGATTCCTCCCGACAGTGGGCGGCAGTTCTTCGGCGGTGGGCCGGTGGCGGATTCCGCCCTGAGACAGCACGTCGACCTCAGCGCCGCCGCCGACGCGATCGACAACCGTTCGGGAGGAGTGCAATACGAGCTGAGTGGTGACCTCGGCGGCTTCCTGATCGACCCGTCCCGCGCCAAGGTCACCGTGACATTCCTCAACCAAAACGGCGTCGCCTTAGGCACCGGATCGCTGAAGCCGGTCACGGCGTGGGACCGCCTGTTCGCGACCGGGCTGCTGCACCGCCGCACCGTCGGGACGATCCCGGTCGGAACCCGCGCGGCTCAAGTGGTGGTGTCGTTCGATGACCGCAACCCCGTTCTGGGCAACTACAACAACGCCTACGCCGACAACCTGTCGTTCAAGGTCGACGCTGACGGCCTGTCCGCGGCGCCGCTGATACGGCCGGATTCGACTGTGGGACAACTCGATCACGTCTTCATGGTGTACTTGGAGAACAAGGGGGTGTCTCAGATCGTCGGCAGCCCGAACGCCCCCTACCTGAACCTTCTGATCGACAACTACGGATATGCGTCGAACTACTACGGCCTCACCCACCCGAGCGATCCGAACTACTATCCGATCATCGGCGGGTCGGACTTCGGCATCAACTACAACTGTCCGTCGAACTGCTTCCCGGCCGGGACGCCGACCCTGGTGCAGCGCCTCGACGAGGTGGGCAAGACGTGGGCCGGCTACGCGGAGGGTGGCGGCGGCTACAGCACGCCGACCGACCGGCTGCCCTTCCTCGCCTTCAGCGACATCTACAACGATCCCCAACTCGTCGCGACACACCTCTTCGACATCTCGCAGCTCCAGCAGGGCCTCGCCGATCCCACCACCGCCCCGAATTTCGTGTGGTTCGCCGCCGACGACGCCACGAACATGGAAGGCCCCACCGACTTTCCGATCGGGATCCTACGGTGGGTGCTGGGCTTCTTGAGCCCTGCCCATCAGTACAACGTCAAGGCTGGCGACGATTGGCTCCAAGGTCCGCTGACCACCATCTTCAACTCGCCGACGTGGCAGGATCCGGCCAGAAGGAGCGCCATCTTCATCACGTTCGACGAGGACTACAACAACCTGTCGACCGGTGTGGGCAACGAAGGCAACCACATCGTCACGATCGTCATCCCGTCGGCGGGGGCCGTAGCGGATGGGATGCGCAGCGGCTCGTTCGTCGCTGATGACCACTACAACCACTACAGTCTGCTGCGCACCATCGAGGATTCGCTCGGACTGGCCCCAGTGACCAACAATGACCGATACGCCGTTCCCATGAACGGATTCTGGGAGGTGAAGGCCGCGTAGGCCTTCGAGCCGGGGCTAATTCGTCAGCAGACCCTGCTCGATCAGCCAGTCTCGCGCCACGATCGCGGGGTCGGCGCCGTCGTTGTCCACCTTGGCGTTGAGCGCCAGCATCGTCTCGTTGGTGAGCAGCGGATTGAGTTGGGCGAAGATCTCCGCCAGCTCCGGATGGGCGGTCAGCAGGTCGGTGTTGACCACCTCGGTGAGGTTGTAGAGCGGGAAGAACTGCCGGTCGTCCTCGAGCACCCGCAGGTCCAGTGCGGGGATCCGGCCGTCGGTGGTGAACACCTCACCGAAGTTGCATTCGCCGTTGGCGGTCGCGGTGTAGATCACGCCCGTGTCCAGGGTGGTGACGCGGCCGATGGCGTCTCTACTCAACCCGTAGGCCTCCAGCATCGGGATGAAACCGTCGTTGCGGCTGGCGAATTCGCTTTCCACACAGAACGTGAGCTCCTCCTTGGGCAGCCGCTGAAGATCGGAGAGCTTGGTGACGCCGAGTCGTTCGGCCTCGCTCTCGCGGATCGCGAAGGCGTAGGTGTTGTTCATCGGCGCCGGCGGCAGCCACGTCAGGCCGTTGGCTTGGTCTGCTTCGTTGACGGCCTTCCACTGCTCCACCGGGTTCTTGATCGGCTCCTCGTTGCCGAGGTAGTTGATCCACCCGGTGCCGGTGTACTCCGGCGACACGTTCGCCTCGCCGCTGAGCATGGCCTGGCGCACACCGAAGCTGCCGGGTGTGTTGGTCTGGTTCGTGACGTCCGCGCCCGCCGTCGCCAGGATGATCGAGAGCATGTTCCCCAGGATCAGCTGCTCGGTGAAATCCTTTGCTGCGACGGTGATCTCGACACCCTCCAGGGAGTCGTAGTGCTTGATGGTTCCGGGGTTGGCTTCCAGCACCGCTCCGCTGGCCGAGCGCAACCCACAGCCGGCGACGAGTACCAGGCACATCAGCAGCACGCCGCCCAGGCGAGCCGTGCGCGCGCCCATCACAGCCCCTTCGGCGCGGCGACGAGTTCGACGATGCGGGCCAGCCAGTCGATGAACAGCGCTAGTGCGGCAACGAGAATGGCGCCCACGATCAGCGTCGACGTCTGATTCAGCTTGATGCCGGTGGTGATCAGCTGGCCCAGCCCGCCCGCGCCGGTGAACGACGCCAGCGCGGCCGTGCCGACGATGAGGACCAGCGCGGTGCGGACCCCGGCGACGATGACCCGCAACGCCAGCGGCAGCTCCACCCGCAGCAGGGTCGCCCACGCCGACATGCCCATCCCCCGGGACGCCTCCACCAGGCGAGGGTCCACGCCGTCCAACCCGATGACGGTGTTGGCGATGATCGGCAGCGCTCCATATACGGTCAACGCGACAATCGCCCCGGTGCTGCCGATCCCGAAAAGCACTGCGCCCAGCGCGATCAGGCCGATCGCCGGGGCCGCCTGCCCGAACCCGGCGACGGTGATGATCGGCTTGGAGAAGCGTCGCATTCCGCCGCGGGTCAGCATGATGCCCAGCGGGATCGCGACCGCACATGTCAGCAGCGTCGCGGCCAGGCTGACGACCATGTGCTGGCGAAGCAGGGTCAGGAGTTGATCGACGCTGAGGGACCGCTTCTCGGACTCGGAGATGTCGGCGACTCGCACGTAGATCAGCGACGCGACCACCGCCGCGACGCAGACCAGGGGTTGCACCGTCCACCGCGCAAGCGTCATCCGCCGTTGGCCCCCGGAGCGGGTCGGCTCCTGCGGCCCGGTGTCGACGTCCGGTAAGACAGCCGTCACGGGGCCGACTCCGATTTCGCGGGGCCGCGCAACTCCGCCATCGCGTCCATGATCGTCTCGATACTGATCACGCCTTGGTAGGCGTCGCGGCGCCCGGTCACCACCACCACACCGTGGGATGAGGTGAGCATGTCGTCGAGCGCATCGTTGAGTGTCGATGCGAGAGTGACTTTCTCGAGGTTCTCGTTGCGGGTCACCGTCGTCAGCGAATTCGGGTCGGCGAGGTCTTCGAGTGCGATCCAGCGCAGCGGCCGGTCATGGGCGTCGAGCACGATCACGTGCTCGCGGTCCATCGCGCGGGCGGTGCGGGCCGCCTCGGCCGGGTCGTCACCGACATGCGCGACCGCGGCCTCGTGCAGTTCGACGTCGCGGACGCGGGTCAGCGTAAGTTGCTTCAACGCGGCCCCGGCGCCGACGAATCCGCACACGAAGTCGTTGGCGGGGTTGCGCAGGATCTCCTCGGGCGTGTCGTACTGCACGATCTGCGAGCCTTGCTGCAGGATGGCGATCCGGTCGCCGAGCTTGACCGCTTCGTCGAAGTCGTGGGTGACGAACACGATCGTCTTGTGCAATTCGTCTTGCAGCCGCAGCAATTCGTCCTGCAGGCGCTGACGGGTGATCGGGTCGACCGCCCCGAAGGGCTCGTCCATCAGCAGCACCGGCGGGTCGGCGGCCAGCGCCCGGGCCACCCCGATGCGCTGCTGCTGGCCGCCGGAGAGCTCCCGCGGATAGCGGTTGCGATACTGTGCCGGTTCGAGATTGACCAACTCGAGCAGTTCGTCGATCCGTGCGTCGATCCGCTTCTTGTCCCACTTCATCAGCCGCGGAACGATCGCGATGTTGTCGCCGACGGTCAGATGCGGAAACAGCCCGGCGCCCTGGATGACATAGCCGATGCGGCGCCGCAGCAGGTCCGGGTTGCCGTGGGTGACGTCGTCGTCGCCGATCAGGATCCGCCCGCTGGTCGGCTCGATGAGGCGGTTGATCATCTTCATGGTGGTGGTCTTGCCGCAACCGGAGGGCCCGACGAGCATCACGATCTCGCCGGCCGGGATCTCCATCGTGATGTCGTCCACCGCTGGTGCGGATTTCGGGTCGTAGCGCTTGCTGACGCCGTCCAGCAGGATGCGGGCGCCGCCGGTGCGCGTCTCGGCGTCGTCTGTGGCCGAAGCGATTGTCGCCGAATCAGACACGGATCCCCCTTGGGGTGGTGAGGCGAGTGAGGACGTTGAGGACGGTGTCGAGGATGACCGCCAGGATCAGGATTCCGACGGTGCCCGCGACGACGGAGTTGGTGGCGTTGGCGCCGCCGTAGCGGGAGATCCCGGAGAAGATGTAGCCGCCGAGACCGGGACCGAGCGCGAACGCGGCGATCGCGGCGATGCCCATCAGCATCTGCGCCGACACCCGCACGCCGGTCATGATCACCGGCCAGGCGAGCGGCAGTTCGAGCTTGAGCAGCGTGGCAGGCCGGCTCATACCCATGCCGCGCGCCGACTCGATGAGGGTCTTGTCGACGCCGGTCAACCCGACCAGGACGTTGCGCAGGATCGGGAAGAACCCGAAGAACACCAGCATGATCACCGACGGCCACACGCCGATCCCGACGATGCCGACCAGCACCCCGAGCAGCGCATAGGACGGGATGGTCAGGCCGACGGAGGTCAGCGCGTTGCCCGCGGCCATGCCCCACGGCGAGCGATAGATCAGCACGCCAACGAGGAGGGCGAACACCGTCGCCAGGGCGAGGGTCTGCACGACCAGGCTCATGTGCTGGTAGGCGAGGAAGATCAGGACGGACGAACGCTCCCGGACGAACTCGAAGAAGCCGATCAAGTCCCGCCGCGCCCTCCGAGTCCACCGGCCGCGGGGGCCACGTTGACCCGCGCCGGTGTATCGACACTAGCGAAGCTCACAGTGGCGTCACGCCGGGTTGACCATGTTGTTATCTGGCGAGAGAAATTCACCAGGCATGTCGTCACCTGCCGCTGCTTCGCCCCGCGGCGTAGACCAGAGCACCGGCCGGCGTTATTCGCTGGGTCAGGCCGCGACAACCTCGACCAGGTTCTCCAAGCCGACGAAGTCTGAGACGTTGCGGGTGTAGAGCCGCGCCGAATGAGCATGTGCGGTGGCTGCAATCAATAGGTCCATAGAGCGCGCACGGGGTCGGCGACATTCGGGATCCGTGGGGCTGACGCGTGAGAGCGATTCTGGACACCAGCGTCGTCATCGCCACCGATGTCCCTCCGCTCGACGGCGAGGTGGCCGGCCAGTTCCTCACGGTCGGCGCGCCACGCCGGGTCGGCGAGCCCGGCAAACGGTTGGCGCGTCGCGGATTTGTCGGTGGCCGGGTCTACCGTCGACACCGAAGCGCTCATCAAGGGGGGATCATGCGCTTACATAGGGTATTTGCAGGTGTGCTCGCGGTGTGCGGGGCGGTGGCGTTGTCGGGTCCGGCGCGTGCCGACCAGTACGACTTCATCGCGCAGCTCGACAACATGGGGGTGTACTACTCCTCGGTCGTCGACATGATCGACATCGGCAAGGAGCTGTGTCACGACCTGCGGTTCGGGGCGCCGCCGCCGGCCGTGCTGGGCAAGCTGCAGCGGTCCGGGTTCGCGCCCGCCGAGGCGGCGATCGTCCTGCTGTCGGCGGTGAACACCATGTGTCTGGACGCCAAGCCGGCCGTCGTCGAGTGGGCAAGCGGCATCGGCTACACCCAGCCGCTGTAGGGGTCTTGGGCGGTCGCGATGGCAAGTCGTAATTCGGACTCCGGCGGGATGGCGGGTTTCTTCGGGGTGCTGATCCTGATCTGGGTCGTCATCACCTATTGGTGGGTCATCGTCGGGGTGGGGGTGGCGGTCGGGCTGTTCTTCGGGGTGCGTGCGCTCATTCGCCGCGAGGAGGAACGCCGGCTGGCCGCGGCCCGCGAAGCCGAGATCCTGGCGCACCGCGCCGACCGGCAGCACCGATGGGCGAGCCGCGGCGACCGCAGGGGCATCTACGGCGTCGAAGGAGCCGAGTTGATGCGCTCTGTCTCGCCCGAGCCGGCACCGCCGGATGCGGCGGCGGACGACGACGGTCCCGTCGCCGAGATCGTCTACTGCGCTGAGGATCTCGACTTGCTGCTGGCGGAGAAGGCAACGGCGTGGCCGTGGGCGGCGTTCGTATCGGTGCTCGTACAACGTCTCGCCGAGGTGCGGCCGCGTCTGCGCGACCTCGACCTGCGCTACACCCCGTTTTGCCGGATGCACATGCGAAACGGTCATGAGGTGGCGGTCTTCGTCGAGATGTGCATGGACGAGCATTACGAGATCGCCGCCCAGCTGGAGACGTTCATGGGGTCACCGGCTTTCAGGGGCATGTGCGGCGACAACAGCAACGAGAGCACGGCTGACGCCTACGGCATCGTGCACGTCGCCAACCGACTGATGGACTTCCACGAGCGGTTCCTCGAGCTGGCCGAACGGTGCCGCGACGTCGATGTGCCCTCGGCGTACCGCGGACTGCTGAGCGACTGCTCGCAGCTGATGCGTATCCCCATCGACGGATACCGGGCCTTCATCGACGAGATGGTCGACACTGTCGGCGAGTTGCCCGAGCTACTGCGTTACGCGCCAGGCGATCTCGACCTCGGCTCGGTCCCGCTCGAGATCATCGCCGAGGATGCTCTCATCGACCGAATCGCGAAGCAGGTGCGCGCCGCCAGGAGATCCTAACGCCCGGGCGGGAGTTCGCGGCGCCCGCGGTGGCCGGGCAATTCACGGGTGCCGCTGCCGGTCAGCGTCCGGCGCTCGGACCCCGTCACTGCCGCGTGGTCGGCACCGGCACCGAGTCGGTCGTAGCTGTGGTCGCGATCAGCGGGTTCGACGGTCGGCGCGTCCGTAGCGCATTCCGCTGCAATGTCCTCGCCCTCTTCGATGTGCGTGGTCACCTTGCGGCTGCGTCGCATCGAGAAGTGGATCTCTTCGGTTTCCTCGAAGACCTGCCGCGCACCACGCAGCGGCTTGGTGGTGGCGTCGACGGCGTTGACGATGACCGGCGGCACCAGCGGACGGATCCAGCGCGCGGCGGCGCGGGTGACATCCGGAATGGTCGGGATCAGCGGCCGCCCCGCATCGCTGGCGGGTTGCACCGACCGGGCGTCGTCAGCGCGCGCAGGGACATTCGGTGAGGTGGTCACATCGACATCCTCCTCGGAAGCGGGCGCCTCGGCCGCCGGCAGTTCGGCCGTGACGAAGCTCGCCCTTTCGGCCTCGGCGGCGATGGGCAGGTACACGTCCTCGGGCTCGCTGATGCGTTCCGAGCGGGTGGGCATCGGCGGCTCGATCGCCTCCATCACCCGGCGGCGCTGCTGCTCGCGGTCGATCTGGAGTTGCGCCTCGACGGCCAGGCGGGCGCTGGCCAGTTGCTGTTCGGCCCACATGTTGTCGATGGCGGCGCGCACCTCGGCCCGCTTCACCGCGACCGCCGTGTCGGCCTGTAGTTCGGCGCGGTCCCGCTCGACGTCGGCGGCGATGCCGCGATCCTGGGACGTCTCGCCGCGCCACAACCGAAGGATCAGCGGCAGCAGGCTCAGCAGGACGAAGAACGCGTCGACGAGCAGCCGCAGCGCCAGCGCCCCCGGATTGGCCAGCGTGTGGTCGTTCATGGCGACCCATCGCGCACCCAGCCCGCGATCCGCGGCGACCGTCGCGGTCTGCCGGGCCTGCGCCAGCGCCTGCTCCGCGTCGGCAATCCGGGCATCGAGCATGGGGCCCTGACGGTCGCGCTCGGCCAGTGCGGCGTCGAGCGCCGCTTGCGCGTCGGCGAGGTAATCGTTCGCCGTCCGATTCTCCGGCCCGGCGCCGGGCACACCGGTGATGAACGTCTGCGGGCAGTCGGGCCGGGGGTTGAACTCGCAGCGGGCCACCACCAGGGCTTCCTGGCGGCGTCGCACGGCCTGTTCGACGGCCTCGTCGAGGTCACCCCGCGCTGCCCGAGTGCGGTCCAGGTCGGCAGCGGCCTGCGCGACCGCGGGGATGGATTCGGCGGTGCGCGCCGCCCCCTCCTCGAGCCTGCGGTCGATCGACCCGGAGAACAGGACGACGGCGGCAAATTCGCCGACCACCAGCCCCACGGCGACGGCGACGGCCGCCCGGCCTGCTGCGGCCCTCCCCTGGATCGCGCCGGAGGCGATCGCGCGGCTCAGCGCACCAACCAGCAACCCGAACGCCGAGGTCGCCACGACAACCGCGGCCAACGGCCACGATGTCGACTGAGCCAGCGCGGCGGCCGCTACCAGCCACGCCAGCACGGCCGCGACCAGCACCACCACACCAGCGCTGACCAGGGTGGACCGCTCGTGGCGAGCACCGGGCTCACGCCGCTCGCCGCCGCCGAGCCAGACGAGTGCCGAGGTCAGCGGTGAAGGGGCAGCATCGGGCTCAGGATTCCTGTGGGCGCCCATGGAAACTCCAACCATCTCCGGGGTGTGACCAGGCGTGATAGGGCGCCGACCGACGTCCTTGTCGGTGGTGTGGGCCCATTGACCCCCCGCGGGTCGCACCATCACGCCGATGCGAATGCTCGATCTTCTCACAGACACCCGGGCCCGTGCCTAATCCGGGGAACGATTCGAGTGCCTTCACGTCGGTATGAGAATCGCGACGTCGTCATGAAGATGGGCCAATCCAGCGTCGAGCGTCGCCAACTGTCCGTTGTTTGTTCTGGTGAGCTGAGCGAGATACGCGTCGGTTACTTGACGGTGCCCGACGATTCCCTTCACCTTCACACTTGCGAATGAAATGGCATCCGGCCAAAAGGTATGCCGCTCAGACGCTTCCAATGCACGGACCACATCGCGCGCGGACGCGGCAGATTGCCCCGAACGCACGAGGAAGCGAACCAGACTTCCCTGAGTCACCGGACATGTGGCGAAGTCGATAGTCGATGCGGCCAGCCACTCCGTGGACGCGTCGTGATGGACGTGCTCGGCCACCACCAGTGCGATGAGCACGTTCGCATCGAGAAGCACCGTCACTCCTCGTCCTCCAACGACCGCACGTCTTCGGACGTCACTGCGGTTCCGACGCTGACGAGCGGCAGTCCCGTCCTGGGATCGGTGGAGATCGGCGCGGATACGTCCGACCCGAGTCCGCGCCTGATGAGGTCGGCGACGGTCTCGCTCAGCGACCGGCGGGTGTCGCGGGCGATGGCGAGCGCTTGTTTGTGCAGGTCGTCGGGGAGATCGATGGTGGTGCGCATAGCTCAGGCTACATCAGTGCATCATGATGCAGTGATGCCAATTGCTGGCTCACGCTTCCAAGCCAATACCATCGGAAAAGCTATGACCGAGATTGCATTCACGGCTGTGCCGACCGCCGATTCGTCGCCCCCTGGCCGTATCTCCGCCGAGGCGCGCCGCCGCAGGACCTTCGCCGTCATCAGCCATCCCGACGCCGGTAAGTCGACGTTGACCGAGGCGCTGGCGTTGCACGCCCGGGTTATCACCGAAGCGGGCGCGGTGCACGGCAAAGCGGGCCGCCGCGCGACGGTGTCCGACTGGATGGAGATGGAGAAGGCCAGGGGCATCTCGATCACGTCGACGGCGCTGCAGTTCCCGTACCGCGACTGCGTCATCAACCTGCTCGACACCCCCGGCCACGCCGACTTCTCCGAGGACACCTACCGGGTGCTGACGGCCGTCGACTGCGCCGTGATGCTCATCGATGCGGCTAAAGGCCTTGAGCCGCAGACGCTGAAGCTGTTCCAGGTGTGCAAGCACCGCGGGATTCCGATCATCACGGTGATCAACAAGTGGGACCGGCCCGGCCGACACGCGCTGGAACTGATGGACGAGATCCAGTCCCGGATCGGTTTGCGCCCAACGCCGTTGACGTGGCCGGTCGGCATCGCCGGCGATTTCAAGGGAGTGCTCGACCGGCGGACCGGGAAGTTCATCCGGTTCACCCGCACCGCGGGCGGTGCCACCGCGGCTCCCGAAGAGCACATCGCGGCGGCCGACGCGCACGACGCCGCCGGCGATGACTGGGACGTCGCCGTCGAGGAGTCCGAACTGCTGTCCGCCGACGGCTCGGACTACGACCGTGAACAGTTCCTCGGCGGGGTGGCCTCACCGGTGTTGTTCACCTCGGCGGCGTTGAACTTCGGCGTGAACCAGCTTCTGGATGTGCTCGTCGAGTTGGCGCCGGCGCCAAGCGGAGCGGTGGACGTCGACGGGGCCCGGCGTGCGGTCGAATCACCGTTCAGTGCCTTCGTTTTCAAGGTGCAGGCGGGGATGGATTCCGCGCACCGCGATCGGATCGCCTATGCGCGGGTCGTGTCGGGCACGTTCGAGCGCGGGGAGGTTCTCACCCACGCCGCCACCGGGAAGCCGTTCGTCACCAAGTACGCGCAGTCGGTGTTCGGTCAGCAGCGCACCACGCTGGACACCGCGTGGCCGGGCGATGTGATCGGGCTGGCCAACGCGGCCGCGCTGCGTCCGGGCGACACGCTGTATCGCGATGTGGCGGTGCAGTATCCGCCGATCCCGAGTTTCTCCCCCGAGCATTTCGCGGTGGCACGCGGTACCGATCCGAGCAAGCACAAGCAGTTCCGACGCGGCATCGAGCAGCTCGAGCAGGAGGGCGTCGTGCAGGTGCTGCGCTCGGACCGGCGCGGCGACCAGGCGCCGGTGCTCGCCGCGGTCGGGCCGATGCAGTTCGAGGTGGCCACCCACCGGATGGCAGCCGAGTTCAGCGCGCCAATTGCGTTGGAGTCGCTGCCGTATCAGGTCGCGCGGATCGTCGACCCGGCCGACGCCGGATTCATGGACAGGCAGGTGTCCGCGGAGGTGCTGACCCGCAGCGACGGCGTCATGCTGGTGCTGTTCTCCACGCCGTGGCGGCTGGAGGGTTTTCAGCGCGACAATCCCGACGTCAAGCTCGGGTCGTTGGTGGCGGCGTAGGACTCGCGGAGTCGCCCAGGGTTCGGTGTCAGACGTGGATTATCGCGAGACCGCCGACGCCCTCCAGGGCATAGAAGTCGCTGTCCTGCGTGACGACCGGCAGGTGCTTGGCGGCTGCGATGGCAGCGATCCACAGATCGTTGACTCTGGCCCGTCGCCCCGCCTCCGCCAAGCGGACACGTAGCAGCGCCCAAAGTCGGGCCGCCTCTTCGTCGATCGGCAACGCGGTCATATCAGCGGTCATGCGGCCTCCCCGGGGTCGTAAAGGCCTTCGGGCGGCGGCGACTGCGGTGAGCCTGAATCGCGTAAACGGATCATCCCTTGGTCGCTATTGTCGACCGCCGAGGTTCCCTTCAGAATCCGCCGATATCGGTCTGCGCGAAATCGTCGCCTTTGAACAGCAGAGGCTGGTTGCTGACCTTGGCCAGAGCGTAGGAGAAGCAATCGCCGTAGTTGAGGGCTGCGCGGTGCCGGCCTTTGCCATACGTACGGTAAGCGACCCGAGCGACCTCGACTTGGCCGGCGTCAACCGCCACCAGCTCGACCGCGGCCCGATGCAGCCAAAGATCCAATTCACGCCCACCAGGCTCGCCGAATCGTGTTTCGATCACGATCGCCGTCTCCAGATACGATGCCGTCGACATCAACCGGGTGCCGTCCGCTTCGACAGCGGCCTCGAACACGTCGGCCTCCGGTTCGTCGCTCAGCATGGCTACGAGCGCCGACGTGTCGATGACCATTACGCGGGCAGACCGCGGTCATCGTAGCCGAGGATCTCATCGGCGGATCGGTTGTCGACGACCGGCAAGGCTGCGCATCGACGACGTATCGCGGCCAGCTCCTCGCGCAGCGGAATACTTCTCGTGCGCCCCGTCTCGCGGGCCAGCCGTTCGCGCAATGCGACCAAGACTGCTTCGGTCAGGCTCTCTCCCGTGCGAGCCGATAATTCTCGGGCGAGCCTGTCCGCCTCTGGGTCCTTGATACTCAGCGCCATGTCGAGATTATATACAAACATCCGGAATCTAGACTTCACGGCCACCGCAAGGCCTCATCGACGCTCTGCACACGCAACGTCGATGACTTCCGAGGGTCAAACAAAATCCTGCCGATTATCGACGTCTGAACCGCCGCAATCCATCGCGCTGGAGTGTTCAGGAGATCGCCGCGCCGAGTTCGGCGTAGACGGCGGCCTCGAAGCCGAGGATGGTCTCGACCATCTTGGAGTCGAAGAACGGCAGCAGCTGGGTGGCGATCACCGCGCCGATGCCCGCCTTGCGGTCGATCCAGAAGAAGCTGTTGAACAGCCCCGACCAGTCGGCCGAGCCGGCGCTGCGCATGCCGGGCAGATCGACCAGGTACAGGTGAAAGCCCAGGCCCCAGCCCTGCGGCACGTCGAGCAGCTCGACCGGGTTGGCCAGCTCGGGGACCATCGGCTCCATCGACTTCGGCAGCGGCGCCCCGTCGAGGTGGTCGCGCAGCGCCAGCTCAACGGTCTCCTCTTTGAGGATGCGGGCGCCGTCGAGCTCGCCGCCGTTGAGCCAGGCGCGCACGAAGCGCCCGTAGTCGGCGATCGTCCCGTAGGACCCGTGGCCGGCGGCGTCCCACTCGGACTCGGCGGGCAGGTCGAGGTCCGTCGCGACCAGGCTGCCGTCCGGCGCCCGGAAGCGGACGGGCAGCAGCCGTGCGCGCTGCTCGTCGCTGGGGGTGAACGTCGAGTCCGTCATGCCCAGCGGCTCGTAGACGTGCTCGGCGAGGTAGTCGGCGAGCGTCTGGCCGCTGACGGCCTCGACGACCATGCCGACCCAGTCGGTGCTGACGCCGTACTCCCACACCGTGCCGGGATCGTGCACCAGCGGCGCGCTGAGGCTCTGCTTGCGGCCCTCGAGCGGGTTGGGGAAGTCCTTCTCGGTGCAGTAGGTGAAGAGCTTTTCGTTGAGGAAGTGGTAGCCACAGCCGGCCGTGTGGTTCATCAGCTGCCGGATGGTGGCCTGCGTGCTGGGTGGCCGCAGGACCGGTTCGCCGTCCTCGAAGCCGTCGAGCACCTGGAGCTCGCCGAACTCGGGCACGACCGACGCGACGGTCGCGTCGAGCTGCAAGCGGCCCTGCTCGACGAGCTGCAGCGCGGCGGTGCTGGCGACGGCCTTGGTCATCGACGCGTTGCGGAACATGGTGTCGGGCTTGGCCTCTCCGGCTGCGCCCTGGTACAGGACGCCGTCGCGGCCGACCACGGTGGCGGCGACCCCGTGCAGCGACCCGTCGGCGGTCACCCCGTTCAGCAGATCGTCGATTCGCTCGAATCCCATCTCCAGCTCCTTTGCTTTCGGGGATATGGAGCCATCATCGCATGGGGCGCGGCGGCGACTCCTTCTCTTGTGCGATGACTCTGCGTCCATGGCGCAAAATCGGCGAGGTGACCGCCGTGAGCGCAGTCTCAGTCGGCGCGAGCCCTGCGTCCGCCGTGCAGGCCACATTCTCCGACGTCGTGCCCGCCTCCCCGATCCACGGGCGCGACATCGAGTTGCCGGGCGCGAAGGTGCTCGGCGGTCCGCGCGGGCGCAAGCACGCGTTCCGGCCGGCGTCGGTGGTCGGCGGAATGGTGTTGTGGCGCGAGGTGGCCGAGCGGATGGCCGACGGGCAGCGAGGCGTGGACTTCATCGCCGTCGACGGCGGCGAGGGCGGCACCGGCGCTGCGCCGCTCGTGTTCGCCGATCACGTGTCCTTCCCGTTCCGGGTCGGCTTCGCTCACGTCTACGGGCTGTTCACGCAGGCGGGGCTGAGCGACCGGCCACGTGGATCGGGTCGGGCAAGCTGGGCCTGCCGGGCAACGCGCTCGGGTGCATCCAGGCGCAGAAGTGCCACACCGACCACTGCCCGACCGGTGTGGCGACGCAGAACCCGTGGCTGGCGCGCGGTCTCGATCCGGGGCAGAAGTCGCACCGGCTGGCCAATTACGCTCTGACGCTAAGCCGCGATTTATTGAAGGTGTCGGAGGCGGCGGGCGTCCGGCACCCCGCGATGCTAGGCCCCAACGTGTCGAGATCCTCGATGGCGATCGCGGACATCGGCCGCTCACCGAGGTGTGCTGTTACCAAAACGGCTGGGGCGTAGCGGGATCCGAGATCGTGCACGACATCAACAGCTGCAGGTGACCCAAGATCCGAACCAAGCGACGGAGTGAGCGGGCAGAGCGGAGTTGGGGCGGCGTACTCAAGGGTGACGCACGAGCGAGCCGCGGCTGGCGGCTAAGAGGTGCCGTCGAGGTCGGGTGTCCGCACAGCGCGGTTCACGGCCCGCACATACAATTCGAACACCCGCGGCGACGTCTGCGCGGGGTCGAATTCGTCGGGTGCCTCGTCGGTGTCGGACTCGTCGTCCTCCGTTTCCCAGTCCATGTCCATCAAACACAGCGTGTCGAAATCACGCTGGACGCACCTGATGGCGCGCTGCACGTCACACCAGTGCTCGTGCATGCACCGGGCCACCACGCTTTCACACACCGAGCCAACCAAGGGAATGTGCTCAGCGAGTTCTCCGCCACGGTAGCGGACGAGCGTGACGTCACTGAAGGCGTATCCAGGGTCGTCGAGGGCAACCTCCGTGATGACGTGAACGACTCCCGCCCCTTCGATCGGAATCTCGGTATGGAGCCGAATCGGCGGCTAGTATATGTTGCTGACACGAGCTAGATCGCGATCCAAAGTCGGGAAGATAATGGTAGCTGCCTGCATATATCCATTATAGTGACCAACTCCGACAACGATCCGGCTAGTTTGCTAGCCGTGAATTCCGACAGGACATAGGGTCAGGTCGTCGATGTCGGGAGAGGAACGCACTACGCCGAGCCACTTGCCGCGCTGGCAGGGGGAACCGTGTCGCATCGGAACGAACCACTGAAGGTCGATCCGACAGAGCTCCGGATGACGGCCGATCAGCTCGAGGGCCACGCGGGTGGTTTTCGGGCAGCGCATCAAGCGGCACAGTCCTGGGCGAGCGGGGTCGCTCTCGGAACGGGAGCGGCGGCCGATGGTGCGACTCATGGGTCGAGCCCGCCCGCACGCAGTAGCGGTTCGATCGCTGCAATTGCCTGGCGCACCCTAAGGTTGCGGTCGCCCGACACCTCGATCCATGGAACCGTCACCGCCGCAAGGAGTTGCCGGTAGCGGTCGTGCATCGCGCGGCGCTGTTCACCGTCGTGCCGCAGGCCGGTTGAGTCTTGAACGAACGGTGTATCGACGCCGCACAGAATGTAGAGGTGGTACGTGCGCCGCAGCGCGCGTTCGAAGAGCCGACTGTCGGTGGTGCCGAGATAAACCTCGTGGAAGACCGCAGTGACGAGCGGATTGGTGTCGCACACCAGAACCGGGCCTGACCAGCGCGCGGCGTCATCCTCGATTCGCTCCTGCACTTCAGTGATGAGCTCGAAGTCTCGGGTCGACCAGCGGTACCGCTGAGGCTCGGGCATTGCCTCGGTGAAATGTCGCCCGAACTCCGGTACGGCAACGGTGCCGAGGCGACACGCGAGATCGTCGGCGAGTGTTGTCTTGCCGGTGGATTCGGCGCCGACCACGCTGACGCGCTGGACGTAGTGGGCCCGCACTGGCGGGTCGAGCCGGTCGAGGTGCGCCAGCGGCGCGGCCCGCACGGCCGTACCGGAGAGACCGCCGGGTTCCCGTTCGCCGTAATCGTGGACGCACCCGAGCGCCTGTGCATAGGCGTCGCCATAGTCCTCGCCGGTGAACACCACGTCGGGTGCTCGTCCGAGCAGTTCGAGAGTGATCGCCGCCCACCCGGCGCTGTCGTCGTCGGCGACGTCGTAGCGATCGCCGTCGACAGTAAGCACTTTCGCCCGAATGCCCAGCCCACTGCATGTCTCGTCGATCCAGGCGGCGCGCCGCTCGACAGGGATCTGGTGCCAGCCGGCGTCGCAGACGATGATGTCCAGTTCGTCGACACGGCGCGCGGCCCGTTCAATCAACGCGCGGTGGCCGTGGTGAAACGGGAGGAACTTGCCGATGACGAGGCCCCGCGTCACCGCAGCGCGTCCTCGGCTTCACCGGCGGGTCTTTGCTCAGGCAGCATTGCCCGCCAATCGATTGCAGCCTTGGTCGACATGGCAAGTAGCACCGCATAGAGGCCTGCCGACAAGTAGAGGTCTCGTGTGGTGAACAGAGCGATGTAGCCGACGTCGATGACGATCCACAGATACCAGGTCTCGAGGCGCTTCCGAATCAACAGATAGAGCGCTCCCAGCGAGCCGGCGGTGAGCAGAGCGTCCCACAGCGGAGCCGAGCCGCCAACCTCGATCAGCCACGCTCGAATCGCCAATGTTCCGAGGACGATTGACGCGAGCACCACAGCGAGCTGGCGGGTGGAGGCCCGGTGAACGTCGGCCTCGTCTGCCTGTTTATCGCCGCGCCACCACGCATAGAGTCCCGAGACGCTGAAGGCGATGAAGACGACCTGCAGGCCCGCATCGGCGTAGAGGGCGTGGTCCCAGAAGATAACGAAGTAGATCCCGGTGGAGACGATCCCGGTCCCCCAGGTCCAGATCGACTTGCGCACCGCGAACCATACCGAGAGCGCATACAGCACGACGGCGAACACTTCGGGCCACCCCGACGGGCCATAGCCTCCCAGTAGCTTGAACTGGTAGACGGCTGCTAACACCGCCGTCGCCCCGACGAAGGACATGCCGGGGAGGGTAGGACGAAATCTGCGGATGACGCCAGGCCGCCGGTTCGCCGGGTCGTCACTGGCTGTTGTCCGCTCGTTGGCGGCTCCCACCGCACGATTAGACCATGCGGCAGTGACGGGGTTGTCGGTTGCCGAAATAGAACTCGGTTTACCTCGACGGGTCGACCTCACAACAGCCGTTTCGCGGCTTGCTGATCTGAGGCGCGTCGCACTGCGCGGTCGACCGCCGTGCTGTCACGCCGGGCCGTCACGCTCAACCGCTGTGCCTCATCCCGGTTGTCGGCGAGCGCATGGACCCGCGCCGCCAGATCGCCGAGTGCCTACGGCGGCGATCTCGGCATCGAGTTCGTCACGGCGCCGGTGTAATTCGGCCAGCCGGACTTCGGGCTGGGCTTCGGTTCCGTGCACGATCTGGCGCAGCAGCTCAGGCAGCAGTCTGGCCAATGCCAGTGCTGTGTTTTTTGGCGTTTGGCGAGGAATAGATAGACGTCAGAACTCCCCCTCCGCCGGCGTGCTGGCCGACGAAACACGGCACCGGGTGCTGAAAGCAATCAAGAAGCACTGGTCGCAGCGGCAAGCACCCGACCGAGCCGGGTGAACCGGCAGCAACTCGCCCACCTGCTCCGTGCGGCGCGCACAGTCGCAGGTGATCCGAAAGTCCTTGTACTGGGGTCACAGTCGATCCTGGAATCGTTCGATGAAGACGGCACTTCTTCCGGAGGCCACTGCCTCCATCGAAGCCGATATTGCGTTTCTTAACGATCCAGATCGGCAATGCGTGGTGTCTCACGTCGTGTCATCTGAGTTCCGTCTCAGATTCGTGTCATTTCTTCGGAAGCAGCCCAGACGGCCCGGCTCGGTGGTTCAGGCATTGGTTCGGAGGTAGGCCGCGAACCCTGGAATGGTGAACCGAAGCTTCCCGTGTCCAACCGCCTCGATGTAGCCCCGGTCGATCAGCTGCTGCCGAGGCCTACTCACAGCTGTGGTCGCCACACCGAGTTCGGCGGCGATCGCCGCGCGCTCCACCGGCCCATCCCCGACTGCTGCCATAGCTGCCAGGAACCGCTGCTGCTCGGACGTGACGCGGGCCAGACGGGTGCGGAACAACCCCCTCATGCGGTCCTCAATCTCCTCCTCGGCCCGCCGTACGTGGCCGATCTTGATCGTGCTCCCTGAGTTGGGTCGTGCGACCTCCCACGTGGCATCGCCGATCAGCTGCACCTTGTGCGGGTAGCCAGCAGCGAGCTCGATTGCCGCGATGATGGCCTCGTCAGTCCATGTGACCTCGTGATGCTGTGCGGGCAACCGGATCGCCTCGGCAACGGCAACCTCGCTCAGCAGACCGAGTTCGACGAACCGTGACCGCTCGCCGAACGTGGCTGCCTCGGTCACCGCCGGCGGCAACGAGGGCAACCCGGCAGCGATGACCGCGACCGGAGTCGCGTCCGGGGCACCATCAAAGTGCTGCAGCCCGATCAGAAGACTCTTGCGGTCTCCCAACTGTGCTTCCTGGAACTCGTCGACGAACACGACCAGCCCCTTCGCGTCGTGGTTGCGGCCGAACCGGCCCGCATCCTCGAGCAACTTTTCGAGCACCGCCGAACCCGGCGACAGCTTGTCGTCGGCGGAAAGGGTCGCGCCGACCTTGACACCTGGGATCCCAAACTCGACCTGGACCTGGGCCAGTCGGTGCAGCAGCGCGTTCGCCCGCTCCCCGAAGGAATGCTCCTTGACCGCCACGCTCAACTCCTGCGCCAGATCGGGCGACATCGGACGGTCATCACGTCCAGTGATCCACGCGGTGAGGAACCCCTCAGAGATCGCGTCGCGCTGAGCCATGCGCAACAACGAAGTCTTCCCCAGGCCCCGCGGAGCGTGGAAGGCCAGCAGCGGTCCGCCGGAACGCCCAAGCATGCTCAGCCGTGACACCTTGTCACGGATCAGATCGCGCTCGCGGCCGCGGCCGGCCAGGTACTCCGGCAATGAGCCGGGTGCGTACGGGCTCGGCTCCATCGATCCCACCTTACGCATAGGTCTGTATAACTCACCCCGAAGTATACGGACCTATACGGCGGTCGGACGACCAGCGTGGTGTCGAAACCATTTTGCGCGGCGCACGCATTTCAAGGTGTAGGAGAGCTTTACCGGCAGTTCCCTACGGCGTGACCCAGCAGTGAAACAGCGGCATCCCCTCCCAGGGACCGCCGCGGGCGACCACGACGACGGCATGCGGTCGGTCGAAGGTGACCTCGACGCGGTGGATGGTGCGCTCGACGAACTGCGGGGCGCCCGTCGTCATCACCAAGGCTGTGACGGCGGCGGCCTCGAACCCGTTCTCGTCGTGGGCCGTTGTGGCCGCCTGCACTCATTTGGTCGGCCCGGCGAGTTCAGACACAGCCTCTTTCAGTGACGCGGTGACGAGGCTGGCGGTGTCCGGGCGGGTCGTCGTCGTCCACGTGGAATCGTCATTTCGGCCAATGGTTTTGCGCTGACCGCACGTCACGCACTCGGTGGTCCAGTCGCCCGGCATCACGCAGCACCCGCCCAGTGCGAGGTCCGGCCGGCGGTCTGCTTCCTCGAACAACTCTGGGGTGGGCATTCCGTGGACCTTGTGGTGCAGCGCGGTCGATCCGCATCGGCCGCAGGCGGGACTCTCGTTCGTCATGGCTGGCAGGTTAGCTCGCCGCACCGACAGCCAGGCCGCAGAGAGATTTGAGCCGATGTCAGCCCGCAGAAGTAGCCTGCACACAGCTCTCGAGCGGACGACTGTTCGGGTACCTGGCCCGTCGTCCCGGCAACCGCGCCACCATCGCACGGTGCCCCAGGGGAAGAGCCGGCACCATCGGGGTGCAAGCGGTGGACGTTCGGGTGCAGCGTCGCCGGGACGGTGAGTGATGAACAGGTCTAATAGTGCCGCGGATGACGCGGTGCGAGAACGCGTTACGCAGCTGTCGGTTCATATCCCCTGTGGGCAGATTCGCGGTCCGATCGGACCGTTGCAGCGGTCGGGGTCCACCTCGTACGGCCGCTGGCAGTCCTGCGTCGACGAGGATGCACCGCAGAAGTGGGCCGGGTGCGACGTTTCTCGTGAATTCGATCTGTGCGTCATCTGTTTCAGGGCCACCGCGGGCGGCACGTCGCGCTGGGCGTGGCTGGCCTGTGAGGACTGCCGCACCATCAACGACCGGATCGGATCGCGTTGGGGGTTCCGACCCTTCGCCCTGGGCAGGCATAGCCTGATGAACGGCGTCGGCGTCGCGCTCAGCAGCACCGAGGAGGCGCAACGGGAGCAGATCGACAGACTCGTCGAGTTTGTCCGGAGCCGTGATGGCCTGAGGGGTTGGCACAGTCGCGAGTACGCCCGGTTGGCGAGTCGCTTCGACCCACTCGCCGATATTCCGCTGCGAAGATGGCAGGAACAGTGGCCGCCGGGACGAGACGCATCCGAAGACGCTTTCACTCGGCTCTTCGGCGGGTCCTGGCCGCTACCGCCGATCTGAACCCGGCACCCATACCCCTTCATCTTGCCGAGCAACGGTCACAGTGCCCCGCGGGCATCGCTTTCCGCCAGGGCTGGGCGTCGCGGAAGGTCTTCGCGGGCTGGGCGATGAATGACCGCATCGAACGTTTCCGACGGCGACAAGTTCCCCTCCATCGCCGTGTCGGTTCATCGCAGCCGTTTGGCGGCCTCCTGATCGGCGGCGCGTCGGACGGCACGGTTGAGCGCGGTGGTGTCGCGCCGGGCCGCCACGCTCAACCGCTGCGCCTCGTCCCGGTAGTCGGCGAGAGCGTGCACGCGGGCCGCCAGATCACCGAGGGCTTCGGTCATCTGCTGCCGGTCCTCGGCGACGGTTGACCGGATATCGGCGTCGTCGCGAAGGCGACTGCTTTCCAGCGCCGCCAAGGCCTGGCGGTCCTCGGCGATCTGCCGTGCGCTGGCACCGATCTCGGCGAGTTCGTCGCGCAGATCGATCGGCACGATGTAGAGCCGCGAGGAGGCCCAGAGCGGGATCTGTTCGATCTCGGACGCGATCTTGGCCGCGCAGTAGGCGAGCGTGCCCTCGTCGCAGGTGATCATCGTGTTGGCGGTCGACGTGTCCTCAGAGTCCATCGGATCGACGTGCAGTCGTGACTCAGCTCGCTCGCAGAGGGCCCTGTAGGCGTGGAAGTCGTTGACCGCGTCTTGCGTCGAGAGATACACGACCGCGACGCCGCCGACAACGATCAGGAAGAGCGCGACGCCTGTCACCGTGAAGGCGGACACTTCCGAGGCGGCGCCGATGACCGCGAATACGGCTGCCGCCGCGGCCGCGCACCACCCGCTTACTTGTGTTCTTTGCCGCGTGTGGATTTCATCAGGCGGATCGACCTCGTCGGGCCGCGGCAGCCGTAGGTCACCCCGGTACCGAGCGGCCACGAACGCGACATACTTCCGATCCGCGGCTGTCTTGGGCGCGACGTTGGTCAACCGCTCCCAGTGGGACGGCATGTTGGATCGCGCGAAGACGTCCTTCGGCCTGATTGCACCGTGCGCGCTCTCCGCCGTCCCCTCGGCCATACTCGTTCCCTCCCGCGGACCACGGTAGCGGGCGTTGGTGACAGTTGGCCGCCGCCGCGATGATCAGCCGGCCGCGGCATAGCTGTCGGTGGTCACCCGCATAATGCGGTCACCGGGGTTCAACTGATCGGGGGGAGCACGTGACCAGTTCCAACGCGGGCGAGGCACCGCGACCGCCCGGACGCAGATAATGCGAAGCCGCAGTTATTGCGTATCCGCAGTTTATGCGGTACCGTGACGTGTGCCCAACCGATACGCACGGATCCGATCCGAGCTCGCCCGCGCCGAAAAAGCCGATCCGGCAACCGCGCTCACGCATCTTCGGGCCGTGCTCGACGACCTCGGCCGGCTCATCGACGAGACGCTGGCTGACGCCGTCGTCGACGCCGAGCTGTCCCTTCGCGCGGCAGCGGACAAGGTCGGGCTGACCGAGAACGCGATCGGCCCGCGGCTGGCCACCACCACGAAGCTGGGCGGCTACGCCGCCGATGGTCGGGTCAACGCCAGAGGCGTCATACGCGCCCGCTACGACAAGGAGACCGGGAACGCACCACCGCCTGCACCGACGCCCGACGCGAAACCCATGCAGTTCAAACGCCGCCGACCGACCACCTGAGTGAGAGGACCTCCCATGTCGAACCCCGATCGCACCCTGCTCGTGTTCCTGCTCGACCGTTCGGGGTCGATGCAGTCCATCAAGTCCGACGTCGAAGGCGGATTCGCCGCGTTCGTCGATGAACAACGCAAGGCGCCCGGTGACTGCGCCGCGACACTGGCCCAGTTCGACACCGAGTACGAGCTCGTCTACCACCGGGTCCCCGTCGGCGAGGTTCCGGCGCTGAACCTGCAGCCGCGGGGCGCCACGGCACTGCTGGACGCGATGGGCAAGCTCATCACCGATACGGCCGCACAGCTCGACGCGACGCCGGAGTCCGAGCGCCCGGGCACGGTGATTGTGGCGATCATGACCGACGGCCAGGAGAACTCGAGCCGCGAGTGGACGCACCCGGCGATCAAGAGCCTGGTCGAGCAGCAGACCAAGCACGGCTGGGAGTTTCTCTACATGGGCGCCGACCAGGACGCCATCGAAGTCGGGGCACGCCTGGGCGTGCAGCGCGACAAGTCGGTCACCTACGGCAGGGGTAAAGCCCGCGATGTCATGGCCGCAACCTCGGCCAACATCAGCCGGCACCGCGCGGCCAGAATGCAGGACCCTGCCGCCGTCATGGACGGTTACTCCGGCGAGCAACGGGCCGACCTCGCGGACGGTTAGCGGTCAGCGCGTCGGGGGAATCTTCTCAGACTCCCTTCGGTATTCGCGCTAAAGCGCCACTTCGCGCACGGGCAAACTTTTATAGTCGCGGAATGGAGCCCCCGTTCTATTTTGTGCGCGATAGAGCATCAAGTGCGGCGCACCATTGGGACTACTTGAGGAACCGGCGGGCGACAGCGTTATGCGGGCATGACTACGACGATCCCCAGTGGGAAGGGCCTGCTCGGCCGAGCAAGGTGTGCCGGCGTTGTCAGGAGGTGCTTCCCCAGTTCGAGGCGAAGTGGTGGAAGAAGGCCGCGCGCCGCGTCGAAGTACACCGCGCCCAACTCGAGGACAGCAACGCCAAGCTGCAAAGCGAAGTTGCGCACTTGAAGCGACAGCTTGATCAACTCACCTATCAATTGGAGCTTTCGAAGGACACGATCGAGACGCACAAGAAGAAGATCAACAATCAGCGGTTGACGTTGCACCGCCTTCAGACGGCGAGATCAAGCAAGTCGGCGACACCTCAGAGGGCCCAGGCCGGGTCTACCACGCCGCCGTCCAAGGCCACGAAGTCTAAGCCGGGCACCGTAAAGACCGAGAAGTGGCGGTCAGCGAACGATGTCTTCTCTTCCAGCGGGCCCCGGAAGGGATCAAGGCCATCAGCGTCGCGGTGATGCGACTCCTGGCGGGTATCGAACGCTCGAGTCTTTAGAGGTCAAGTGCAAACCGATAATCCCTACCCGGGTTTCGTCAGCCCGCGTGACCACCAGCGCATGGTCCGATTTCTCGAACGAACCCTGACGCCAAGGGAGGCGCGCAATGCGCTCTCGCGCTTCTCGAGCGACAGCCGCGGACGCTCGATCGAGTGGATAGTCGCTGCCGCCGAATACGAGAAAGCCCCGCGAAGCACCCTTCGCCTCACGGATGAAGAAGTGTTTCGACTTCTCGTCGAGCTCGCCGGCGTTGACCTCCTGGCGGACCGCGAACTACGCCGAATCATCGCCAGTCGCTGCGACTCCCGAACGCTGGAACGCCTCCACAACTATCCGTCCGGCGAGCGCGGACGAGGCGGCGACCGTTCGAAGGCCAATGGTCTAAGCCATCTCATACGATCAGGACGGAATTCTTCAAACCCGAAAAGGGAGCGTACCTACATCCGCAATGGGACGCCGCCGGGAAACATCGCGTAAACAGACCGATCACGCACCTAGAGGCGTCGCTGCTGCAGGACTTCCCCGAAGACTACCTCTGGTGTGGTCCCAAGATTGAGATCGCCAGGCAGATTGGCAACGCTGTGCCTACCGGACTGGCCAAGGCTATCGCTCGACACATCGCCGACCATCTTTAGGATTCGGCTCCGTCACTGCAGGACTCGTGATCCTCACCTTGTGATTTTGGGGGATGACTTCTTTACGACACGACGCTTAGCAGGACTGCCGTCGGCCGGTGCGGCCTCCGACGCCTGTACGCCGAGCACTTCCGACGCGAAGTCCAACCAGGCTTGAGCGTTCGCTCCCTTAAGATCGTCGGTCCACATAAGCACTGTGTTGCCGGCATTCGCGTCGTCGTGCGGCAACACACCGTTGTCCGCGTACCAAGCCTTCTTCAGTTCCCACTTCGCCGCGTAGTCTGGCCGATCAAGCATTCCCGCGTGCTCCCACAACACTTTTCGCCCGCTGCCCGAATTAATTGTGAAGTCCGGAAGCACCTCTCTGCCGTCGCTGCCGCGAAACGGCTCTTCGTAGCTCCACTCACCGGGCACCAAACGATCGAGTAGTGCCGCAATGATGACTTCGTTCTTGCTCGCCATCGGAGTGCCATTCGCTGATACGTGCATTAGGCGCCGTTCGTATCTGCGACGCACCCCCCGCAGCTCTAGAGACACGGGATTCGGCACCGCGAACAGATCGGTGAGTCGACGGGCTGTTTCGGAGCGCCAAGATTCAGAGAGGTCGCGAAGGTCTGCGAGAGTTCCCTCGTGCAGGATGACGACCCGATCCTTCTGCCGTGTCAGTGCGGTGTACATCAATTCTCGAGAGACGTTGGCCCGCACCGGAAGAACAAGAAAGGTTGTGCCAAATTCAGAGCCCTGCGACTTGTGAACCGTTACAGCCCAGGCAAGTTCAAGAGGCGGATCGTCGTTAACTGACGGCCAGTAACTGTATTCGAAGCCGGGCTGCGAAGAGAACTCGACCTTAAGCGACAAGTTGCCTTTTTTGCACTTGTGAGCTGGCACGACCCGGCCGATCGCTACACCAATCTCACCATTTGCGACATAGTTCATCGCGCCCTGTGACGGGTATGCCTTCTGCTTCCTGTTCTCGGTTTGCATGACCTTGTCGCCGCGGACAATCAACTCTGGCCCAATAGGTTTGGGGATATTGGCCTTCGCAGTACGCTGACCGAACTCGGTGTCGTTAACCCGATAGGTACGCTTTATATGTCGGTTAAGTTCAACCGTGCCGAATGCACGCGATCGCGTGGGCGAGAGGATCTGCCAGTGCTCTGCACGCTTGCCCGCGCCCGGTTCCCAGTTGAGGTATGGCCCGTTCAGCGTGGCGCCGTAGGTGAGCGCGAAGGCCCAGTCGGGCTTATCGTGGTCGCCCATCGGTAGCTCCTCGGCCAGAGCCTCTGTAAGTGCCTGGATGACATTCGCGTCACCCCATCGCAGGTAACGAAGGGTTGGACGGTTCGGTTCGTGCGCGAGTTCAGACCAGATGAGTTCATCGCCTGCGCCGCGAGTCCCACCACCGAACCAGGCTGCCAACTCGAGATCGTGGCGAGTGCCGTAGCCGCCCTCGGGCAACTGCCTTCGCGTCACCTGCAATTCGACATAACCTGGGCCGACACGAAACCAGTTCCCGAAGGCGTCGGGCCGCACGACCTCGACAAGGTCTACAAACGGGCGGCCGGCGCCAATAGGAGGAAGCTGTCGCGGATCACCAACGAGGACAATGCGTCCAACTCCGCTGAACGCGTCGAGCGTGGCAGCCAACATCTCCTCTGTGAGCATCGAAGCCTCATCGATAACGACGAGGCCGTGGCTTTTACGCGGTTGTTGATCACCCCACACGAGGTAGCGACCAGTGGCGCCGTCGTACCGATTCGTCGGAGCAAGGTAGCTGGCAAGGGTCTTCGCCGGAAGGCCAACCTTGGTCTCCAGTTGGACTCGCGCCTTGCCCGTCGGCGCTAAGAGCAACACCCCTCCATCACCGACGCCCGGGTACTCCACGAGCGCCCGCAGCAGGGTTGTCTTTCCGGTACCTGCTGGCCCAATCAAAACCGACAGCGGTGAATCGTGGAGCTCGTCGAGCCCTGCGGCCTTCTCCGTTCGCGCACGCTCCTCAAGCTCATCGAGTCCGGTGCTCTCCGTATCAACGTACTGATTACGCTTTAGGGCTTTGTCCAATACTTCGCGTGCGTCACTGAGGCGGCCGAGGGGTGGCTTCGCTTGCTGGCCTCGGATCCAGCTCCGAATCATGTCTGCCGTCTCGACATAACGCGTTAGTTTGAGCGCGGGCGCGCCATCGGCCAGTGCGACACCAGTGATGGGCGACCACTCTTCCTGATCAACGAGGGCATCATGGTCAAGATCAAGCGCCGCGAGCACCATATGCGCCAAGTAAGGTGGCCGGCTCAGTTCGTAACCGTTAGCCGCGTCGATCGCCTCATGCTCTGGCAGCACCGTGTCACCTTGAAGTCCCTGGCGTTCGAGCACATCTGTCAGGAGCGCCTCGACCCGCCGACGGTCTAGGTGATCGTCGATCTGGATCTCGTTGGGCAGCGCCGGTGACCATTTCACATGTGTTGGCGGGAAGAGCGCTCGATCGATGGATAAGAATGGAACATGGAGTTCCATGCCATAGGTGCACGTGCTCGCGAAGTAGGGATTTGCAAGCAGCTCGCCCGGTGCGCACTCTGGTTCTGTGGCCCCTGCCATCAGCATCTCGACTTGCTGGGCGGAGATGTCGAATGCCGAAAGTAATTGTAAGACAGCCTGCCTGTCGCTGCCGAGCTTCCGCCAAATTTTCTGAGTTGTGACTGTGAGGTAGGGGCGTAGCGGCTCGGGAATGGGTTTCTCATTGTCCAGCATTGAGCGCAGCGCGCCCCACGGTGCGGATTCGTCGACCGCGTTCATCAGCACCCTATGCGCGACGTAGGGCTGTTCGACGCGGAGGAACGCCAATATTGACGCTAGACCAGGCACCGGTCCACGTAGTTGCCAGAGCCGCTCGGTCTGATTCGTAAGCCACGTGAGCGCCGAGTCTGGTACATCTAAGCCGAGACCGCGCGCACCTTCCGCCGCACGCTTGAGGGACGCCAGGGCTTCAATTGCAGCGTCATCGGTGAGATGTTCTGTTACGTAACTAAACTCGAGGTTGCGGCCCTCCGGTGCCCAGGCGAGCGCCTCGTCGATATCGATGCCCTGATCCAGCATGCTCACAAGCTCTTGATACGGAATAAGCAGTCCGGCCTGCATGTCAGGCCGAAGGCTATGTTCAACAATCGTCTCCCACATGCATGAGTCAAATGGTGGTTTGCCATCCTGATTCCACATTGGCGGCGGTTGAATGCCGCT
This sequence comes from Mycobacterium sp. IDR2000157661, assembly GCF_022317005.1. Taxonomy (NCBI): domain Bacteria; kingdom Bacillati; phylum Actinomycetota; class Actinomycetes; order Mycobacteriales; family Mycobacteriaceae; genus Mycobacterium; species Mycobacterium sp. IDR2000157661. The sequence goes on from NZ_CP081006.1 coordinate 882,582, forward strand.
CACCGCGGCCGCCCCGACGAGGAGCCGGTCCGTGCGGGCTTCCTGCAGTGGTGAGTGCTTGAGATACACGAAGACAAGTGACTCGCCCGGGACGACAGGTGCGAAGAACTCATCCATTACCGCGCGTTGATTTTCTCCGTCCATTACCCACGACGCACCGTCCCGGAAGCCGAGTACTTCGTCGACATGATCCTCGGCTGTGGGGTTGTATGCCGGGACTCGGGCGAAGCCGACTTCTTCATTGAGCGATCCGCGGTTGAGCCAACGGAACGGAATGGATTCGAACGCATACCCCGGCAGCGATACTTTAGTCGGGCGCAACGAGTCCTTTAGGGACCTGTGCCAGGCGAAGGGATGGGTCTTCGTCACGGTGTAGCCGATGGGCGACATGAACATGCCGCGCTCGCTCAGACAGGGCAAGCGATTCGTATCTAAGGTATCGGTGGTTGCCGAAGAGTTCTCTTGCTCATAAGCATCATCCCGATTCGGGCCTACATTCGCCAATAGTGTGCATGAAGAGTTACTCAGAGGATCATCGCAGATTGCGGCGTCCCATGGTCTATCCCGCCATGGCACTCGCATTGACAGATGCATGATGCCGCTCATGGGCCTCCAATCAATGGGTTGCTGAAACTAGCGCTTCAGCTCGCGCGGAAGCGGCTTTGAATGCACCACGGCGAGTTCACGATTCGCGCGGGTCAGAGCCGTGTATAGCGGGCCTTTTCGTCCATAATTCGTTGGAAAATCGGCTGGCTCTACAACAACGACGGCATCAAACTCGAGGCCACGAGCGGAACCAGGCTGTAATACAGCGACTTCTGCGCCATCCATCTCCCACAGCCTCATATCCAGGCTCTTTGCCGTCCATCCGACTTTGCGTAGCGACTTCGTGATTGGCTCCGGCGCGACCGTGATAACCGCTACAGTCCCGAAGGCGTACTCCCCGATTAGACGTTTGACCTCGCCGCTGACTGCGGATCCGAGCTCCTTATCTCTCACCTTCCTTAGCTGAGGATTGGGACCCTCATACTGAAACGCCTGAGAGCTTCGTTGTTTTCGCGGCAAGAGCTTGTTGGCGAAGTCAAGAATGGGCTTAGTGGAACGATATGAACGCGCGAGGTGCCTTATTTTCGTATCTGGATCCAGATCCAGTTCGTCAAAGACGTCGTGCCAACTGGACAGTGTGTGATCCGATCGCCGTTGGTTCAGATCACCGAGGATTGTCCAAGCATTGGCCCTATTACTTGAGTAATCCCTATTGATTGAGTGCAACAGGCACCACTCGAGGGCCGTCATGTCTTGCGCCTCGTCGACAATCACGTGACTGACCTGCCTGAGATCTACCGGCCGCGCAAGCTCCCATTCGATGAATGCGAGCAGTGGCCTATGCGCCCGCAACCCGAGCGCCTTCTTGTAGGAAGGAAGTCCCCGCAGATATGCAGACCAATCAGTCTTTGCGGTTAAGAGACGCCCGCCGGCCTTGTTCAGACGCAAACACTCATAAACCGCCTCTCGGGTAGGCGACTTGCCAGTACTCTGCTGGCTCAAGTTAATCGCTAGCCGAGAAAGCCTCCCTAACATCGAATCTGCATCGAACCACACGTTGGAAGCCGGTCCTGTCGGCTCGTTGCGGAGATTCAGAATCTCCTGCATCAACTGTGGCATCGAACGGACGATGATCTTCCCCTCGCCATTCCCGAGTCTGACGACGATGTCACTGATATGGCGTGAATAGCTTGCCGTTGGTCCGATTACCAGAACTGCTCCGGTCGCACGTCGTCCACGTGGGGTGTTGTCATTCACTAAGTAGGCTGCACGATGAGACGCGACGATCGTCTTACCGGTTCCCGGCTGCCCTTCGATGACCGTGCTTTCGCTTGCCGGCAGCGTGACGAGATCGTATTGGTCGGGTTGAAGCGTCGACAGGACAGAACTAAGCCCCTTACCGCGCGGGGACCTGAGTTGTTCTCGCAGCAGCCCTTCTGCTCTTATCCCAGTACCGTCGTCGATCCCCTGTGACAGCGCAGACGCCCCCGTCGCTTCTGCCTCCGGAACCTGGTCGGTCGCGGCGTCCTTCGTATGAGTAACCGAGGGACTTTTTCCCGCGGTCGGATGACTCGGCACTTTCGGCTTACCACTAGGAGGTGCAGGGATCGACAAGCCTCGCTTCTGGAATGCCGGCGTAGGTGCATCGTCTCGCAGCTGGTCGTCGACGAACCCGTCGATCCGTCCGTTGACGTGACTGAACGACCGCACGACAGCGACGTCACGACAAAGGTCACCGAGGCCGTTCTTTGAGGTGTGCTGATGGTTTCGTCTGAAGAAACAACACGCGATGGGAGCAGTCCAACTGTAGACCTCGACGCCGTCGACCGTTGCGTGCTTTTCGGCGATATAGAAGTCGTTGCGCGCGCCGGTCAGCACCCGGTCCGGCTTCGTCAGGGCAACCCGGCCGACAAGACGCCCGTCCGGTACCTTCGGTGGGTCCGGCACCTTCTTCCCTGTGAAGGAGTAGGGTACCGGCTGGTCGCGGGCGTCTTTGAACAACTGCTCGCCGTATCGCTTCTCAGCAGTGCGCTCATCCTGGAGCTCAAGATCATTGTCACGCTGCTTCATGATTCTTCGCCCGCTGGTACGAATTCGACAACACACGCTGCGAGGTGCTCAAGGTGGATCTCAGGGCGAGGTCGGTTCGACAACTCGTTGGTCAGTCGCACGAACTTTTCTTCTGCTCTGCGCATCTGGCTGTGAAACAATCCCATCGTCCTGCTGTCTCTGCCCCGGCTGGTCGCCGTGTCGATGCGTTTTTGGATCGTCTCGACCTTCCGTCGATGTTGTTCTCCGAGAGTCGCTCGTCGAGCTTCTTGAAGAGCATCGAACTCTTGGTCTCGCTCGACTTTGACCCGCGCATGCTGGAAATCGAGTTGATCGAGCGCACGGTCGGCTAGTGTCGCCACCTGTTCAATGTCTGGCAGGGCGGCGTCTTCAAGCTGTCCTTCAGCCAGGGCGGCCAGCAGAGCGTTGGCCGGGCCCTCTTCGGCGTGTCGCCCGTCTCGTGTCACTGCCGCTCCCCAGATCTCATCGCCACCAAACCCCCCTGACGCAGCCTTCGCGAGAACCACAACATAAATTCCGGGTCCGACAATTTCAGTCCGCGCGGCGACACGCAGTGATGCGAATCGGGCCTCTCGGTGAATCGGAACGGACACCGCCGCCATCGTTAGCGGACTCGTCGCAGTCAGCAGCATGCCGCCGCCCGTGCGGGCGAGCTCCTGGTCGAGCACCAGAGATATCGGCATCTCGTTGCGAAGTAACGCCGAATAGTGACCCGTTTCTGCTCGTGTCCGCTTGGCGGATACGGCGAGCTCGTCGACGCGGATACCCATCTTTCGGTTGCCATACAGCTCGACAATCCGGCTGTCGTCCGTCGACATGACTCCGGGGGCGTCCTCGATTTTCGCCCAGTCGTGGACGAGTAGTGCAAGTTCATATTGGCCGACGTACCGTCCGGTACGGACCAACTCTTCCTCAAGGCCGGCGACATCAACATCGTTGCCGACCATGAGGGTGCTTGCGGCATCGGCGATATCTTCAAGCCCTGCTCGTTGCTCCTCGATCGCCATGAGCACCTCGTAGAGCTTCTGTTCGCGCTGCTCCCTGCTGAGGTTGAAGTCGAACGCCGCCTCGCGCGCCATCGGGGCGATGGCGGAGATGATCGGTTCCAACGCTCCGATCGAAGACTCAAAGATCTCTATTCGGTCGAGAAGGCGTCCCAGAATTCGTTCGTCGATGGTGTACTCATTGACGAAGTTGGCGATGAGTAGGACTTCCTCCGGTTGACCGATTCGGTCGATGCGACCGATACGCTGCTCGATCTCCATCGGATTCCAAGGAAGGTCGTAATTCACGACTGCGGAACAGAACTCGAAATCCAGCCCCTCGCTGGCAACCCGATTGGCGAGGACAAAATCGTAGGCCCCAGCTCGAAATTCGGCTATGATGCGCCGTCGTTCTTCCCGGCTGACACCGCCGTGCAGAACTTCGACCTTGAAGTCCCTTCCGAGGCGCTCCGACAGGTAGGAAATGGTAGGACGGGAGAAAGTGAAAACCAAAGCTCGCCGGCCTTGCGAGTTTAGTTCACTGAGGACCTGGTGCAACGAATCGAATTTCGTGTCGAGTCCCTCGGGCAAACGACGCGCGGCTTCCATCAGATCATGATGGGGTTCAAGCCGACCCACTGACTCGTCGCTGTCCTCGTCTGAAATTCTGCTAAAGGTCGGGTCCAACACTGCGCGCCGCGCCATCGGCAGACATGCGCTCGCGAGCCGAAGCGGCATTTGCATTGCGAACCCTGACGGGGCGTTCATTTCAAGGGCTCGCTGTCGGCACCACTCGACGTACTCGTCGTAGAAGTACTTTTCCTGCTCAGTCCACTCGATCTGCCGACGAATTTCAGTACGTTTAGCCTTGCGCTCATCGACTTCGACCTTCTTGGTCCGCGTAATGACCGTAGAAAGCGTGTTCAGTTCGGACAGCATCCTCCTGGCTTTCACGAGATCTCTTGGCTCGAGACGCGTCTTGCCGAGTAATTTACGTAGCAGAATGAAATCTGGACGTTGCATCAATGCGGCACCGAGGGTCATCTTTTCCAGCTGCCCGAGTTCAGCAATCAGCTTTGCACCGTCTGTCTCCCCGCGAGCGATCTTGGCCGCGACCGCGTTGATCACACGGTTCGGCTCTAATCGGAGTTCGAGATCGCGAAGGTCGCTGTAGTCCTCGGGAGCAAGCAGCTCGAGCAAGTGCAGCAAGTCGCTCTGATGCAGGTTGATCGGAGTTGCCGTTAGAAACACAAGGTTATCTGCCCACTCTGATAACTCCGTGCCTAACGCATAGCTCTTCGTGGCTTGGTTTCGCATCGAGTGCGCTTCGTCCACAATTATGAGGTCGAAAGCCGGTGGGATATCGCGCATCTCGTCGAGCCCATTCCAACCGCGGAGCCGCTCGAGGCTGCATATATAGGCCATTCTGCGGGGAAGCCGGTTTTGGCGATGCCGATGAAGGAAGTCAGTCAACCGACTGGCATCGAGTTCAGTCAGCTCAAAGTCGAAACGATCGGCCATCTCCTCTGTCCATTTGGCAACAAGGTTCGACGGACAGATCACCAGAACATGGTCGGCTTCTTGACGAGCCTCGAGCTCAGTCCAAATCAACCCGGCCTCAATCGTTTTGCCGAGCCCAACTTCATCCGCTATCAGAAGTCGAGCTTTGCCGGTCTCCAGGAGCTTGAGGACTGGCTTGAACTGATATGGGCGAAAAGTCGTCCTCGTTGCACGGAAGGAGAACAACGTATCGGCGAATTTACCCCTCAGCTTCGCTCGGGTGAGAGTCGCACCGAACCGACTTGCTGGTGTCGGCTCACCTGTGACCCACGTCCGAGGATCATCGAGAGGTGGGCGCGGCTTGAGCCCCGTCTCGAGGATCTCCTGACGGCGTCCGTCGACGAGAACCGTGTACGACCAGTGGCCGGTCAAGAACTTCTGATCTACTACGATTGCGTCCGCGTCGCCCGGGCTCGTGACGACATGCTCGTTGATCGAGAATCGTGGCGCGGGTACCTCGTCAGCCGCTGCCCAGAACTGCTCGGACCACGCCAATGCGGCGTTAAGGGGGTCGCCGGGAGAAAGATCATCCGCGTCCACGACGATAGCTCCACCTGGCGGCTCACCGCCGCCAACATGCACGATTAACGAACCCGCCTCCGCACCTTCGAACCAGTACAGGCCAGCAGGCAGCTCAACCTCTGGCCGCCATAGAATGCGGCAACTTTCGATACCCGCAAATGCTGCTCTGACCGATACATCGACGGCCAGTGCACGCGCGAACGTCCCCCGTCTCAAGATCGATTCCAATGACACCGCCGCGTCCGGGTGATAACCGAAAGAGAGTGCTGCGCCCGAAATGTCGTCTGACGTCATACCGCCACCGGCTCCGCGCAGCTTGAAGAAGAACGTGCCACCAAACAAACCCCTAGCCCCTTGGATCTCCCTAGCCACTCTACGAAAATCTTCAACACTTTAGCGACAGAAAAGGACGATTCCGTCGACGGGAGTGGTATCCGCCGCCTCGCCTGCACGTAGCGGAGTTGCCCGCTAACGAGGCGTGCTTCCTCCGTCCGGTCAGTACTTGAGCAGACCGACACGCTATGGAAACTGGGGTATCGATTGACACGAGATGATGGCCTGGCAGGGAGATTCTGTGACCGAACACCCGGACAATCTGAGTGAGCAAGCGCATCCCGATCGCCGATAGCAGTTCTTGAAGTCGGTTAAGCAGAAGAAACCTCGCGACATTGACGTGAGAGAATTTTTGGAGCTCTGGGGCTACAAACGCCGCGGTTCATGGATCACCAGAACAATCGAGAAAGAGTTACACAGTCGCGGCCTAGTCTAAGGCGACTCGATCACCGTCGTTGCGGGCAACTCGACGGAGCCTCCACCGCTTCCGGATCCGCCCCCATTCGAAGGCGCGTCCGGAACCACCGGAGCAACCGGTTGCGGGGCAACCGGCGCGGGCGCAGGCGCCACCGGCTCGGGCGCAACAGCAGGCGGCGCGTCAGCCGGCGCTGGCGGTGGCGTGTACGCGGGCGCTTGAGGTTCCGGCTCTGGCTCCGGTTCCGGCTCCGGCGGCGCCGTTGTCGTGGTCGGCGGCGCCGTGGTAGTCGTCGGCGGAGCTGTCGTGGTCGTCGTGGTCGGCGGCGCCGTGGTCGTTGTCGTCGTCGTCGGTGTCGTCGTCGGGAACGGCCACGTCGGCGTCGGCCACGGGCTCAACGTCGGCAACGGAACCACCGGCGGAACCGGCACCGGCACCCCCGGAACCGGCGGCGGCCCCGGCACGGGCACCTGCGGCACCGGCGCCACCGGTACGTTGTTCACCACCGGCCCCCGATTCGTCCTCACACTCGGCCGCGGCACCTCCGGCTGCGGCGACACCACCGCCACCGGCAACGCCAGCGGATCCGGCTCGTGCGGCACCTGCGGCAGATACCGCCCCGGCACCGGCTCCGCCTGCTGCACCGCCGGCGCCGGCTGCGCGCTCACGTCGCTCGCCGGCCGAATCGCCACTGCGACCGTCACCGCCAGCGCCGCGAAGCTCATCACCACGAACGCCAATGCGCTGCCCATCAGCACCGTCCGCGGCGGCGGCGGCGCGATCATCTCCGTGTAGGCGCCTCGTCCTCCTGCTCGGGGACGAACTCCTCGATAGAGTCCAAGGGCAACTCGTAGTAGTCCGGATCTTCCTGCGAGTACGCCAGCTGCGGCCCGACCGCCGCCGAGTCGCCGGTCGCGGGCGCCATCTGCGTCGCGTCCGCGGCCGCGGGCGCCATCATCGTCGCGTCCGCCGCCGCCGGGGCCATCTGAGTCGCGTCGGCCGCAGCGGGCGCCATCATCGTCGCCGCACCCGCCAGGAACTCACCACCATGAACCGTCTGCGCCGCACCCCGCGCCACCGCGAAGCCCGCATCCGGCGCCACCTCCACTGGCGCCGTCGAACTCAGTTCGGCCGCAAGCGAATCGAGGTCCGACCGCTGACCGACCAGCATGATTCGATGGATTTCCGATTCAGGCACCTGCTGCAGCACCGCCGCACACGCCACGGCCGCGCCCGCCGCGCCGATCGGCACCGACGCCAGCACCGACGTCGACTCTCCGTCCTCTCCGGAGTCCGCGCCGACCACCGTCAGCGACACTGTGTCATCGTCGGACAACAGCAAGGCAGCGTCCGCACCGGCACTGCGGGCAAGCGCCGCGGCCGCCTCGGTCCCCGCCACCACTTCCACGTTTTGCACGCCGGCGCTCAGCACCGTCTGGCGCAGCGTCTCGGCGTGCGACGCGTCGGGCAGGCACAGCCGTGTCGCGGCCACCCGGTTGCCCGACTCGGCCACCGCGCGATAGGTGCCGACAATCGTGTCGGCCAGGTCGGTCACCCCGTCATCGGGCAGGTCCAGTGCGTACTGGTCGAAAACCTCGCCGCCCGTCGCCGGCGCGCCGACCATCGCCAGGCGCGCCACCCGTCCGGTGACTGCCACCCCGAGGACTACGTCCACCGACCCACTCCTTGCCTCACCACGACCATTCCACGCTAGCGTCACGAGCCGCGCTGCTTGTGTCCACAACCAAAAGTGAGCACGCTGAGGTGCAACACCTCGCGGCGTCACTCAGGAAGGAATCGCTACGTGAGCGACCAGCGTTACGACGCGCCCACCGCCCAGGTGGCCCAGACCGGCGCGCCCGCCGGCGCCCGATCGCCGCGCGTCGGCTACCTCCCCGCCCGCACCAACACCGTGCGCGACGGCATCGCGGCCGCCCTGCTGGTCCTCGCGCTGCTCCTGCCGTGGAATCTCGACTTCGGCCTCGGCGTTCCCGGCAGCGACGGCTCGATCTGGTTGCTCGTCGCCGTCGTGACGCTGCTCGCGCTCGGCGCCGCGCTCGCGCCGCACGTCGGCCCGTTCCGGCTGGAGTCCCCCGAAGCCGACGTCCGCCGCACCAGCCGGGCCCGACTACTGCTCAGCGTCCCGTATGTGGTCGTCGCGCTCGGCTTCCTCGGCTACCACCTGCTCGAGACCCTCCGCGACGGCGGGACCGGTTACGCGCCGCCGGGCGTCGGTCCCGGCCTGCTCCTGGGCATCGGCGGAACGCTGCTCGCCGCGCAGCCGCCGGTCACCAGTATCACCATCGAACACAACAGGTTTCGACGCTGGTACGCGATCGCCCGGGCGCTGGGCGCGGTGTCGATCGCGCTGGCGACGCTGTCGGTCGGGTGGAACCTGTACTGGCGGCTGCGCTACCTGTTCGTCACCGAGGTGGACTTCGACGGCCAGGACGCCGCTGTCATCATCACCACGCTGCTCTACGGCGCGGTGGCGCTGATCGCGTTGGTCATCGCGTCGCGTTGGCTCATCGAGAAGTCCGCCGCCGCCCGACTGGCCACCACCGCGCTGGGCGGCTCCGCCGCGCTGGCCGCCACGCTGGTGTGGGTCTTTCCGGTCGGCCGCGACATTGACGCCTTTCACGGCATCGCTCAGAACACCTCGACGGCCGCCGTCGGCTACGAGGGCTACCTGTTCTGGGCGGCCGCCGCCGCGATCGTCGCCCCGACGACGCTCTACGCCGTCTTCCTGATCAAACCGCCGACCATCGGCGCCTACCGCTCCGCCGCACAGAAATGCCTGACGCTCATCGCGTTCTGGGCGTTCGCCGCGGCCGCACTGCGCGTCGTCGACTATTTGATCGCGTTGTCCCTTGACCTGCCCCGCGCCCTCTACGACAGCGTCGCGATGATGGTGTTCAACCTGTTCACCGGTTTCATCGCGCGCTGGCTACACCGCCAACTGGTCAAGGGCGAGGTGGCCACGACCGTCGTCGCCGCGTTCAGCGGGTTGCTGTTCGTGTTCACGGTCGCGAACCTGGCCATCGGCGTTGCGCTCGCGCCGCGCTACGCCGAGCCGCCGACCGAGGCCATCTACGGCAACAACCTCGCCCAGCAGATCACCAGCACCTTCGATGTGGTGATCTGCTCGCTGAGCCTCGCCGTGCTGGTCGCCATGCTGTTCACCGGCCCGCTGGCGGGTTTGTTGGCGCGCCGGCGTGAACCTCGTGCGGCGTCGGCACCACCGGCTCCCGAGCCCGAGCCGACGACCGCCGCGACACCCACGGTTGGTACACCGCGGCCGTCGGGTGTTCCGAGAATCGTTCGGCTGAAAGAGGATTCGACGACGGTGCTCGAGGCGCCACCGACCGTGCAGGTCTCCGCGCCCACCACTGCGCTCCGAATCCAGCGCCGAAACCCGCCGTCGGACACGACATCTCAGATCCCGGATGCGCCGACCGACTAGGTGCGCTGATCAGCGGAGGTAGGTCTGACCTTCCCGCGGATATCCGCCGCCGTCGGTAGCGACGTGGACATGGTCGTAATGGTTCGCGGTGTCCCCGCCGCGGTTCGACATCGTGCTACTCGAGCCGCCGGGCCGGTAGATGGTCTGCCGCCAGATGACGTGATCCAGTCCGAAGCGCTCCGCATTCTCCAAGACATACGCGACGACACTGTCTCCGAGCGCTATCCCCGCCGCCGAGCGGGAGTTCGGGATCATCACGTCGATCGCCAACCCGTGTGGATGCCATTTCAGGGGATCGGAGCGGACGCCGCCGATGTCGAGAATCTCGGGGAACGCCGCGCTGACCGAGCGGGCCGCCAAGATGGTTTTGACCTGGAGTCCGTTCTCCTGCGCGACGCCGCGGGGCAGGACGGGCGGCGGGGCGGGCGGAGCCTGCACATGAGCCATCGGCTGCACCGCTACCGGCGGCGGACTCGGCGGCTTCGGCGCCGCGACATCGTCGGTGTGCGGAGAACTGTCCGCGCCGACGACAAACAACGAGGCTGCAGAGACGACGCCCGCTGCCACTGACAAACGCGACCGTTGCCGCGTTCTAGCTAATGTGTGCCTTCCCATCGGAGCCGCACACTACCGACACGCCCGAGCCCCTAGCAAAATCGGTGCCTGGTCAGGAGGATCCATCGCCATGCCCGACCCAGCCGCAAAAGCACAGTTCACGGAGCCAGGATAGGAACTCCGCGCGCCTACGACCGGTAGCGCCGACGGCTCTGGTAGTGACCCATGTCAAGCCCCAGCTAACAATGTGACTCCTGCCAACTTGGACGGCCGGCTACGGTCTGCGACATAGCGCCGACGTTCACGTTTGTGTGGATGAGCACCGGGCCGAGCACGACGCGGTAGGGGTCGTACAGCCAACCCGGCGCTGGTGCGGCCACTGCCGCAACGCAAATGGACAACCGACGACCTGAACCGTCAGCGCTAAAACCAGACTTTTCGACCGCCGACGGGGCGACCGACCGCGCCGAGTATCCACAGCACGACGCCGACGACGATGAGGATCGCCCCGATGGTGTACAGGATCGACAGGCTGGTGAAGTATCCGATGATGAGAAGAATGACACCGAGGATGATCATGGTGGCTCCGATCGGCTAGGCGTGACCTGGTCGCAGAAGACTTGCCAATTCCGTCAATTTCCAAACAAGATCGCTGTCCGGGGGGTCGCGATAGCTCTGTCTACCTCGTCGTCGTCGGAGCTGCGGGCGCCAGCGACAATCCCGAGTAGATCTCATCGAGAACGGTCGGCAGCAAGGCGTTGGCGGTCGTCCTGCCGTCCGGCGACAGCGTCAGGTTCGTCCAGATGACCAGCGTGACGTCGTTCTCCGGGTCGTGGCCCATGAACGAGTTGAAGCCCGGCAGTTCCCCGCCGTGGTAGTACATCGCCGCGGTCGGGCTGTAGCGCTGATACGAGATCCCGTACCCGTACTGCTGCCCGTCCGGCGCGGCCGGATCCTCGGCCTGCCGGCTGTCCAACCACTGCCGGTGGTAGTCGGCATTGAACACCTGGCCCGACACGAGGGCCTTCATCCACGTCGCCAGATCGTCCGCCGTCGAGATACCCCCACCCGCCGCCGTCGCATACGAAGAGTTCTGGTCCGTGTAATCCGTGGGCTTGGCCGTGCCGGCGCGGATGGCAGCCTGCAGATCCGCGGGATACGGGTCGTCGGCGAGCGCGAAAATGGTTCCGCCGTACATATAGCCGTGCGAGTACAGGGCCGGCATGGACGTGTCGTTCGAATCGGGCAGCGATGTCTGCTCCAGCCCGAGCGGACCGAAGAGCCGCTTCTGAAACTGTTGTGCCAGAGGGCCTTCCCCGACCTTCTCGGCAATCAAGCCCAGCAGCGCGTAGTTGGTGTTGCTGTACTCGTAGGAGCTGTCAGGCGGAAACTGCGGCGGGTGCCTAAATGCGATCGCCAACACCTCTTGCGGCGTCCACGGTTTGGCGGGATCGGCGTCGAGTGCCGCCGCTAGTGCCGGATCCGCGGTATAGCCGTACAGACCCGACCTCATCTTCAATAGGTCTGCGACAGTGATGTTGTCACCGTTCGGTACGCCCGGAACGTACTTCGACACCGGGTCGCCGAACGCCAGCTTGCCGTCCTGAGCGAGCAGCACGATCAGCGCCGACGTCATTGTCTTGGTGTTCGAGGCGATACGGAAATGGGTGTCCGCGGTGGGGGCCGTACGGGTACCCAGCTCCGTGGTGCCGAACGCCGCCTCGAAGTCGCCTTGCTGCGTGCGCACGAGGACCATCGCACCCGGCACGAAGAGATCCTCGGCAGCGGCAGCCACCACCGCTTGAAACGACTCCCGGTCGATCGGTCTGAGGGCAGACGCATCCGGCGCCGAGGAGCAGCCGGCCGCCACCAGCGCGACGCATGCTGCGAGTGCGACCATTCGGTTGAGGCGCACCCGGTCGGTTCGACGTCGTCGCGCCCACAGGACCATTACCGCGAGCGTAGATCTTGAAGGTCGGCGACGGGCTGGATCGAACACCGCCGCCGACCCGCTGCGGCCGCGAGGTGCCATGCTGGCCTGATCATGAGCGTCTGGGGATACGCCATCGTGGCCACGACCATTCTGTTCGCCTCGGCGTTGCAGGCGTCGATCGGTTTCGGCATCGGTCTGCTCGCCGCGCCGATCATCGCGCTCGTCGACCCCGCGCTGATCCCCGGCACGCTGATCATGATCGCGACGCTCGTGACGCTGATGGTCGTCGTGCGCGAACGCGAGTCCATCGACTTGCATGGCACCGGGTGGGCGTTGGTCGGCCGGGTGCCGGGCACCATCGCCGGTGCACTGCTGCTGATGATGCTGCCGGCGCAGGGGCTGGCGATCATGCTCGCACTCGTCGTACTCGGCGGCGTCGCGTTGACGAGCCTCGGCTGGATCCCGGAGGCCCGACGACGCAACGTGATGCTGGCCGGTGTGGCCTCCGGCGTCTTCGGAACCGCGACGGCCATCGGCGGCCCGCCGATGGCGTTGGTGTGGCAGCGCAACGAAGGCGCCCGCCTGCGCGGCACCATGAGCGGCTTCTTCCTCGTCGGCTCGATCATGTCGATCGTCGCGCTCACCGCGACCGGCGCCGTCACCACCCACACGGTGTGGATGTTCGCCGTGTTCGTCCCCGCAGCGGTGCTCGGTTACGTGCTCTCGCGTGGCCTCAACCGCGTCCTGGACCCGAACCGGCTGCGCTGGATGGCCATCTGTGTTTCGGCGGTCGGTGCCGTCATGCTGATCGGCCGTGAACTCCTGGCAATCGGGGGCTGACCGGGGAGTGCATGGCATCGCAATTCGACGGATTGAATGATCGTGATCCGGGTAACACACCCTCATGTCCAAGTCCAGAACTGCAGTCGCCACGGCACTGGCGGCGCCCCTCGCCCTCGCCATGTTGTCCGCCTGTGGCCAGGAAGACCAGTCAGCCGACCAGACCACCTCCCCCACGAGCCCCGCGCCACAGGGGGAGACGATCAATACCGAGGTCAAGACTGCCGACGGTCGCACCGTCGCGAACGCGAACATCGAGTTCGCCGACGACTACGCCACGGTCACCGTCGAAACCACCGAAGCGGGCATCCTCTCGCCGGGGTTCCACGGTCTGCACATCCACGAATGGGGCCGGTGTGAGGCCAACTCCGTCGCGCCCACCGGCGGTCAGCCCGGTGACTTCAACTCCGCCGGCGGGCACCTGCACGGCGAAACCCCTCATCCCGCCATCGGCGACCTGGGTGTTCTGGATGTCCGCTCCGACGGATCGGCGCGGCTGGTCACGACGACCGACTCCATCACCGTCGACGACCTGCGCGGTCCACAGGGCAGCGCGCTGATGATCCACGAGCGCGCCGACAACTTCGCCAATATCCCGGATCGTTACACCGTCAACGGGGTGCCCGGCCCGGACGCCGAGACGCTGGCCACCGGCGACTCCGGCGCCCGCGTGGCCTGCGGCGTCCTGGAGGCGGCGAGCGCGACCGCCACGACAACGACGACGCCGACGACCGAGACGGTCACCGAGACGACCGCCGTGGTGCCCCCGCCGGCAGGCAGCCCCACGACGACCACCGCACCGTCACCGACCGGTACCACCACACCGGAGACCACCAGCCCGACGACCACTACGGAGACCTCGCCGACAACCACGACGGTCGTGACGACCACGCCCACTGAACAGCCATAAGGACTTCGCCGGCCCGACCGACTCTTAGGGTGGCCGGATGCGACGAGCGCGGGTCATCCACATCGCTCGACAGGTTGCGGCCCTGGGGGCGGCCGCGCTGAGCGCCGCGACCACGCTGAACGGATACCGCCCGCTGGCGCGCCGGGGCTACCCGTCGATCTGGTCGTGGGGGTTCGGCCTGGTTGTCACCGAACTGCCCCTGCAGACGCTGGCCAGCCAGGTCGGCGGCCTGGCGTTGACCGCGCGTGGGCTGACCCGCCCGGTGCGGACCATCGCCTGGCTGATCGCCGGACTCTCGGTGCTGGGGCTGTTGAACTTCAGCCGCGCCGGACACAAGGCCGACGTCCCGTTGACCGCGGCGTTGGACAGCGGGCTGGGCACCGGGCGCCGCCGAGACTCAGTGGGCCTCTGGCGCCGCCCGGCCGGCGGCGGCACCGCCCGAACGCCGGGGCCGCTGCGCATGCTGCGGATACACCGCGACTACGCCCACGACTCCGACATCAGCTACGGCCCCTACGGCAGCGCCAACCACCTCGACATCTGGCGGCGTCGCGACCTCGACCGGAACGGTAAGGCGCCGGTGCTGTTTCAAATCCCCGGCGGGGCGTGGACGACGGGAAACAAACGCGGACAAGCACATCCGTTGATGAGCCACCTCGCCGAGCTGGGCTGGATCTGTGTGGCCATCAACTACCGGCACAGCCCCCGCAACACCTGGCCCGACCACATCGTCGACGTCAAGCGCGCGCTGAGTTGGGTCAAGTCTCATATCGAGGATTACGGCGGCGATCCGGGCTTCATCGTCATCACCGGCGGATCGGCCGGCGGGCACCTGTCGTCGCTGGCGGCGCTGACACCCAACGACCCGCGGTTTCAGCCCGGTTTCGAGGACGCCGACACCCGCGTGCAGGCCGCGGTGCCGTTCTACGGCGTCTTCGACTTCACCCGTCTGCAGGACGCGATGCACCCGTCGATGCCGGAACTCCTGGAGCGGATGGTGATCAAGGAAGCACACGCGACCAATCCGCAGTCCTATGCCGACGCCTCACCGGCCAACCACGTATCCGCCGATGCTCCACCATTTTTCGTTTTGCACGGCCGCAACGACTCACTGGTTCCCGTCGAGCAGGCCCGTGCATTCGTGAAGCGGCTGCGCGACGTAAGCACCCAACCCGTCGTGTACGCCGAACTGCCGTTCACCCAGCACGCCTTCGACATGCTGGGCTCCGCCCGCGCCGTGCACGCCGCGATCGCCGTCGAGCAGTTCTTGGCCGAGATCCACCCGAACGCAGGGTAGTCCGCCTGCGAGTGAGGGCCTACCGTGAACTCATGGACGCATCCCCGCCGTTCCGGGTCGACGGCACCGCGGCGCTGAGCCGACGACGGCTACTGCAGCTGGCCGGCACGGCCGGACTGGCGGCCGCCACCGTGTACTCGACCAAATCCACCGCCCTTGCAGCACCCGCGATGCCGTCCGCTTCCCGCGCCGTGCTGTGTCGAGACGCCTGGGGCGCCGATGCCCCCCGCCCGGGCGGCACGCCTCACCAGCCCAGCCGCCTGACCATCCACCACACCGCTGTGGTCCTCGGCGACAACAGCAACGCCCCGGCCCGGCTCCGCCAGCACCAGCACTATCACCAGGACACGCAGGGCTGGATCGACATCGCCTATCACCTCAGCGTCGACCGCGACGGCAACATCTACGAGCTGCGCACACCGCAGCTCGTCGGCGACACCGCGACGAACTACGACCCGACCGGCCACTTCCTCGTCGTCTGCGAAGGCAACTTCGACGAAGAACAGGTCACCGAACAACAGG
The DNA here is from genome assembly GCF_022317005.1 of Mycobacterium sp. IDR2000157661. Taxonomy (NCBI): domain Bacteria; kingdom Bacillati; phylum Actinomycetota; class Actinomycetes; order Mycobacteriales; family Mycobacteriaceae; genus Mycobacterium; species Mycobacterium sp. IDR2000157661. The sequence goes on from NZ_CP081006.1 coordinate 898,531, forward strand.
TCGACGGGGCCGCACTCGCCTTCGCCTGGGCCGCACAGCAATTCGACATCCCAACCGAAACACTCGCCGGCCACCGCGATGTCAGCTCCGAAACCAGCTGCCCCGGCGCAAGCCTCTACTCGCACGTCGCCTCGGGCGACCTCAGGAGCCGCGTCGACGGGCTGCTGGCCGGCGGGCCGGTAGACCTTTATCCGCTCTGTGGTCCTGAAGCCGCGGCGACCGTCGCCGACATCGAGTCCGGCCGTCGCTGACTGCAACGAACGCTGACCCGGGCGCGCAGTTTCCATTCCGGCCATCTCACCCGTCGGCCGCGCTTACCATCCACTCCGCATGGCCAACTTGATACGGCACCCGATCCGCGTCCCTCGCGTCGAGAAGCCCCGCTCCGAGGGCCGCTTCTACCTGCCCACCGGTCGGCGCCTCGGCTTCGCCGAGTTCGGCGACCCGGCTGGTGATCCGGTGCTGTGGTTCCACGGCACCCCCGGCGGCCGCCGCCAGTTCCCGCTGCTCGGCCGCCGCGCCGCCGAGAAGCTGAACCTGCGCGTCGTCCTCGTCGCCCGACCCGGCACCGGCCTGTCCGACCCGCACCCCTACGAATCGGTGGCCGACTGGGCCACCGACATGGCACACGTCGCGGACGCTCTCGGCGCCGAGCGCCTCGGTGTCGTTGGCCTCTCCGGCGGCGGCCCGTACGCCCTGGCCTGTGGGGCCGTTCCCTCGCTCGCCGAACGGGTCGCGGCGGTGGCCGTGCTCGGCGGTGTGGTGCCCTCGGTCGGCTCCGACGCGCTCGCCACCGGCGCGATCGCGCTGGCCCGACGCTTCGCCCCGGTTCTGCACAGCCTGCGCCGCCCGCTGGCCGAGAGCGTCAACGGGCTGATGATGCCGCTCCTTCCGTTGGCGCATTTCGCGTGTCAGGCCTACGCCAGCGTCATCCCCGAAGGTGACCGGCGGGTGCTCAAGGATCCCGAGATGGAGGGCATGTTCATCGACGATCTCGTGCTGGTGGCGAAGGGCCGGTTCCAGGGGATCATCGATGACGCGCGACTGTTCGGCCGCGACTGGGGTTTTCGGCTCGGTGACGTCACGGTTCCGGTGCGCTGGTGGCACGGCGACGCCGACAACATCGTTCCGCTGGCCGACGCGCAAGCGGCGATCGAGCGCCTCCCCGACGCCGAGCTGATCCTGCGCCACGAGGAGAGCCACCTGGGCGGCTTCGCCAGCGCTGACGACGTCCTCGCCTTCCTACGCTCACATCTCTGAGCCCAACCGCCGAGGCCGTTGTACGCTCGCCACATCTATGGCCGGTGTGAGGACAAGAGTCGCCCGGGCCGCTGAGGCGGCGGTGGGAGAACAGCAATTCGTCACTCTCCTCGATGTGTTGATCGGCTTGGGCTGGCTCACGCAGGCACACGTCGATCGGTGGCAACGACGTCGTGTCCGACTGCTCGAACCCATCATCCTCGGTGCGACACCTCGACACCGATTACGACGAACTGCTCATGTCGGGCGTGGACCGCGAATCGGCGCGCGAGCGGGTGCGCGATCAGGTCGACAAGAGGCTGGACGAGTGGCGCCGGCCTTCCTGATAGCGCGTGCCATAGCGCAGCCGCGCAGTACCATCCGGCCGTGGCCGGCCGCCGTGTCACTCATCGGCTGACACGCGCGATCGGGAGAAGGAGAAACGTTGGTGAAGCACGGCACCGGCCGTCGCCTGCCCGTTGTCACCAAACTGGCGGCAATCACCACAGCTGGTGCGTTGCTCGTGCAGTGCTCCGACCCGCCAGCGCCTCCCCGCGCCACCTCCTCGCCGAGCGCGGCCAGTAAGTCGCCGACCACTCAACCGCCTTCTTCGCCGCTGCCGGCCAATCCATCACCCGCGCCTGCAGGAGTCCTGCCCGTCACGGCCGCTGAGCTCGGTGCTAGCTGGCGGCCCGGGTGCCCGCTCGAGCCGGCCCGGCTGAGACGAGTCGAGATCGATCACCTGGGAATGGACGCGCGGATCCACCGTGGGGAGCTGATCGTGCATGAAGATCTGGTGGCCGAGGTCATCGAGATCTTCGAGCGGCTTCGCGAAGTGGGGTATCCCATCGAGAAGATGCGCACGCCCGAGTACTACCCACGCGCCGACGACGAATTGTCCATGCGCGACAACAACACCTCGGCGTTCAACTGTCGGGACATACCGGGAAGCGGCCAGTGGTCCCTGCACGCCTACGGCCGCGCCGTCGACATCAACCCTCTGCTCAACCCGTATATCGACAGCACGGGCGCGTTTCAACCCGCCAACGCCGCGCCCTACCTCGATCGCAACCGCATCGACCCGGGACTGCTGCACGACGGCGACCCCGCGGTACGGATCTTCACCGATCGTGGCTGGCGCTGGGGCGGCGACTGGCGAACCCCCAAGGACTATCAACACTTCGAGCGTCGTGACCGGTGAGTAATCACCACGCGAAAACCCGGATACGTCATAGACCTACAAGTCCTGCCCTGACCCGCTGAAGTTGTTTCGATTGTTTCGATCGTCGGCATCCAGACGTACAATGCACCTATGACTGCCGTCGTTGCTCCGCTGGCTCGCGACCTGGCTGCGCGGGCACGAACAGACGCACGCTTCGCGCGGGTCCTCACCGCCCTGCTGGATGCGCCCACCTAACCGCAGGGCACCCTCGAACGCGTCGCCGCCCACAATCTGAACACCCAACGCCGTACCGCTCTGGTGCAGGACTTCGTCGAGGGTTCCCTGCCCACTCACGCCGTTCAGACGCTGCTGAGCCTTCGCACACGCAGGCCGTCCATCGACTGCGGACCCGCGGGAAGCTCATCGGCGCCGCCGTCGGAAACCAGACATGGTTCCCCGCTTGGCAATTCGATGATGACCGCGTCCGCTCAGACCTTCCGCAGATACTTGAACTGCTCGCCCGGTTCACCGCCGACCCGCTGGCCGCAGACCGCGTCATGCGTATCAGGCACGACGAGCTCGGCGATATGTCGATCGCAGAAGCGATACGCAAGCCGCAGACCGCCCAGACCGCGTGGCAGATGCTCACCGCTGTCGGTGCCTGACCTTCCGGCCGGCTACCTGGCTGCCTTACCGGATGACCGGCCGGTCGGATTACGCCGCCGTTCGGTGATCGCCGGCACCCAGATCTGGCGGGTGGAGGCCACGGCCCCAGCCGACTGGGAATGGGGCGGCTTTCCCACCCCGCGGTATCGTTTCGACCCGCGCTCGGGGACCTTCCGGACGCGTTACACGGGTGCCACGCTCGTCGGCGCATTCCGAGAGCGATACCGGTCGACCGGACTCGTCATCCCCGCCGACCACGAAACGCATCACCTGGTGCGATTGTCGGCTGCGCAGAATCTCCGGGTGCTCGACCTGCGGACGGAGGCAAACCTCGACGCCTTGGCCGTCGACGACCAGATCAGTGCTGGCCAGCACCCTGATGTCTGGGACACCTGCCATCGACTGGCAGATGCTGTCCGGCACTGGTGGACCGACATCGATGCGATCGTCTACCGGTCGCGCACAACCCCGCAGACGTCTGCCAACTTCGCATTCTTTTCCGTCGACAAGTTCGACATCGAGTGCTGGCCAGTGGTGGATCGGACCGACACCATGACCGAGCTCGTGCTGCACGGTGACTTCACCGTTGGTTGGGACATCGCGCGGTGACGCGCAGCATCATGTCTCGCCGGTGACAGCACTTCTCATGCGCCTGGCATCACCTCGACCTGGCATCTGATGCGCGGTGCGCGCGCCAGACGTGCATCAGCGGTGACCAAGACGACGTCCAAAACCTCGGCGAGAGCAATGTATGCAGCGTCGTACGAGGTCACTGCGTGGCGCAACTCCCATATCCGCCCGAGCAGCGGCGTGTGAGGTGCGCGCCGCATCGGTAGGTCCGCGTGGTCAACCACCGCGGCGTTGGCTCGCCTGGCGGTCATCAGCTTCGCCGACACGTGACGACGCCACACCGACAGCACCTCGAGGTCGATAAGTTCTGGCGCAGCCAGTGTCTCGTCGCCCAACCGATGCCGGGCCCGCTGTCCATCCGACCCGTCGTCGCCCAACGCAACAGCCAGCACACTCGCGTCAACGACGATCACGTTCGGCCCGAACGTGGCGCGCCGCCGCATCGAACGTCACAGTTCCACCTTTGCGCGACGCAGCGCGCTCCATAACCTCCTCGGCCGTCGGCTGACTCGCCTCGGCGATCAGCCGGCTTCGTAGGTACTCCTGCAGCGACTGGTGTGCGCGCGCCGCGCGCTCTCGCAAAACTCGATGAGTGTCCTCGGGGACATCTTTGATCTGCACGCTGGGCATGGCGCCATAATGGCGCCAGTGGCGCCATTTCGCAAGCTGCGCTGGCGGCCGTCACCCACCGAGCATGCTCGTCACATCGGTGCCGACCGTCGCGCCGTCCCTGCGGTGATCGGTCATGGTGCCGCACTGCCCGCACACCTGAACCGAACCCCGCGCCTCGCCCCCGCAGGCCCGGCCGATCACCGCCATCACCGAGTCCGTGTGGACGACGACACCGAACGGGCAGCTGCCCGGCGGCGGCCCGTCGGACCAGCCGTGCGCCACCATCGCCGCCGCGATCTGTGCGCAAACCGCTTCCGGCGCAACCTCTTCCGGGAGCCCAAAGCTCATGTCCAGCCGCCCGCGATACGGCGGCTCCCCTTGGTCGTTGCACGACTCGAAGGTGAACGCGCCGGTGACATCGGCCAGGCCGGCCACCCGGACGATGTCCCTCGCCGCGTCGACCACCTGCGCCATCGCCTCGGCGTCCGTCAATCGCTTCACGGCGCCTCCCCGTCGAGCATCGCGCGGCGGCGGGCCGCCTCCGGGTCGATGTATGCCGGCGTCCCCGGAATCCGACTGTCGATGCGCGGCAGTCGGATTCGGCCACCCCACGGCAGGGTCACCTCGCGCGGTGTCGTCACCCGCGGTTGGCGTCGGCCCTGCGCGACCAGTCCTTCGCGCTCCAGCGCCGCGCCGTCCCCCGTGACGATGTGCACCATGCTGCGCAGCGCCTCGCCGCCGAGGTTGTAGTAGTGCGAATGGTCGCCGAAGTCCAGCACGTCGGCCCCCGTCGCCTCCGCCTTGAACCGGATTGAGCCGAAGCCCTCGCCCGCCGGGTCCGCCCCCAGCCCGGCGTCCGGGCCGAACGGCTGGCCCAGGGCATCGTTGAGGAAGTCCGGCACACTGCCCGACACCCCGATCCAGCTGATCGGATCCGTCGACGCCGCGCCGACGTACACCTCGCTGTCGACACCGAAGTCTGCCGCACTGCGCGCCACGTCGGTGCCCGGACTGCCCAGCAGCACCGCATCATTGGCCCGCATGCCGCTACGCGCGAACGCATCCGCGACGGTCGTCGCCCCGTACGAATGCCCGATCACCGTCACGTGCGGCAGGCCCGCGTGGGTCACCCACAAGCCGTTGACATCCTCGGCCAAGCGCTCCCCTCCGACGCGGGCCAGCACCGGCGCGGCGATCCCGCGGTCGGTGTAGTCGTCCGGGGTGTCGTAGCCCATCCAGGAGATCACCGACGTCGCCTCGCCGGGCCGGGCGATCAGCGACTGGTCGTAGAGGTTGATCGCCGCGTCGTGCCCGGCCGACAACCACCCGCCCGCCACGCTGCTGCCGGCGCCGGGCACGACCACCGCGACGTGGTCGGCCTCGTCGGGGTCGCCGATCGCGATCGCCGCCCGCCCCTGTCCGATGAACGTCGCCGGGTCGTAGGCCCACAGCAGCACCGGCCGCGGGTTGCCGGGGTCGGACCCCTGATGCCGCGCCAACCCTCGTCGGGTCTGCTCCGCGTTGCGGTACCGCAGCACGTCTCGGCTCGAAAGACTATATCGCTCAGGGCCTTCCAAGGCATCGGCCACCGGTGCAGCGTTCTCGACCCGGGCGAGGTCGTCCTCCACGACCGCCCGGTTCACCCGGTCCCGTGCGGCGGCCGGAACGCCGTTGAGATTGCCCAGCCGCGCCGGATGCTCGGCGATCAGCCGTTCCCGCTCCCGCTGGTCGAGCGCGCTCCACCACGCGTGGACATCCCGGGCGCTGCTCCCGGGCGGTGGCAGCGCAACGTCGCCGGTCGGGGCGGCCGGCGGCGGTGACGGATCGACTGGCATGGCGACACGTCGAACGTACCGCCCGGATGCGACGGCGGCGGCGGGGTACCCGGAAGCTCGACGCCCATTCCGGCCGGCCGACCCCGAGCGGACGCCACCAGTTCCCGGTCCGCGGCCGTCGCGCCGCCGAGAGGCTCGGGCCGCGCATCGTCGTCGTCGGCCGGCCCGGCACCGACCTACGTCCTGCGCGCACCCGAGATCGAAGGCATGTTCATCGAAGACCTCGCCGCCGTCGCCGAGGTGCTGGACGTACTCGCCGCCTACGTTGGAGGCATGGCCGCACGGGACCGCGATGAATCGGGTCGGCCGCAGAACGCCCGTCCCCGCGACGCGCTGGGCCGACCCCTGCCGAAGGGCAGCGTGGGCGTTCCGCGCATCCCCGAGGACCTGGAGCTACCGCCGGCCGAGAGCCTCGCCTACGCCCAGGACCTGCTGGACCGCGGACTGGCGTTCAACGCCCACGAGGTCCTCGAAGCCGCCTGGAAGACCGGACCCGACGACGAGCGGGCGCTGTGGCAGGGCCTGGCCCAACTCGCCGTCGGCATCACCCACGTCCAGCGGGGAAATCACCAGGGAGCCCTGCGCCTGTTGCAGCGCGCGACGGACCGCCTCGCCGACCACGACCAGCCGCCACCACATGGCATCGACCTCGCCGGCCTGATCGACTGGGCCAATGCCCTGATCGACGACCTCGCCGCCGGGGCACAGATCACGCCATATCGCCTGCACCCCCGGCTCGTCGCCTCTGGGTGACGGCACCTCGCCGAACCGCCACGCGAAAAGCCATACGGCCCATAGGTTGAAGCCATGTCGCTTCTCGACCTCGCGCTGCTGCCGATCCGGATCGGGCTCGGCGTCGCCGACACCGTGATCAGGGCCGTCACCCCGCAAGCGCCTGCCCCACCGTCGGACCTGCGCGTCATCAACGGGATGCCCGAAGGCGTACCGGCGGCCGCCCTGCAGCCCGAACCGAAACTGCCCACCCCCAACGGCTGGCCGTTCGGCGAGGACTTCCCCCGCACCTGCGGCACCGGCCGCTTCGCCGGCGGCGCGGTCTTCTGGACCGACTTCGTCTACGACGACCACGGCGCGTTCGGCGTCCCGGTCGACATCCCCACCGGCGGGCTGGTCCCGCCGCGCGGCACCTACGTCTATCCCGACGGCCCCGCGGCCCGCAACGGCGCCGACATCTTCCGCGTCGCGATCGGCCTGACCGAGACCCACACCTGGTGGCGGGTCGACTGGAACACCCTGCTCGACCCGTCGATCCCCGTCGCGTGCTTCACCTTCGACACCCATCGCGGCCGCGCTCCCACCAATGACTGGCCGGCCAACGCGGGCGTCACCTCGGCCGGTATCGACTCCGCGCTGCTGATCTCGGCGCAAGGCGCCTGGCTGCGGGATCTCGCGACGAACGCGTCGGTCCTGGTCGAGTACGAGGTCGACATGCGATCGCGCTCCTTCCTCGCCCGGATACCTCGCGAACGAGCCCAGCCCACCGGCACCTGGACCGTGCGCCTCGCCGCCGGGTTGGCCAACGACGCCGGCGACGGGTTCGCCGACGTTCCGCTCTCCCGCGGCGCGCGGCCCGGCCAACCCAACGTCTACAACGTCGCCTTCCGCACCCACCGGCAGGAGAAGGCGCGCCTGAACTTCTGGTCCGACGAGGCGCAGGCCGAAGCGCTGTCCGACGGCGACATCACCGAGTTCTCGCTCGCGGTGCCGTGGGACCAACTGGCCGCGGGCCTCACCACCGCCGAGCCGATCGTCACGGGCACCTCCACCCGGTGGTATGTCTCGTCGATCGAACTGGGCCAGGGCGTCGCCCCGACCAACATCTTCAGCACCGACCCGCAGTTCCTGGGCCGGGTGCAGCCCTACTCGGTGTGCCTGCCGTCGACCTACTCGCCCGGCCGCCGACTGCCGCTGACGCTACTACTGCATTCACTTGCGTTGGGGCAGAACCAGTTCGCCGCCATCGACCCGCGTCTGCTGCACCAGGTGTGCGAGGACCGGGAGTCGGTGGTGGTGACGCCGCTGGCCCGCGGACCGTCGTGCTGGTACTTCGACGAGGGCGAGCTCGACGTGTGGGAGGTGTGGGCACGGGTCGCCGAACAGCTCGGCACCGACCCCGACCGCACGGTGATCTCGGGCTACTCGATGGGCGGCTATGCCGCATACAAGCTGGGGCTGACGTACCCGGAGGTGTTCGCCCAGGCCGTCGTGTTGGCCGGGCCGCCGGTGTGCGGGGTGCGGCTGCTGCCCGACGTCGACATCCCCGGCGACCTCGACCCGAACTCGGCCTGCGCCCGCGCCGGCGACACCTGGGAGCTGCTGCCCAACGGGCGGTGGCTGCCGTTCGTCATCGCCCACGGCGTGCTCGACCAACTGGTGCCGATCACCTCGGTGCTGTCGCAGGTCCTCGAACTGGACCGGCTGGGCTACCGCTACCGGTTCACCGTCTACCCCTTCGAGGACCACATCTCGTGGGTGTTGGAGGACGAGTTCGACGATCCGATCTCACAGATGGGCACCGGCTACCGCCAGGGCGACCCCGGCCACATCACGTACGGCTGGTACCCCGAGCTGGTGCGGCCCGACCTCGGCCTTGGGCCGCAACGGGTTTGGTGGTTGTCGGACCTGGCCGCCGATCCGGCCGCGGCCGGCAGGCGCGGGGCGATCGCCTCCGTCGACGCGCGGTCGTATGCACGCCCGGATCCGACGCGCACGATCCGGCGCCGCCGCGGCGTCGAACCCGACCTCGACGAACCCGGCCTCTACACCGAACTCGAGTGGCGCATCGGGCCGGCCGTCGAGCCGATGCCGTTCCTGACGCTCAGCCTGTCCGCTGTGGCGCACGTGACCGTCGACGTCGCCCGCGCCGGCCTCGCCGACCTGGCCGCCTCGAGCATCGACGTCTCCACAGACACCCCCGTCCGGGTGAAGCTCGCCGCCGTGCCGCCGGACACCGCCGTTCTTCTCGACGGTGAGCCGGCCGGCCCGCTGGTTGCGGTGCCGATCGGACGCCACACCATCACGCTCACCGCCGCGACCGTGCCCTCCCGCGAGGTGGTGACCGCGCTGCTGCGGCGATGACCCTCGGGAGTCGACTATCAGACCTTCTCGCGTGCGGCCGAGATCGACGCGGCCAAGCGCTCGACCGCGGCGGTCAGCGCCCACAACGCCTGGGTGTCCGGATGCGGTTTCGGTGCCTCGGCCGCGCCGGTGTCGACGGCATGCCGGCCGCCGGTCGGGCGCGCGATCGTGGACTCCGTGCGGTGCTCGCGTCGCCACCTGTTCGCCGACCCGACATGAAAGCCGCATTCGTCCCAGCGCAGCGACCCCGTCCCGTCGGCATCCGGCAGGCCGACGTGCTCACCGCGGTGTCCGCCGTCGAGCGTGCAGCGTTGCATCGACGCCACCTCGTTGCCTCCCAGCCATCTCTGAAGCGACTGCCTGAGCGGCTCGTGCAGGAACACCGTGGCACGGCACTGTTCCACGTTCATTGGCATACCTCGGATGGCGATTGCGAGCCCATAGCGTGTCGTGCAGTAGGCGCACGGGTTCAGTCCCGCGCCCAGCGGTATGAAAGTGAAACCGAGACGTGACGTCTCCGCGCCGACGTCACGCGCAACATCTCGGTTTGTCCGGGGCGCGATTGTGGGTAATCCGCGCGAACGGGGAGGTGGGGCGAATGCGGATCCGAGGGCTGGGCCTGGCGACGACGCTGTCGGCGGTCGCTTTCTGCGCGGGCTGCGGGCTCATCGGGTCGACGCCGAGCGAACCGGAAGCCCAAGCCGGCGAGATCACCGTCGACGGCAGCACTTATGAGACCCAGTCGGTGGAGTGCACACAGATCAAGTGGGACCTGACCATCGACGCCACCGCCGAAACGGGAAGCGCCGAGGCTTTCCTCGTTCTGGGCGGCACTCAGCCGGAAGTGCGAACGGTGAACATCGAGAACGTCAACGAGGTGACCGCCGTCGCCGGTGGCCAACTCGGCGAGGCCGAGGCCACCACCAACGGCAACGTCTACACGATCACCGGCACCGTCGTCGGATCCGATCCCGCCAACCCGGGCCGGTCGCGCACGATGCCGTTCGAGATCAAGGCACCGTGCTGAGCCCGCGCTACGTGACCGGGCGGTACCGCGCCTCGGCGAACGAGAACAGCCCGTAGGCGAACAGTCCGACCGCGATGACCCACAGGACGACCTGGCCCCAGCTCTGGCCGGCGAGGTCGGACAACAGTCCCGAGAGGCCCTTGACGTTGTTGGGATCGTAGGTCAGGCCCGCGGTCACGAAGAAGAAGCCGACACCGATCGTCACCAGGCCGCTGCCCAGATAACCCGCCCGGCCCAGCGCTTCCACCGTCTTACGCTTGTCCTGCTGCAGTGATCCGATGCGCTCCATGAAGCCGCAGTTCATCGTGTGCTTGTAGATCTGGTAGGCGCCGAAGCCGATCGCGATCAGGCCGATGATCATCACGATCCACCTGCCGCCGGGCAGGCCCATGATCAACCCGGTGGCCTGCTGCTGGCCGCCACCGCCGCCGCCACCGGGCACGGCGCCGGCGTTGCCGCCCCAGTTCGCGATCAGGATCGACAGCGAGGCGAGCGCCGCACCGCTGTACAGCACACCCTTGAACGCGTACTTGGCTCGATCACTGCCCTCGGAGCCCTCGACCGGATCCCCGGCGGCGGCCTGGGTGAACTTCCACACCACCAACGCGATCAGCGCGACCGTGAGGGCGATCAGCAGGAACTTGCCGAACGGCGCCTGCGCGACGGTCTGGATGGCGCCCGTCTCGCTGGCCGAACCGCGGTTGCCCAGTGCGACGTTGATCGCCAGGAAACCCAGCAGCGTGTACAGGGCGCCCTTGCCTATCAGCCCGGTCCGCGCGACTTTCGATCTGATATCTCCTGCATGGCCCTGCGCACGGGATGTGGGGCTGCTCATGGGGTACTCGCCTTCGTCTAGTGATCCGCTGTGCCAAGCGATTACCCCATGCGGAGCCGGGCGATACCTCGAGCGTCAATTTGTTGCGGCCTCAGCGATAAACCACGTCGACGCGACGGAACGCCCCCAGCGAGTGGTCGGCGCGGAACGCCTTGTGATCGGACTTGTTTCGGGCGTCGGCCTCGGTGGCGAACCGCACGATGTCGTCGACGAACAGGTCGTCGATGCCGATGGCGGCCACGATCTCCGGTTCGATGTCCTGGTCGACCAGACCCGCCTCGTCGGACAGCGCATGCGCCTGGGCCAGCAGTCCCCCGCACAACTCGGCGTACTCACGCCACTCGCCGAAGGACAGGTCGTCGAGGTCGATGTCGTCGCGGAACCACGACCGCTCTCGGACCAGGAAGCTGATGCCCTGGTGTTTGATGCTGCCGTAGAACCGGTCCCCGCTGACCAACTGCACCCGGTGACCGTGCACCACCCGATCGGCGTCGCCCTCGACGACGTGGTCCGACGGCGGCACCAGTCCCTCCAGCGCCGAGCGACGCGCTTGCTTGAACTCGAGCAGTAGGTCATCGGTCGCGTCGGCGTTCGGCCCCTCGATCATCACGTAGTAGCGCACCAGGCCGAGCGATGCCGTGCCCTGGCCCCGGCGTTCGGCGACGTCCTTGACCCGCATCGAACCCGCTCGCTCGGGCACCGACAACTGTGCCTCGCGCACGTACCGGTCGATCAGTTCCTGGAACTCGTCGCGCCTGCTCGAGATCGGCACCAGCTTCTTGCTGGACTTGAAGCCCCGCTTGGTCTCGTCGTAATACTTCTTGTTCAGCCACTTGGCGCGCCCACCCGACATGGCGTCGTCGATGAGGTCGGCGATCAGGTCGGGGGCATTGTCCTGCCTGAGATCATCGGCGTCCTCGGGCTGTTCATCGGCGTAGTCCCGGATCTTGGCGACATAGCCGCGGACGAACGACGCGGCGATCTTGCGCCGCTTGGCGCGCCCGTAGCCGCCGATCTCGTCGCCGGCGATCATGAAGCCGGTGGCCCCCCGTTTGAGGTCCCAGGTGAACGGCGCGTAGAACACCTCGTCGAAGTCGTTGATGCCGAAGATCGGCACGTTGTCGACGTTGGGCATCACCCCGAAGTTCTCCGGGTGCACATCGCCTGCGGCCAGCACCGTGGGCATCCAGGGGTCCTCGCCGACCATGTCGCGGTAGAACAGCAGCGCGGTGCCGCGGAAGAACGAGTATCGGGACTTGGCGAGCTTGTCGAACTTCTCGAACGCCTCCTCGTTGTGGCGGGCGATGCGGACCGAGTGGTCCTCGCGAATGGTCTGACGGACGTGCACCCGGCGGCCGTCGCCGGTGAGCATGCGCGGCAGCACCACCATCGCCCCGGCGGCGCGCGCGGTGGCCAGCTCCTGGAACGCCTCCGTGCGGGAACCCGCGGGCCGGTCGGTCGCCGACACCCGGCCGCCCGGGTCGGTCTGGTCGGAGCTGTCGGCGGCCTCGGGGCGATCGCCACCGGAACCGTCAGCCACACCGGCGAGCATGTCCATCAGCTCGGCCTTCGGTGTTCGCGACGTCGCATCCAGGTCGAGCTCCTTGGCTTTGCGATAGAGCTCGTCGCGGGTGGCGTTCTCGATGTCCATGCATGACCACTACCCCTGAACTCGTCGGCGATACCCCTGCGGCGGATCCGTCGAACGCCAGACGCGGACACGTCATTCGGACCGGGCCGACCCGGCACGGCCAGTAGCATCCACCGCGTGTCGGTCGCTCCCAGCCAGCAGCGCCAGGTTTCGGGGCTGGCCGCCGCCATGACGATCGTCGCGATGGGGCTCGGCTACGCCATCTCGATCGGCGACCCGACGAGCATGTCGGCCAACCTGTCCCTGGTCACGGCCGGCCTGCACATCACCGGCTCCACCGCGACCTTCGTCGACAGCCTCGCCACGCTCACCATGGCCGCCGCCGTGCTGTCCGCCGGCGCCCTCGGCGACCTCTACGGCATGCGCCGGATGTACCTGGTCGGGTTGTCCGGCGCCCTGGCGTTCAACCTGCTGGCCGCGGCGGCACCCGTGTCGGCGGCGCTGCTCGTCGCCCGCGCCGGAGCTGGCATCACGTTCGCGTTCCTCATCGGACTCTCGCTGGCGATCACGAACGCCGTCTTCCCGCCGGGCAGGCGGGCCGTGGCGATCGCCTCGTACTTCGGCGTCGGGTACGCCGTCGCGACTCCGATGCCGGCGATCAGCGGCGCGTTGGGCAACGCGATCGGCTGGCGTGCCTGCTTCTTGGTGGTGCCGGTGATCGCCGCGATCGGGTTGCTCGTGGTCTGGCGGTTCGTGCCCGAGACCGTGCGCGCGACCCGGCGGCTGGACCTGGTCGGCATGGGGCTGTTCGCCGTCGCGCTGCTCGGGCTGATCTTCGGCATCTCACGCATCGAGACCGGCATCAACACCGTCGGCCTGACCGCGATCGCGGTGGGGTTGGCTGCGGGCGCGGCGTTCGTCTGGCAGGAACTGCACACCCGTGACCCCGCGCTGGACATGCGCGTCTTCCGCTCCGGCCGGTTCAACGCCGCGGTGACCGCGGGCGTGATGTTCAACATCGTGCTCGGCGGCTCGATGGTTCTGCTGGCCTTCTACCTCGTCACGATCCGGCGGGAATCGCACGAGCTGTTCGGCCTGCTGCTGATCCCCGCTACCGCGATGGCCGCCGTCGCCGCGACCTCCGCCGGGCCCGCGGCGAACCGGTTCGGTCCGCGCACCGTCATGGTGTCCGGTCTCGTGGTGATGCTCGGCGGCCTGCTGATGATGCGCCTGTTGACCCTCGAGACGTCGCGCACGACGGTGTTCATCACCACGGCGCTCATCGTGGTCGGCGGCGCGCTGGTCACCACACCGCAGGCGACGATCATGATGAGCAGCGCCCCGGCCGACCTCGGCGGCGCGGTGTCAGCGGTCAAGAGCGCCGTCAACGAGGGCGGCTACTCGCTGGGCCCCGCACTGTTCGCGCTCATCGGCATCAACCTGTTCCTCACCGACAGCGTGCGCAACCTGCGCGACGCGGACATCACCCGCGCCGAGGCACGCGAGGCGCTGGTGGTGGCCCACAGCGGCCGGGGAGCTCAGATGGTGGATCCGGAGAAGGCCCGGCTGGTGATCGAGCAGGCGCCCCACACCGCTGTCGACGCGATCCACACCCTCAGCGCCGTCATGGCCGTCGGACCGGTGATCGCGATCATCCTGGCGCTCTGGTTGATCAAGTCCACCAAGTGATTCGGGCTCAGCGACCGCTGCCGCCCAGCAGTTCCGCCAGCTCGGCCTTGAAGCGATCAGCGAGGTCCCACAGGTCCCTGACCAGCGTCCCGCACGAGATGATGCCCACGTTTAGCCTGCCGCTCAGCGACATCACCGTGATGTTCAGACCCGAGCCGTGAAAGATCGGGCCGAGCGGATACAGAGCCTGGATTTCGGCGCCCACCGCATACAGCGGGGTATCCGGTCCCGCCACGTTCGAGATGATCACGTTGTGGATCGCTGTGCGCTTCAACGGGGTGTGCGACAACACCTCCAACGCCGCGCCGAACAACGCGGGCGGCATCGCTTGCGTCAGGTCGCCCATCAATGTCGGGGCCAGCGATGCACTGTGTTCCTTCGCGCGCGAATCGGATGCGGCGATAACGCGTAGTCGCTCCACCGGGTCTTCGATATCCGTCTGCAGATTGCAGAACATGCCCGAGAGCTGATTGCGTCCCGGTCGATCGGACTTGTCGTGCACCGACGCCGGCACCACCGCGATCAGTGGCTTGTCGGGCAACTCTGAGCGGTCGGCGAGGTACCCGCGCAATGCGCCGGCGCACAACGCCATCACCACGTCGTTGACCTTGACGCCGAACTCGTTCTTGACTCGTTTGACGTCGTCCATCTCCAGTTGCGCCAACGCGATGGTGCGGTCGGCGGTGATCTCTGCGTTGAACACCGTTGCCGGGGCTTTGAAGGGCGCGGCCATCGCCGTGCCGCTGCGGGCACGGCTGATGGTGTTGACGATCGTCGACATCGTCTCGGGCACCACCCTCACCAGCTGCCACGGACGAGTGAGGGCCCGCATCAGCCCCCCGCCGGCTATCTCCAACGGCGTCGCGCCTCCGGGCCCGTCCACCGAATCGGGTGGCGGGGCGTCCGGCACCACGTCACACAGCTGACTGAGCAGGTTGGCGGCCGACACCCCGTCCACCGCGGCGTGGTGCACCTTGATCATGAGGCCGATCGGGCCATCCCGCTGCGGGTCCGTGCCGCCGACGCCCTCGATGACCCACATCTCCCACAGCGGCTTGCTGCGGTCCAGCGGAACCGACGCGATACGTCCGCACACATCGGCCAGTTCCTGGCGCCCTCCCGGCGTCGGCAGGGCGATGCGACGCAGATGGAAGGACAAGTCCAGGTCCTGGTCCTCGACCCACACCGGATGGTCGAGGTTGAGCTGGCTGTCGGCGAGCTTGGCCCTCAACTCCGGCAGCGCCCGCAGACGTGACGCCAGATGGTCGTGTAACCGGTCGAAGCTGTATCCGCCGGGAATCGTCGTCGTGTCCAACTCGGCGATCGAACACACATGCAGGGGCACGGCCGCCGACTCGCTGTACAGCATGCTCGCGTCGAAACCGCTCAGCCGTTCCATCCGCCTGACGTACCCGCAACGATGTGGACGTCAAACGAAGGATTCATCCGCTGAGCGCAATGCCGCGAGGTTCTCGATCGCTCCGATCAGTCTGAATCGGCGGTGCTCGGCACGTGCCGCTTGACCGTTTCGTCCATCATTTCCTTGAGTGCGGGTAGTTCGTCGAGCAATCGCGCAAGGTCGTCACGATCGACATGCAACACCTCGGCCTGCCCCGTCGTCGTCACGGTGGCATTCCGCAGTTTTCCGCGTTGCAGTGCAGACTCCCCGATGACCTCTCCTGGGCCGACGACCGCGATGCGGTCGTTTCCGACATAGACGCCCGCCTCGCCGCTGAGCAGGATGTAGCAGGCGTCCGACACAGTGTGCTGACGGATCAGCGGCCACGGGCCGGAGGTCGAGGTGCGGTGCGCCGCCTGCGCCAGGCGCTTGAGGTCCTGTTCGGAGAACCTCGCGAAGTTGTCGAATTCGCGCAGGCGGCGGGCGTCTTCCTCGATCTCTTGTGCCCGGGCCTGCCGGCTGTTGCGAGCGTGCTTGCGGTTGTCCACGGTAGATCCCCGATCCAAGAGGTTGCCCTGTTTCGGAAGAGTAACGCCCGAGCCTCGTGTGCAGACGGAAATGTCAGGACCAGTTCCACGACGATCACACCGGCCGCCGTCGCGTCGGCGGTGTGCCCATTCTCCCGTGTCGGCGCGCGCGGTGTCTCATCCTGAAGGCATGGTGACCCCGAACCTGCCGCTGGGCTTCGACTTCACCGATCCGGACATCTACGCGCAACGACTGCCGATGGAGGAGTTCGCCGAGTTGCGGCGGGCAGCGCCGATCTGGTGGAACGAGCAGGACCCTGACGTCGGCGGGTTCGGTGATGGCGGCTACTGGGTGGTGACCAAGCACCGCGACGTACGTGAGGTGTCGCTGCGCGCCGACGTGTTCTCGTCGTCGGAGAAATCCGTGGTGCCGCGGTACCCGGTGACCGGCGGCGGCGGCCAGATCGAGGCGGGCCGGGCGTCGATGATCATGATGGACGACCCCGAGCACTCGCGGTTGCGCAAGATCGTCTCCCGCGGCTTCACGCCCCGCGCCGTGGAGCGGTTGCGCGGCGAGCTCGGCGATCGGGCGCAGCAGATCGCCGCTGAGGCGGCCGCCGAGGGGTCCGGTGACTTCGTCCTGCAGGTCGCCCGCGAGCTTCCGCTGCAGGCCATCGCCGGGTTGCTCGGCGTGCCGCAGCAGGACCGAGAAAAGCTGTTCGACTGGTCGAACCGGATGATCGGCGCCGACGACCCCGAATTCGCCGACTACGACTCGCTGGCTTCGGCGGGCGAGATGATGTGGTACGCCATGCAGTTGGCGCAGCGCAAAGCCGGGGACCCAGGACCAACAGATCGTGACATCGTCAGCACACTGATCGATGCCGACGCCGACGGTCAGCTCAGCGACGCGGAATTCGGCATGTTCGTGGTGACACTGGCGATCGCGGGCAACGAGACCAGCCGCAACTCGATCACCCAGGGCATGATGGCGTTCGCCGAGTTCGGTGACCAGTGGGAGCTGTTCAAGGCGCAGCGGCCCAAGACCGCCGCCGACGAGATCATCCGATGGGCGTCGCCGATCACCGCGTTCCAGCGGACGGCGTTGGCCGACACCGAACTGTCCGGGGTCCCGATCAAGAAGGGGCAGCGACTGGTGCTGTTCTACCGGTCGGCGAACTTCGACGAGGACGTCTTCGAGAAACCGCACTCATTCGACATCCTGCGCACCCCCAACCCGCATCTCGGGTTCGGTGGCACCGGCGCGCACTACTGCATCGGCGCGAACCTCGCGCGGATGACGATCGACCTGATGTTCAACGCGATCGCCGACCACCTGCCCGATCTACGCCCGGTGTCGACCCCCGAGCGGTTGCGGTCGAGCATGATCAACGGGATCAAGCACTGGCAGGTCGACTACGGAACGCGGCGGGGCTGACACCGGCCGATCCGACGGTCTGGACCGCGGCGCTCAGCGCCGAATTCGCCCGGCCCGAGCGCGAAGCGCCGTCTGCAACCCGACAATCCGGCCGCCAGGTCGCGTCACCGGGCGGGAGTCGGAGCCGAACTTCCGCTCCGAGGCAGTCTCGGGGGCGTCGTCGGAGGTGGCCGTGAGCATTCCGTCGGGCAAGGCAAGCTTGTGCACGGTCCGCAGCGTCAAAAGGTATTGGCGCACAAGCGAGCCGCTGGTGTACGGCAGGTCGTACTTTTCACACAGCGCCCGTACGCGGACGGCGATCTGCGCGTACCGGTTGCTCGGCAGGTCCGGAAACATGTGGTGTTCGATCTGATAGCAGAGGTTGCCGCTGGCGAAGGCCAGCACGGGTCCGGCGTCGAAGTTCGCAGCTCCCAACATCTGACGCAGATACCACTCCGCACGGGTTTCCTCATCGAGGACGTCCGCGGTGAATTTCTCTGCGCCGTCGGGGAAATGCCCGCAGAAGATGACCATGTAGGCCCAGATGTTGCGGGACAGGTTCGCCACCGCGTTCGCGGCCAGGGTCCTGCGCCAGCGAGACCGGCTCAGCGCCGGGAACACCACGTAGTCCTTGACCGCCTGCCTGGCTACCTTCACCATCAGGGCTTTCACCTCGGCCGTCATCCCCTGGCCCCGCTTCAGCTCGACGTCGTGCAGGGCGATGCCCCACTCGAATGTCGCGGCGAGGAACAGATTCTGCAGCGGCTGCAGAAGATGCCGAGGTCGCCACGGCTGATCTCGGGTCATTCGCATGACCCCGAAGCCGAGATCCTCGTCCATGCCGAGAACGTTGCTGAAGACGTGATGCTGGTAGTTGTGGGCGTGCCTCCACTGCGACGAGAGCCCGGCCATGTCCCACTCCCACGTGCTCGAGTGGATCTCGGGATCATTCATCCAATCCCATTGACCGTGGCTCACATTGTGGCCGATCTCCATGTTCTCGATGCTCTTGGCCACCGCCAGCGCGGCGGTGCCGACCAGCCATCCGGGGCGTGACCGGGTACCGGCGATGAGAAGTCGCGCCGCGACTTCCAGCATTCGTTGAAAACGGATCGTGCGTTGAATGTATGCCGCGTCGCCGGTGCCGAGGCTCTCCTCGATGTCTCGCCGTATTCCGTCCAATTCGTAGCCGAGTGCCTCGATGTCCGCCTCACCCAGATGTGCGTAGGCAGCGATATCGGCGATTGCCATGAGATGTCCTGGTCGATCCGGCCGTGCTGGCGAAAGATGGGCTCGTGCGAGAACCCGCGGTGAGCGGACGACCGGTCGAGACGAAGGTGACGACGAAAGCGCGTCGGCGTTACCTTCACTGTACGTGGTACGGCGCGAGTGCCGGCCTCGCTTCGTCAGGCGGCTCAGGCCTGCCGGAGTAGAGTCGGGGGATCGGGACCACCCAGGCCCCCACGAGCAAGGGGTCAGCGATGTCTGACAAGTCCCCCCGGCACACGATGACCAAGAAGTCCGGCAAGTCCCTCAAGGAAAAGCGCGCCGTCAAGCATGCCAAGCAGCAGGCTGCCCGGGTCTCGTCGACCGAGGCTTTGCTCCATGTCAAGAAGCGCTGAGGCACAGCCGCTTTCGCTGGGCGTCCTGGCCCGCTACCGTAAGCCGGACGAGCGCCGGCTTCCGATCCATCCGGCGCATTTCGCCAAGATCGACGATCGCATCCTGCGCCGAACGCTCCTCGAGCGCGGCTATGGCGCGCACTTCGGGGCCACAGACGACGAGCTGGGGCAACTCGTCGCCGGGATGCGGACCCGCGAGCAACTGGTCGCCGAGTGTGACGTCATCCTGCTGCCCAAGATCCAGGCCGAGGATCTGGCCGAACTCAGGATGGGGCAGATCGTCTGGGGCTGGCCGCATTGCGTGCAGGATGCGGCGCTGACACAGGTCGCCATCGACCGGCGGCTCACGTTGATCGCCTTCGAGGCGATGAACCACTGGCAGGCCGATGGCGGTTTCGGGCTGCATGTCTTTCACAAGAACAACGAACTGGCCGGATACTGCTCCGTTCTGCACGCCATGCAGCTGGCCGGCATCACCGGAAGTTACGGCCGGCGTCTGCGCGCCTCGGTCATCGGCTTCGGTGCGACCGCCCGCGGCGCGGTCACCGCACTCAACGCCCACGGCGTCGACGACGTGCGGGTGCTCACCAATCGCGAGGTGGCCGCCGTCGCCGCGCCGATACACTCCACCCAAATCGTCCAGATGGGCCACGACGACGGAGCTGCGCCTGAAGCAACCTGGGCCGACAGTCCCGACGAGGGGGTCATACCGGTCGCCCGCGTTCTCGCCGACAACGACATCGTCGTCAACTGTGTGTTGCAGGACCCCGGCAACCCGTTGATATTCGCGACCGAGGGGGATCTGCCCTCCTTCGTCCCGGGCAGTCTCATCGTCGACGTGTCCTGCGACGTCGGCATGGGCTTCGACTGGGCACGCCCGACGTCATTCGCCGAGCCCGTCATCGAAATGTCGAACGGCGTGAAGTATTACGCCGTCGACCACAGCCCGTCACATCTGTGGAACTCGGCGACGTGGGAAATCAGCGAGGCGCTGTTGCCGCACCTCGAGACGGTGCTGAGCGGACCGGTGGCGTGGGACTCGACTCCCACGATCGCCCGTGCGATAGAGATTCGCGACGGTGTCGTCGGCAACCCCGCCATCCTGTCGTTCCAGCGTCGAGCCGATACCTATCCGCACCCGGTGCGCAGCGAACAGGCTGCGGCTCGGTGAGCGGCCGGAGCAGAGGCTTCCGGGCCGATCATCGGAGATCTTCGGCGTCCGAATGCGGCGGTGCGCTTGGGTGCCGAATGGTGGTACGCCTGCCCCGGCGGTTGTTCATGGGGTCCTGAGCGGACTTCTGGTGCTTGAGTTGACGAATCAGCTCCCGCTTGGCTTCACTCAACGCGTGGGCCACATCGGGGTTGTCGGCCGTCGCGACCAGCATCGGGAGCCCTGGCAGCCGCGCCCGCACCGTCACGCGTTGCTGGCTGCCACCCCGGTCCTGCAGAGAGACATCGATCTCCACATCGCGGGGGTCCCACTTGCCCAGATGCGGTCCCAACGCCGACAGCGACTCGAGCACGAACGAGCGCTCTTTGGCAACGAATCCCGTGCCCACGCGAATTGCGTTGTCACGAAATCTTTTTCGGTCGACTTCGGGCAGGCCGGGTATCATCGCTCAGCGCATCTTTTCCGGGATGGAGTTCAGCGCGTGCAACACATGCACGGCCAATTCCTCCGCTGCCGCTCCCTTGAGCTTCGAGTAGGTCATGATGGTGTCGGCTACCAGCTCGACACGTTCGGCATAGGGTGTGCGCAGACTTGTGGTCATCGTCGAATTTCCTTTGACTCTAGGGCATTTTGCGCTCGGAGCCGAGCTGCCCGATACCCTTTACGGTACACCCGTTTGCGGAGCTGGGTACCCGTAACGGGGTCGCTCACGACCTCAGCTCGGCGAGCAGAGCATCCATTGGCACCGTGGCGAAACCGACTGTCGCGTCGCCGATACCGTAGGGCAGCACCAACGTAGCGCGGTGTACCAGTGCGCCGCACGAGTAGACGACGTTGGGGACATAACCGTCCTGCTCGTCGGGGGTAGGGCTGAGCAGGGGCGCACGGAGTCGACCGATGACCCGGGTGGGTTCCTCGATGTCGAGCAGAATGGCCCCGATGCGGTAGGTGCGCATCGGACCGACTCCGTGGGTGAGCACCAGCCAGCCGGCTTCGGTTTCGATGGGCGGTCCGCAGTTTCCGATCTGCACAGCCTCCCAGGCGCGCGTCGGCTGCTGGCACGGTTGCGAGGTGGTCCACTCGAAGGGGTCGTCCGAGAAGGCGACGGCGTTGGATTCGCGGTCCGATCGCGACATGGCGGCGAACCGACCCCTTATCCGCCGGGGAAACAATCCCAGACCCTTGTTGGCCGCGGCCCGACCCACCATCGGAGTGGACGTGAACGAGTGGAAGTCGGTAGTCGTCAGCAGTTGCTGGCTGATGTGCGATCCGTCGTAGGCGGTGTAGCTCGCATAGAACGTCACGGTTCCGTCGTCCTCTACGAACCGGACGAACCGCGCGTCTTCCATCCCCGCTCGCTCGGCTTGCATCGCCGGCCAGAGGACCTGCTCACTGATCATTCCGGCGGACAGTTCGACGCCGTACATCCGATCCGCGATGGCGCGGATCAGCGAGATCGTCTCGGCGGCGCGACCGCGTGTACGGCGGTGATCCTGCAGCCGGTCGATCCGTTCATCGAGATCGGCTCGGGTGAACCTGCCGCCGAGGCCGTCGAGGACGAAGTCGGCCGCCTCACCGGTGCCATGCATGCGGCGCAACTCATTGCGGAACACCGGCCCCTCGAGCAGTGTCGGCACGACCGCGCCCACCGTCGCGAATTCGGGTGGATCGTCGAGCACGACCGCACCGAAGTCATCGACGATGCCCGTCCGAAATCCGATCGAGGAGATGTGTCCTTCACCTATCCCGCGCACGCTCATCACGAAGCGCAAGCTGTGGGCGGCCGTTCCCGCCTGGTCAGGGTGAGCCACCATGCTCGGATTGCACAAAGCTGCGCCTTCGATGGCGTACTCGCTGGTGAACACCGCTCCCATGAGGAGCAGCCGAGCCTCGGACGCCGCAGCGGCCGGGTCCAGGCGGTCGGCGATCTCATAGGCGTGCCTGCGAAGGATGCCGAGCAGATCGCGATGCCGTCCGTCGAACCGCGCGATCACATCGTCCAACGCCGTGTGCACCTCGTCCTCGTCGAGAGCCAGGACGCGGGCGAGCGCCGCGCCGGCACGGGAGTCCTGCTCCTCGAAGCCCTCCGCGCCCGGTACGAACAGGCGAGCGATCACCCTGGATCTGTTCGATGCGAGCCGGTGGGTGCTGCGCGTGACCTGCTCGGCGACGGCCGAAGTCACTGCGGCACAGTCGATAAGCGGCGCGCCTGCTGAAAGGTCGAGATGAGCGCCAACGTCGACTCCGCGCCCTGATTCTTGTTCACGCCGTGGGCGTGCAGCCCGTCGAATCCGCCTCCGGTGCGCGGGTCCCACATCGGTGTGCCCGCGTCGTTGTCACCAAGGAACCATGCCGCGGCGGCACGGATGCCGTCGCGCCAGATCGGGTCGGCGTCCACGGCGGCGGCGCGCGCGCAGGCGTCCGCGATCGTGGACACCTCGATCGGCTGCTGATCGAATGCGGGCCTGATGTCCTGCGGGCCCCTGCCCGCGACGGGTGTCGGTGACAAGCGGCCGTCGACCGACTCGGTTCGGATGAGCCAGGCCAGCAGGTCGAGGCCGCGTCGAGTCAGGATCGAGTCGTCCAGAGCGGTGCCTGCGGCGATCATCGCCTCGGGCAGAACGGCGTTCGCGTAGGTCAACCGGGGCTCGGGCCAGGGCCACGACGGGTCGGCACCGTCGGCGGGCACCGAAGCGGCGTAGTCGGTGATCAGCGCGCGCGCCGAACGGTGCTGCGGGTCGACCGCGAGTACTTCGGCTGCACCCAGGACCGCGAACGCGCTCGCGCGCGGCCACACCGACCGTTGCTGGGCGGCCCGGTCGAACTGCATCAGCGCCGACTGCCGGGCCCAGGCCACCGTGCTGTGGGCGGCCGCGGTGCCCAGACCCCAGAGACACCTCCCCCAGGCGTCTTCGAGCGCCGGTTCATCGGTCCACTTGCCGTCCCGGTCCATCCGATTGTGGCAGGGGCCGGTGAGGGTCTGAGCCTCGTCGAGGAACCGCAGCGAAAGTCCGGCAAGGCCGTTCAGCGCGCGGTCGCCGCCCGAGCCGCGAGTGGTCACGACCAGGACACGGGCGACATCATCGGTGCAGTACCCGTGCTCGGGCAGCGGTTCGGTGAGACATGCGTGCTCCAAGGTGCCGCGGCGGTCGGTCAGCCGCATCAGATGGTCGAACACCGGCGGCGGCGATACCGCGCTCATCTGCGTGTCTGTCGTTGCGCGAGCAATCGCTGCGCCACGTCGACATAGGTGCGCGCCACAATCGGCCACGCCATCTCCGGTGCCAGTCGTCGAGCCTCTGCCGCCATCGCCCCTGCCAGGCGTGGTTGCGTCAGCACCCGGCGCAGCGCGGCCTCCAGCGCTTCCGGGTCGTCGTGATCGACCACGATCCCGGCGCCGCTCGCCAGCAACTCGACCGCATGCGGGAACGCGGTCGCGACCACGGGCCGCCCGCTTGCTATCGCATCGACGAGGACCCCCGATGTCACCTGATCGGGCGAATCATAAGGCAGGACCACCACCGCTGCAGACCGCGCCAGCGCCATCAGCATCGCGACGTTGCGGTATCCGGTGTCGAAGACGACCGAGTCCGCTACACCGCACGCACGCGCCTGTTCGACGAGGGCGGCGCGATACGCCTCACCGTCGGCGGCCAGCACTTTCGGGTGTGTC
This sequence comes from Mycobacterium sp. IDR2000157661, assembly GCF_022317005.1. NCBI lineage: Bacteria > Bacillati > Actinomycetota > Actinomycetes > Mycobacteriales > Mycobacteriaceae > Mycobacterium > Mycobacterium sp. IDR2000157661. Next base: position 922,722 of record NZ_CP081006.1, read on the forward strand.
CGGCCCGCAACCACATAACGCGGGCGACCGGGCAGGTTCCGCAGCGATCTCATCGCCTCGATCACTCGCTCAACACCCTTGCCCGGACCCAACAGACCCCACGTCAACACCGTCGGCCGGCTGCCCCGGGAGCCGTAGGCGCCCATCGGCACGGTCGCGCCGTGCGGGATGGTGGTGATCTTGCCGCTTTCGACGCCGAAGCCGGCGCGCAGCCGCTCGGTGGCGGCCTGCGACATCGCGATCAGCTGATCTGCCCGGGCCGCAACGGCTTTCAGAACCATTCGCTGGTGGCGCGTCGGGTCTCGAAGGACGGTGTGAGCGATGACGATCGACGGTACGCGCAGCCCGTCGAGAACATCGACGACCTCGTCGCCGTCCCTCCCGCCGTAGATGCCGTACTCGTGCTGGATGACCGCGACATCGCTGCGGTTCAGCAGGTCAGCACACCGTGAAACGGACGATGGTGAGCCGGTGTGATATTCGCCGATGACGCGACCACTGGTGGTGGGATCGCCATCGGCAAGACGCACGATGCCGACCTCGGCGCCCTGGGAAACCAGACCTTCGGCGAGCGCGGAACTGAACGTCGCCAGTCCGCAGGGCGTCGGTGGATAGGTGCTCAGAATGGCAAAGCTGGGAACTTCGGAGAAGCTCTCAGCGGCAACGGGGTTCGACAGGGTGGGAAACGTGGAAAGGGTGGTCAAGGTGATCCCTACGGGCGGTAGTCACCTGCGTACCCGGCGTGAGCGGTTGCTCGTCGTGGTCAGCGGTCAACCGGCTGACGCATCCCGGATTGGCTGGATTTCCAACTCTCTGAACCATACACGACGGCTTGCACCGGGCCGCGAAGCGCGTCCGCGGTTCCGTCGGGCCACGGACGGACCCGCTAGCCGGATGCGCCGTACTCCAGTGCCGGCTCGGCCGAGTCGACGGTGCCGTTGCTGATGATGGTCAGCATGTTCGGCTGCACGTCGTAGCGCGCGCCGTCGGCCGGGTTGGTGACGGTGAACCCGGCGCCCGAGGGTTGCGCGCCGGCCAGTTGGATGTTGGCGCCGTCGCTGAGGCGCTCGCCGCGGTAGACGTACTCGCCGTCGCCCGTTTCGCAGATCACCGCAAGTGACTGCGCCGTCCTGATCGCGGCGGCCGGGGCGTTGCCGGGTGCACAGCGGGCCGTGTGGCCGACGAAGCCCCGCGAGTCGGTCCCGGACACGCCGGCGATCGGCGGCCCGCTGGTCGTCGGTGTCGGGCTCGTGGTGGTGGCCCTCTGGCCGGACGGCGGGACCGTCTCGGTGGTGGTCGACGGCGGCACGGCCAGCCGGGTCTGCGGCGCGGTGCCGGAGTCCTGGCCGGTGAGGACGAGTACCGCGGCAAGCACCACCGCTGCGGTGAACATCACGATCGTGGCCACCACCAGCGCGACCTGCGTGTTGCTGGCGCGCTTCTTGGGCGGCGGCGGCGGGCGACGCTGATAAGCCGTGCGCGCCGGGTTCGGGTCGACGGCGGAGAATTGCCGCGTGCCGGGCGGCGGCGGCGGGGGTACCGGCGCCGCAACGGGTGGCTGGTCGGCGGCCGCAGCGGCGGCTTTGGCCAGGTCACCGGCGGTCGGGAACCGGTCGGCCGGTTTCTTCGCCATGCCCCGCGCGACGACGTCGTCGAACCCGCGGCCGACGCCGCGGCGCATGATGCTCGGCCGCGGCGGCGCGGTGAACAGGTGCGCGCCCATGACCTCGCGCAGGTCACCGGCCTCGAACGGCGCGCGGCCGGTGAGGCACTCGTAGAGCAGGCAGGCCAGCGAGTAGACGTCGGAGGCGGGGCCGCCACGCTCGCCGCTGATGCGCTCCGGGGCCATGTACGCGCAGGACCCGAGGACCAGGCCGGTCTTGGTGACGCTGGCCTCGCCGCCGCCGTGGGCGATGCCGAAGTCCACCAGGTAGACGAAGTCGTCGGGGGTGAGCAGGACGTTCTCGGGTTTGATGTCGCGATGCACCAGGCCGTTGCCGTGCGCGGCGTCCAGCGCGGCGGCGACCTGGCCGATGACGGACACCGCGCGCGACGGGGGCAGCGCCCCGGCGGTCCGCAGTAGTTCCTTCAGGCTGGCGCCTTCGACGAGGCGCATGTCGATGTAGAGGACGCCGTCGATGTCACCGAAGTCGTGCACCGGGATGACGTGCGGTTCCTGCAGGCGGGCGGCGACGCGCGACTCGCGGCGGAACCGTTCCTGGAAGTCGGGGTCGGCGGCCATGTCCGCACGCAGCACCTTGAGCGCGACCGTGCGCTCTCTTGCCGTGTCGTAGGCGCGGTAGACCTCGCCCATTCCCCCGACCCCGATCAGAGACTGCAGCTCATAGGGCCCGAACGTGGTGCCCAGGCGAGAGTCGCCGTCACGCGAGCTCACATGCAATCCTTCCGTCGGTCCCGGAATCGGGGCTTCAGCAGTGTTCCCGCATCGCGAGCCTGGTTAACGTGGCGAGGCGGTGGCCCGTTCCGCGGTGAACGACACGGTGACCGCGTCGGCGACCTTCATGGCGCCCATCAGCATCGAGTACGGCTTGACGCCGAACTCGGTCTGACGGATCTGCACGTCACCGGACATCTGCCATCCGCCGGCGGACTCCTCGACGTTGAGGTCGACCACGCAGTCCCGGGTTGTTCCGTGTATCTGCACTGTACCGGCGAGGCGGTAACCGGTTGGCGCGCGTTCGATCGTCGTCGTCTCGAACGTGATCTGCGGGAAGCGCTTGACGTCAAGGGTTTTCAGAGCGTTGGTGCGGGCCAGCATCTTCTCCGGACCGGTCAGCGGCGTAACGCCGCCTTCGCCGCCGATGACCTCAAGGGAGGCCACGTCGACGGTCATCCGAACCTCGGTGGGTTCGCCGTGGGTCCAGTCGACCCCGGCGTGCCAGCTGTTCATGGCGATGGTCAGCCGGTGACCCATCTTCGCTGCCCGGCCCGTGACGCCGGTGCGGACCAGCAGCCGGCCGTCGCTCTGGTCGAGGTGCCACGCCTGTGGTGTTTCTGACATCCCGCCATTGTCGGGTGTCGACGGGTGTGACGCGCTACTGACCGGGTAACCGCACCGCCAACACGATTCGGGGAGAACCGCATGAGCGTGGTGGACGGCGCCAAGGCGCAGGTGAAGCAGCTCGCCGAGAGGATCACAGAGAGAGTGTCCCGATGGGCATGCTGATGAACAAGGGGCTCACCCTGCGGACCGCCCAGCAGCACGGCCAGCGCTACATCAGGCAGTTCTTCGACCACGTGCAGCAGGGCGACCTGGAGCCCTCGATGCTGATCACCCACGACCTGCCGCTCAGCGAGGGGGTGCGCGCCTACGACCTGTTCAAGAACAAGTCCGACGGCTTCATCCGAGTCGCGTTGCGGCCGTAGTCAAGTGGGCGGATAGGGCAGCCCGTACTCGTCGGCGAGCAGGCTCTGCACCACGATCATGGCAGCCTGTGAGCCCGACTGGATCGCGCCGGCGATGTGCGGTTGCTCGGTGCACACGTCGCCCGCCGCGAACACGCCACTGGCCTCCGTGCGGTGGATCTGGTCGACGGCGATGGTGTCGGCGGCCAGCGGGCCGGGAGCGCACGTCGCCCCCAATTGCTCGGCGAGCGGCGTGCGTTGCCGCAGCGGCGCTTCCACGAGCAGGCCGTCGCGGGCCAGGCGGGTGCCGTCGGCGAACGCGATGGCGGTGAGCTTGCCGTCCTCACTGAGCAATTCGACGACACGACGGTCGTCGATCGTGACACCCGCCGACGTCAGCGCGTTCGTCTCGGCCGGCGAGAGATCGGTACGGCCGTCGGTGAGGATGACGACGTCGTCGCTCCAGCCCCGCAGCATCAACGCCGAGTGCACCGCCTCCTCCCCGGCGGCCAGGCTGGCCAGCCGGGCGTCGCGCATCTCCCAGCCGTGACAGAACGGGCACTGGAACACCGAGGTGCCCCACAGTTCGGCGAGCCCGGGCATATCGGGCGGGCAGTACTGCATGCCCGTGGTCAGCAGGACGCGCTTGGCGTGGATCTCGCCGCCGTCGGTTTCGAGGAGGAAGCCGCTGTCGACGCGGCGCCCGCTGCGGACCCGGCCGTGGCGGTATTCGACGCTGGGATAGGCCGCGAGCTCGCGGCGACCGGCGGAGTACAGCTCGGCAGGCGGCCGCTGGTCGTAGCCGAGCAGGCCGCCGATGGAGGCCGACGCCCGGTTGCTCTGTTCGTCGGCATCGACGACGACGGTGCGCCGACGGGCGCGGCCCAGCACCAGGGCTGCGCTCAGCCCGGCCGCGCCCCCACCGATGACGGCACATTCCCACTGCTCACTCATGGCCCGTGGGGTACCTCCCTGGCCGTTGCCGGAAACGCCGGGCTCACATGCGTGCGTAACGGGTCAACGCGAAACTGTAGAGCCCGTAGGCGGCGAACCCGGCGGCGGCGATCGACAGCAGCGCCGTGCCGAAGCGGGCGTGGCTGATCTGTTCGACCGCCCCGTCGAGACCCGTCGCCTTGGCCGGATCGCTCAGATAGGTCGCGCCGATGACGGACAGACCCGCGCCGAACAGCACCGCACCCTCGGCGACGTGACCGCACAGTCCGAGGGCGGTGACGAGCCGGCCCGGCGGCATGCACAGGTCGTCGAGGAACTTGCGGGTGGCGCCCTTGTGGACGTAGTAGGCGCCGATGACGGCGATGACCAGGCCGACGGCGACCATGATCACCTTGCCGCCGTCGGACTGCATCAGCCGCGCGCTCAGCCCCTCGGTCTGCTGACCGCTGCGCAGGCTCGCGCCCAGCGCGAACTGCACCGCGGTGTACGCCACCGCCGCGTAGACCAGTGCCAGTCCGAACGCCTTGAGCCTGCTCAAGACTGGTGATCGCCGGGTATGCGCGTGGGGACTCTCCCCCGGGTGCAGGCCGATAGCGGTCTCCGCGAGTCGCCACATCGCCAGGGCGAGCAAACCGGCGGCCACGAGCCACAGCGACACGGCTCCGCCGCCCTGGCGCGCCACGGTCGCCAGCGCCCCGTACTGGTCGGCGTCGCCCTCCGATCCCAGCGCGATCCGCCCGATCATGTAGGCCACGAGGACGTGCAGGACGCCGCTGATCGGGAATCCGGCCCGCGCGAAGTACTGCATCGCACGACTGTCGGTCGCACGGTTCACCGCGTACTTGACGCTCATAGGACGAGCAACACCGACTCGACGCGCTCGCTTTGCACGGGAGGCGGTTTCCCGAAGGCGGGGCACGGGAAACCCCCCGCCGTGTGGTGGGCGGCGTTTTCGGCTCGGCTCGGGCGGGAATTGAGTCGTCGAGGAGCCATCGATGACTGCTGAGACCATGATCGACCTCGACGCCCTGTCGACCGATGGGCACGGCTTCACCGTCGACGACCAGGACGACGACGATCCGGTGCTGCTGGACCGCAACGGCGACCCGATCCAGACCTGGCGGGAGCATTACCCCTACGACGGGCGCATGGACCGGGCCGACTACGAGAAGGTCAAGCGCCGCCTGCAGATCGAACTGCTCAAGCTGCAGCAGTGGAGCCAGCGCACCGGTGCGCGCCACGTGATCGTCGTGGAGGGCCGTGACGCCGCGGGCAAGGGCGGGACGATCCAGCGGTTCACCGAACATCTCAATCCGCGTGGCGCCCGCGTGGTGGCGCTGGAGAAGCCCACCGATACGGAGAAGTCGCAGTGGTACTTCCAGCGCTACGTCAACCACCTGCCCACCGCCGGTGAGATGGTGTTCTTCGACCGGTCCTGGTACAACCGTGCGGGGGTCGAGAAGGTGATGGGGTTCTGCACACCTGAGCAGCACGCCGAATTTCTCCGGCAGGCACCGCTTTTCGAGGAGATGCTGGTCAACGAGGGCATCCACCTGACCAAATTCTGGTTCTCGGTCACACCGTCTGAGCAGCGCACCCGGTTCGCGATCCGGCTGATCGACCCGTTGCGGCACTGGAAGTTCTCCGCGATGGACCTGGAGTCGCGCAACCGCTGGCAGGAGTACACCGAGGCCAAGGAGGAGATGTTCCTGGCCACCGACACCGACCACGCGCCGTGGATCGTGGTGAAGAGCAACGACAAGAAGCGCGGCCGCATCAACGCCATGCGCTACCTGCTGAGCAAGTACGACTACGACGACAAGGACCACGACGTCGTGGGCGAACCGGATCCCCTGATCGTCGGTCGCGCTCTGGAGGACTAAGCGCGAACGGACTCCGCCGCCGCGAGCCGTTCGCGTTGCGGCAACACCACGTACTTCGGATCCTTTGTCGACGCCTTCCCGGCTTCGAACACCGCGAACCGCTGCAAAGCGCTGCCGACGAGCAGCGCCGCGCCCGACGCCGCGACCACCGCACCCCGCCGGCCCACCACAGCGCCGACCGCCCCGCCGACCGTCAGCAGCTCCGACAGCCGGCGCAGCCGATGCGGCCTGCCGGTGGTGTACGCCTCGCCGACGAGGCCGAGACGCCGCTCCATCACCCGCGACGCGGCCACCTCCATGCCCGCGCCCAGCACCGCCATCCGGCGCGCCGGCGCCGACTCGCCGACGGGACCCAGCAGCATCCCGAGCCCGCCGCCGCTGGCCGCGGCCGACCCCGTGAACACGAACGGAAGATACGGGTGCGCCTCCCGCCAGGCCGGAACCGCCGTCTGCGACAACAGCACCGCGGTATACGACGCGACGCCCGGTGCCATCGCGGCCCCCCACGCTCCCGCGGGGCGGGCCAGCCAGCCGGCCAGCCGGCCGAGCCCTGTGCGCCGAACCCGCCGAGGCAGAAGCTCCGCGACCCCGGCCAGTCCCGCGCCCGGGCCGTATGCGAAGAGAATCCACGTGCCGACGCTCATCGGTGAACTCGGCTTGGCCACCCGCAACATGTGGTGGAAGCGCTCCGGGCGGCCGAGGTCGGCGATCAGGAAGTACAGGCTCGCGAGAACACTGAACAACGCACCGATCCGGCTCACCCGGCGAAGCCCGGGCCGGCCCGTCAGGTCCGCCCCGGCCGCCAGCATCGCCGACCCCGCCGACAGCCCGCCGGAGAACAGGTAGGCCGCGATCTTCCAGTCCCACACCGGCTTCTTCAGAATGGGCCGTCCGTAATATGACCGGAACTCGGCGTGCGGCACCGCCAGTTGGTCTCTCATGCCCGCCCCACGAACGCCGACACCGCGATACCGACCAACGCCGACGCGGCCATCCCCGCATAGCGCCACATCGCCCCAGCGTCGCGTGTCGGCACCACCGGATCCGGCGGCAGCCCATAGACTTCCGGCTCGTCGAGCAACAGGAAGAACGCGCCGTCGCCACCGACGCCGTCGTTGGGGTCCTCACCGTAGAGGCGGGCCTGCCTCACGCCGCGCGCGTGCAGATCCTCGACGCGGCGGGCGGCCCGCTCCCGCAACTCGTCGAGCTCACCGAACTGGATCGAGTCCGTCGGGCAGGCCTTGGCGCACGCGGGTTCCAGGCCGTCGCGCAACCGGTCGTAGCACAGGGTGCACTTCCACGCGCGGCCGTCACCTTCGCGCCGCTCGATCACGCCGTAGGGGCAGCCCGACACGCAGTAGCCGCAACCGTTGCAGATGTCCTGCTGCACAACGACGGTGCCGAACTCCGTGCGGAACAGCGCGCCCGTAGGGCACACATCCAGGCAACCCGCGTGCGTGCAGTGCTTGCATACGTCGCTGCTCATCAGCCATCGGAAATCGGTGCCGGTGTCGACGCTCATCGCCTCCCCGGGCCGCTCGAAGCCCGGCATCCCCAAGTCCACCGTCGGCTCATCGCTTGCAGGTTGCTCGATGAACGCCACGTGCCGCCACGAGTTGGCGCCCAGTTCGCCGGTGTTGTCGAACGACATGCCCAGCAGGTTGAACCCGGCCCCGGCTCGGGCGTCGGGCACCCCGTTCCATTCCTTGCAGGCCACCTCACATGCCTTGCAGCCGATGCACACCGAGGTGTCGGTGAAGAAGCCCATCCGCGGCGGATGATCGTCGTAGCCCGCCTCACCGGCCACATCGGCCAGCGGACCGTAGAAGCTGTTGTCTCTCATGGCTTCTCCTGTGTGATACCCGCACGCTGCCGATACTGTTCGAGGTAGGTCAGTAGCTCATGCCCGCGCGGCCGTCGGCCCGGCTGGATGTCGCACGTCGCCACCTTGCTCTCCTGGATGAAGACGTTCGGGTCGACCACCACTCCGAGGAGGTCGTTGACCACGTCGCCCTCGACCAGCCCGGCGTTGCCCCAGTGATACGGCATCCACACCTGGTGCACCGTGGTGTCCTCGATGCGCAGCGGCCGCATCCGCTCGGTCACGAACACCCGCGCGTCGACCGCCGCCCGGCTGGTCACCACGTGAGCCCAATCCATGTGCGCCAGGCCGCGTTCGGCAGCCAGCGCCGGTGACACCTCGACGAACAGACCGGGCTGGAGTTCCGACAGATACGGCAGCTGCCTGCTCATCCCGCCGGCGGTGTGGTGCTCGGTGAGCCGCGCGGCGGTGAACACGAACGGGAACACGTCGGTGTGTGCCACCGGCCCGGAGGGATTCGACGGGTTGTCGGCACGCGGGTAGGCCTTGCGCGCCGGGTTGCCCTGTTGGCGGTAGAAGGCGTTGCTCACCGGCGACTCGTGCGGTTCGTAGTGTGTGGGCAGCGGGCCGTCGAGCACACCGTTCGGCGCGAACAACCAGCCCTTGCCGTCGGCCTGCATCACGAACGGGTCGTCGCCGCGCAGCGCCTCCACGCCGACCGCGCCTTCGGGTGGCCGGTAGTCCGGCGGCTTGGTCTTCTCGAAGTCCGGTACGTCGTGACCCGTCCACTCACCGCTCGACTCGTCCCACCAGATGAGCTTCTTGCGCTCGCTCCACGGCCGGCCCAGCGGGTCGGCCGACGCGCGGTTGTAGAGCACGCGGCGGTTCATCGGCCACGTCCAGCCCCACTCGTTGTCGTAAGGGCCCTGCTGGTCATGGGGTTTGCGCCGAGCGGCCTGGTTCTCCTCGTCGGCGTAGACGCCGCTGTAGATCCAGCAGCCGCACATCGTGCTGCCGTCTGCCTTCAGCTCGGTGTAGCCGTCGACGGCGCGACCCGTGGTCAGGTCGATGCCGTTGATGCGCCGCAACACGTCCTCCGCGGACGGCTCGTCACCGTCCATCGCGTAGTCCCATGACAGGTCGAGCAGCGGTCGGTCGCGTTGATCCGTTGAGCCGGAGAGCTTCTCGCGCAGGATCCGGCCGAGGTGATAGAAGAACCACAACTCCGAGCGCGCGTCCCCCGGAGGTTCGACGGCCTGCTCACGCCACTGCAACATGCGCTGCGTCTGGGTGAATGTGCCCGCCTTCTCGACGTGCGAGGCGGCCGGGAACAGGAACACCTCGGTGCGGCACGTCTGCGGGGAGATCTCACCGGTCTCGATCTCCGGCCCGTTCTTCCAGAACGTCGCGCTCTCGATCTCGACGAGATCGCGCACCACCAGCCAGTCGAGGTTGGCCATGCCCAGGCGCTGCAGCCGTCCGTGCGCCGATCCGACCGCCGGGTTCTGACCTAGCAGGAAATAGCCGAACACCTTGCCGTCGACCATGTCCATCACCGTGCGGTACGTACCGTGGTCGCCGTTGATGCGCGGCAGGTAGTCGAAGCAGAAGTCGTTGTCGGCAGTCGCCTTCTCGCCCCAGTACTCCTTGAGCAGCGACACCAGGTAGGCATCGGCGTTGTGCCAGAAGCCCTTCTGGTTCTTGCCCCGGATGTCGTCGACGTACTCGGCCAGCGTCTCCTCGCCTGCGTGCGGCATCCGCAGATAGCCGGGCAACAGGTTGAACAGCGTCGGCACATCGGTCGACCCCTGGATGCTGGCGTGTCCGCGCAGCGCGATGATGCCGCCGCCGGGCCTGCCGATGTTGCCCAACAGCAGCTGGATGATCGATCCCGCGCGAATGTACTGGGCGCCGACCGAGTGCTGCGTCCAGCCGACGCTGTACACCAGCGCGGCGGTCCGCTCGCGGCCCGAGTTGGCCGCCCACGCTTTGGCGATCTCCAGGAACTGCGCGGCGGGCACCCCGCACACCCGCTCAACCATGTCCGGGGTGTAGCGGGCATAGTGCCGCTTGAGGATCTGGTACACGCAGCGCGGGTGCTGCAGCGTCGGGTCCGACGGGATGTGGCCCGCGCCGCCCTCGATCTGCGGCCCGCCCGACCCCTGCTGATCCGGCGCGGCCTCCTCCTTGGCGTCCTCACCGCGCTCCCCGGCTTCGCCGGCTTCGTCGCCGCCGGTGTCGGTCGACTCGTACTGCCAGGTCGCCGGGTCGTAGGCCGCCGACTCCTCGTCGTAGCCGGAGAACAGCCCGTCGAGATCCTCGGTGTCGGCGAAGCCCTCATCCACCAGGAAGGACGCGTTGGTGTAGGCGGCGACGTACTCGCGGAAGTCCAACTCGTTGCTCAGGATGTAGTTGATCACCCCGCCGAGGAAGGCGATGTCGCTGCCGGCCCGCAGCGATACGTGCCGGTCGGCCAGCGCACTGGTGCGGGTGAACCGCGGGTCGATGTGGACGACCTCGGCGCCGTTCGCCTTGGCCTCCATCACCCACTGGAAGCCGACCGGATGCGCCTCGGCCATGTTCGATCCCATGATGACGATGAAGTCCGAGTTGGCGAGATCCTGCTGGTAGTCCGTCGCCCCGCCGCGACCGAAGGAGGCTCCCAGACCGGGAACCGTGGCGCTGTGTCAAATACGCGCCTGGTTCTCGATCTGCAATGCGCCCAGCGCCGTGAAGAGCTTCTTGATCAGGTAGTTCTCTTCGTTGTCGAGGGTCGCGCCGCCGAGGCTGGCGATGCCCATGGTGCGCCGCAAGGTGTTGCGGTCGGCGTCGAACTGCTGCCAGCCCTTCTCGCGGGCGTCGAGAACCCGGTCGGCCACCATGTGCATCGCGGTGTCGAGGTCGATCTCCTGCCAGTCGGTCGCGGAGGGCGGGCGGTAGCGCACCTTCGTCAGCCGCTGCGGGCCGGTGACCAACTGCTTGCTCGCCGACCCCTTCGGGCACAGCCGGCCCCGCGAGATCGGGCTGTCCGGATTGCCCTCGATCTGGATGACCTTCTGGTCCTTGACGTACACCGTCTGCGCGCAGCCGACCGCGCAGAACGGGCACACCGAGTGCACGACGTGG